>DAIMET010000009.1:0-50345 GCA_036725105.1 Calditrichota bacterium
AGCATTTCTGAATTCTATTTTTCGAAAGATACCTTGAACATTGAGCAAGATGAATCGGGATATGTACACTTTAACTTAAACGCAGGAAGCGTGTTCGACTACGACGTTGGTAGTCCCCAGGACGGTAAGCAATATAACAATATAGCCAATTTTCTCAGCTTTCACGCCTACGATCAAACTGGAGTGGATTGGGGAACCGTAAGAACATTTGAATATCTCCCATTGGGCGAATATGTTTTTGAGTGGGACGGTAAAAGTCTTGAAGATAATGAGTTTTTACCAGATGGTGACTTCTATTTAACTGCCTCTATTCAGGGAACTCGCTACACTGGAAACCATGAAACAGTTTACGAAACCATCTCATCTGAATCAACTTTAGAGATTTCTGGATCTTCTGTGCCAAAACCTCCTACTTTTCTTGTTGCATGTCCCAGAAAATTAAACATCGGTGACAAATTTGTGGTTGATTTAGGCTTTAGAGAGCCTTTTGATATTCAAGAATTTGAGTTGGAACTCAAATTCTCTCGATCAAAGTTAGATCATGGCGACTTCTATATTGGAGATTTCGTTGACTTATCAAGATTTACTGACCGCGATGTTGAATTTGATAAAGGCACTTTTTTTGTTAAGGGACATAGAAATCCACAGTGGGATGGTAATGGCAATGCAATCATCGCTCAAATTGAATTTGAAGCCAGAAGAGCGACTGATTCTCTAGATGTCGAAATTATCCACTTTAAATTCAAGGATTCCCAAGGTCTTGAACGCAAAACTCTCTTTTTGCTACCTTCTTTTCTAATTGAAAAGGATGAAGTAACTCTTGGTGATTTCAACGAAGACGGTCAGGTTAATGATCAAGATTTCATTCTGTTGCAAGACCACTACTATACTAACTGGAAAGACAAAGAGAAATGGGATCCGATGTATGACCTTAATTCTGACTATTATATAAATCTTGAAGATTTGAAGATATTTGCTCGCTATTATACTGGTACCTAAGGAGGGTCTATGAAAAGAATTATTTCGCTATTGTCAGTTTTGTTTTTGTTTGCAACTATTTTTAGTTTTAATCCTGTTCCAACGGAAGCTTCTGATACAGAGGATCCATTAAGTATTTCACAAGTAATTGGTTTAACCGACACAGTTGGAACATTCCGAATGGCTACCCAAGATGGTTCTTTTTTTCACCCCATCTACCAAATGGGTTTGTATATTTCGGAAGAAGAGAACATTTTTGTAGTCGATAGTGGAGAATCACAAATCGAAGTCTTCAACAAGAGCCTGGAACCTTTATACCATTTTGGTACTGTAGGTAAAGAAGACGGTGAATACATGTATTTAACCTCTATTAATGTATGCACCAATGGTAATCTTTATATGACTGATTCCTACTTAGGAAGAATTACTGTTACTAAAGAAGATGGTACTTTTATTAAAATCATTAAAGATGACAATATGATAGCCCCTACCGATTTAGCATTTTTACCTGACGGTTCTTTTGTTGTCACTGATTTTGAAAAAGGTCTTTTAAAGTTTGATGCAACCGGTAAATACATTGGTGTTTTTTCCAGCTATGAAGGACTAACCCCATCTCCTGAAAACTATTACGGTCCTTCTCAAATTGAAGTTGATTCCAATGGAAACGTCTATGTATCTGCTTCATCAATTGCTGGTATCTGTAAAATGGCAACCCTGGACTCGCAGGGAAATCATCTTTCAGATTGTATTGATATTGGTACTAATGAAGAAAATGTTGGTGGATTAATCACTGGTCTATCGATTGAAGATAATTTACTTATCGTCAGTCAATATAACGGAAAAAGCACTCATGTGAAAAGATTCCGTTTGCCAGAAGACCCAAAAAACATGCTAACGTATGTTGACTTAGTTGCACAACCTCCAAGCGGCAATACAATCCAAGATGAAAACATTTTACTACCCACTTCTGCTTGCATTAAAAATGGTACTGTATATGTGCTTGAAGGAGCTCTCTCACGTTTGATGGTATTTGATTCAAGCAACAAGTTTGTTGATGCTTATATGAGTTCTGTAAACGATATTCCAATCTTTATTATTGGATTCCTGTATTCTCAAAATACTCCCGAAGGTATTTTATCCAACCCCCAAGGCGTTCGAGTTGATATGGATGGTAATATTCTCGTAGGAAACAGCAATTTCGCTAACATTGTTGTTTTTGATCAAGACGGAAACGATATTCAGCATTTTGGTAAACCAACCAGAAGTAGAAATCCTGATATAGGAGAATTCTTCTCTCCCACAGACATATGCTTTGATCAAGATGGTTATGTATATGTTTCCGATTCTCAAGCTGATACTATTCATGTATTTGACCAGGATTACAAACCCTGGGCAATCATTGATGAAGGATTCAGTTATCCCCAAGGTCTTTGTGTGAACGAAAATGGTGAACTAATAGTTGTTAATTCTCGTTCTGCCTCTCTTTCTGTTGTTGATGTTTCTGAAATGATTGATGAATATGCTTTTGAAGTTGATGCTTTCCCCATCAATGGAGAATGGCCAGTTGGAGTTTCGTGTAATTCTAAAGGTGACATGTATATCGCACTAACAGGTAGTGATAAAGTTGTAGGCATGGATATTGATGGCGATACCATCACCGAGTGGGGCGAAACCGGTTCAGAACCTGGGCAATTAAATGCACCCCAGGGCACATGTGTAGATGGGGCTGGTAATGTCTATGTTGCCGAAACAGGCGGTGGCCGAATCCAAAAATTCAACCCCGATGGTGAGCTTATTTGGACATCTGATCTTCAATGGCCCGGATTTACTTTTATTACGATGGATTATGAAGGAAAACTCTATGTTACAGATTGCTTACATAGTGTTGTTGTCGTTTTAGAAGATGAAACTGCAGTCCCCCCCGATGATGGCACAATAAAAGAATCAGATGCAGTTTTTTCCATGACTGGTCCACAAGAAGTTCTAGAAAACAAAGAATTCATTGTAAATATTGAGGGAGACAAACTTGAAGATGTTTATAAAATCGAGTTTGGTGTTCTACTTCCAAACAAATATGTTGAATTCAACTCTATCACTGCTGGAGACCTTCTAGCTGACGCACAAATGTCTGAACCAGATCAAATTGAAAATCTCCTAATTTTTGATGCACAGGTCAAAGATAACCCAATTCAGGGATCTGGCACTCTTGTCCAAATGAATCTCACTGCAAAACAGACTGGTGAAGCTGAGATTAAATTTGATCGTATTCGTCTGCTTGATGAACGCGATAAAGAAATTACATTCAAAGGATCCTCTTCTTTCAAATTCACAATCAAAAAAGGAGATACAACACCTCCTGAAATAACACTTCTTGAAGAGGTACCTGAAGTGATTTACGAAGAATCCTATACGATCAAGGGTAAAACAGAGGTTGACGCTTTTGTCACAATTAACGACAAGAAGATTGCTCTAGACGATAAGGGTTCTTTTGAATTCAAAGCTTCTCTTAAGGTTGGAATCAATACATTTGTTATTAAAGCCACTGATCTGGCAGATAACACATCTGAACTAGAAGTAACTATTGAGCGCAAACTTAGGACTGTTATTGAGTTCATCATTGGACGCACAACCTATCTCTTAAACGGAGAACCTTTCTTGCTTGATGCTGCTCCTTTTGTTCACGAAGGACGTACAGTACTTCCAATCCGTCCTGTTGTAGAAGCCATTGATGGAGAAATCAGCTGGGATGCCACTGAACGAAAAGTAACCATTCAAAAAGATGACATTCTTATGGAACTTTGGATTGATAAACCCATGGCTCGTATCAATGGAAAAGAAGCACAAATTGATGAAAATCCCAATGTTACTCCTATGATTGTATCTGGAAGAACATTCCTACCTCTTCGATATGTTGCTGAAAATCTAGGCTTTGCTGTTGGTTGGGATGGGGAAACACAAACTATCACATTAACCTACCCTGCTCCATAAACTAGTCAACAATTCCACATACACTAAAAAAACCCCCGAAGAATACTCGGGGGTTTTTTGTTTCATCAAGTACCTTGATCAACTCAATGCGTCAAATATGAAACGATCCTATCTATGGATTGTAATTCCGAATAAAGTCTCTAACTAGATCAGTGCCGTGTCCACCATCCTCATCTTCAATAACGATCTCTTTAATTGGCTTATCTGCATCATCAGGAGATGTTGCAAATTTATCCATTAGAACCTCCAAGGGTACACCATACCCGACTGATAACTCACGAAGTGTCATAAATCCTCGGATATCTTCAACATCATTTTTGATAACTTGGTTTTCATATGGAGTGGTAGTGTTTGCAAAAAACCATTTAAAATGCCCACTTAGTGTAAATGATAAAGCAACCAGAACCATCAGTAATATGGATACAATGGTTACTTTCATAGGGCTAGAGACAACAGTTTTTTTCTTTGAAGCAATTATCAAAGTATCTTCTACGGGACAAACATTAACACACTCATTACACATAATGCATTCTTTGTCCTGTATAAATTCTTGCGTGGATACTTTAATATTCATTGGACAAACATGATCACATTTTTTACAGTCTATGCAGGTTTCTTTGTTTCTGGATATCCCATATATTCCTACAGGTGATAAAAGACCTAAAAAAGCACCAAAGGGACAAAGGTATTTACAAAAAAATCGATCTAACCATAATGCTCCTATTACACTAATCAAAAGAATTCCTAATCCAATAGGAAACTCAAACATTTCTTCTAGTGAAAAGACATGAGCATAGGCAACCCATGGATCAAAAGCTCGTATGATTAAAACACCTGTAGCCCATGTTCCAATCACAAATACAATGAGAATCAGATATTTTAGAAGTCGAAAAATGCGTTCCTGTTTAGAAGAATGGACAATCCGTTTAGAGATCTTTTTTCTACCTATCTGACCAAAAATCTCTTGTAGTGTCCCTAATGGACATATTTGACCGCAAAAAGCTCTTCTATATACCAATGTCAATAGCACTACTGCAAACAATAAGATAAAACTACCAAGAGCTAGTCTTTGAAGGAATGAACCATGAAATATCCAGGAAAACAATCCTTCTAATCCGCCCATAGGGCAAAAAGAATCAATGGACAGAGTTCTACCTACAAGATCTGGATACTGATGAAACAAAGCTATCAAAGTCATAAAAATGAAAACTAGGATTAGAACAATCCAACGCAACATAATGCTTCTTTTCTGAAGTTTTGAATCGGTTTTTGTTCTTTTAACAGGCATAATTACCTCTTTCTTAAACAATAACAATTCTCGAGCAAATCTTTATTATACTCTTCAAGAATCAACGAATGATGTAAGAAAACAACAAGCTACTTACCGGTATATAACTGCTGCTGATGCATTGGGAAAACGAAGGGTTTCCATTCATAATCACGACTCTGTGGATAGTGTGCCATAACCCCTATAATACAAGTTGATACCAATAAAGTAACCGCAACAATCAAAGCAATTTTAAGGAACCAATCGGAAGATTTGTATTGATTAAGTTGTAAATCTTCCACTGTAGAGATATCCGAAGGTCTTTTTGATTGTTTAGAAGCATTTTTCATATGCTCCCTCCTTGGAAAAATGGAAAATGTTACAATTAGTATAACATTTTCTGTAACTTTCATATCGATGAAGAATATTTACAATAGTACCATTCTCTAACAAATGGGTGGCGACATGAAAAAAGAAATATTCCGTCAATACGATATCCGTGGGATTGTAGAAACAGATTTAGCCATAGATGATGTTCGAAAGCTAGCAATGGGTTTCTCTCATTTTTTCTCTTCCAGAAATGAAAAAACTATCCTGATTGGATATGATAATAGGCTCTCTTCTGAACCAATCAAGAAACAATTGGTTGAAGTTTTTTTACAAATGGGTTTTCACGTTATTGATCTTGGTTGTGTGATTACACCAATGTTTTATTACGCAGCTCGTATTCTCTCATTAGGAGCTGGTGTAATGATCACAGCAAGTCACAATCCGGGAGAGTATAACGGATTTAAGGTCTATTATGACGATAGTACTATTTTTGGCGAGGATATTCTCAGTATTTATACATGGATTCAACAAAACCAACAAAAACTAGAAATCCCACCAGACATAACTCCAGGACAGTATGAAAAAAAGGATATTTTTCCTTCCTATATGGAGTATCTTCTTCAAAAAATCAAACTGGGTCCTCGTAAACTACGAATAGCACTAGATTGCGGAAATGGAACTGCTTCCCTGTTTGCTCAAGCAATTTTTGAGAAAGCCGGTATAGAGGTGATTCCCTTGTATTGCGAATCCGATCCTACATTTCCAAATCATTTTCCAGACCCGGTGAAGCTTGAGAACTGTAAAGACTTATCTGAAACAGTAGTAGCAAAAAAACTTGATGCTGGAATTGGTCTTGATGGAGACGGAGATAGAGTTGGTCTTATTGACGAACAGGGCAATCCAATATGGGGAGATATGGTAATGGTTTTACTGAGCCGTGAAATTCTCAAAAAGCATCCAGGCTCTACCATTATCTGCGAAGTCAAGTGTTCCCAGCTTCTAGTGGATGACATCATAAAGCACGGTGGCAATCCTATTGTATACAAAACAGGTCATTCCTTAATTAAAGCAAAAATGAAAGAAACAAATGCCATTTGTGCTGGAGAAATGTCTGGACATATCTTCCTAAAAGATGAATACTTTGGATTCGATGATGCTATCTATGCAGCACTGCGAATTCTTCGAATATTATCCTATACAGATCAACCCTTATCTTCTCTCTTGTCTGATTTACCATCCATGTATTCAACTCCAGAAATTCGTATTGAAGTAAAAGAAGAATTAAAGAATCACATGGTTGAAAATGCCACACAGTACTTACAGAGAAAATATGATTGTATAACAATTGATGGAGTTCGTGCAGTAATTAAAGATGGTTGGGGTCTCATTCGAGCTTCCAATACTGGACCTATTTTAGTGATGAGAGCAGAGGCAAAAACAACTGATACACTCTCATTTATTCAACAAGAATTACAAAAAGCAATTCAAGCGCTTAAGGAAGAAAATCTATGAAAAAAAAATCTTCAGTCTTTTCATATGTACGATGGGGAATTCTAATACTAATACTAGCTGCTGTCACAATAAACGCGTATTTGCACCAAAATCCTCAAATTATAGGAAAAACTGCATCGGTTTGTGCTTTATGCCCTACGGGAGCAATTGAATCCTTCTTATATTGGATTCGAACTGGTTATTTCCTTCATCGAGTTGCTCTATCTAGTTTAATTCTATTCATCTCCATTTTAATAACTGCTTTCCTGTTTCGACGTTCATTTTGTGGTCAGTTTTGCCCTTTTGGAGCACTGCAAGAAATCTTCAGTTCACTTGGTAATCGCTTCAAATCCATCCAAAAAATCCGCAAAAACACCAAAAAAGATCCCTTTCGTTGGACAAAATATCTTGTATTAGCTGCATTCATTATTTTTCCCTGGTTTACTTCTAGCTTGTTTTTCCGATCGATTGATCCATGGGTAGCATATGCCCACATTACAAGTATGGAAATATTCACTTTGTTTTTATGGGGTTTTCTGGTGTTGATCTTTTGTTTAATTGGATCTTTTGTGTGGGATCGCTTCTTTTGCAAATACCTTTGCCCATTGGGAGGATTTTTGCATATTCTTGCTCCTTTAGGTTTTTACCGTATTGTGCGTAGCACAACTCAATGTATATCCTGTAATAAATGCAATATTGTATGCCCAATGAACATTGATGTATGCCATCAAGAAGAGATAACAGACGCAGAGTGTATTATGTGTTTCCAGTGTATTGAATCCTGTCCAAAAGAAAACTGCTTAGTGATTGCTTCAAAATCTGGAGGTAAAGTATCCCCAATGTTTGTAGCCATAATGACCTTTCTCATAATTATTAGCATTGTACTTCTCACAACAATCTCAGGTCATTTTCAGTGGTTTAAGGGATAATTGAAATAGAGAACTAATCTTGTTTTTTTAAGATATAAAAGTTCTTTTTAGGCACTTGGTTATCAAGGTGACAAAAGTCCTCTATGTAGTAGCCATTTTGTATGAAAAACTGAAATGCTTTTCTCGATGAAAGTCTCCATTGCAAGGCCAATGAAGGTTGTGTTGTAAGCATCGATTGAAAATCCAACGGAATTTCAATACCAATATCAGAGTAGTTCTTTTTAAAGGTTTGGTACATCTTTTGATCAATTTCCACAGGATGAATAACTGGAATTTGATTCAGATTCTCCCGCGATGTGACATTTCTTTTTTCCATTCGGGCAGTAACTTTCTCCGATGATAAGTCCCATATCACTTCAAATCGATCTTCAGGAAAACTAGAACATATTGATCCTGTCTGTGAAGTATTGTTTTTCGTAGAAACATAATGATCCGGCATATATCGTACAATGCTACTACCGAGTTTACGAATGTTGATATTCGCATTTACTCCCTTTAAGGGATCATATGTCCATGCAATATACCGAATTCCCCTTGATCGAGCAAGTTCATACTGGTAGTGTTTTACATGATATCCAAGGTTTTTTTTCTGATAAGAGGGAAGAAAGCCCATTGAATCGGCAAATAAATAGACCCCTAATGTGGACGAAATGCAAGGAAATGCAAAATTGTATCCAACCAGTTGATCATCACAGAAACAACCAAGAACCAAGCCTCCTCTTTCGCTGATCAATTGCATATAGTAAGAGGGTATCAAGCCAATTTTGCAAAACTCTGGAAGTTTGGATTGAATTTGATAAGCAGCTTCGAATTCATCCATAGATTTTAATTCTCGGATCACTATGGAAGCAAAAGTAGTTTGAATTGTCTTTTCCATGAAATAAGTATATTCGATTCAATGAAAATAAAAAAAGCGCATGCTAAAAAAACATGCGCTTTTCATGAAAAATGGATTCTATTTACGTAATTCTTCCAAAACTGTTTTTATTTTCATCTCTTTTCCATCTCGGTTAATCAATAGCTCTACCTCTTCTCCAGGGTCTTTGGAGCGAATGTAAGTAATGAGAGCTTGAGGATTGGAAAAAGACTTTCCATCCATACCCATGATCACATCACCTTTCAGTATACCTGCCTTTCGGGCATTTCCAGCAGGAACTTCTACTACAACAACACCTGTATTTACTTTAAGTTTCAAAGCAGTAGCAACTTCATCATTGTTTTCGGAAATTACTACCCCTAAAGAAGCCCAAGACACAGTGCCGTAGTCTTTTAAATCCTTTGTAACCTTCATCACTGTATTTGAATCGATGGCGAAACCAAGGCCTTGCCCTTGTACATCTATAAGAAAATTCACGCCAATCACTTTTCCTGCCATATTCACTAAAGGACCACCACTATTTCCTGGATTAATAGCAGCGTCAGTTTGAACTACGCCTACCATAGGAATCGTAGCCGAACTTGATTGATTATTCTGTGGTATATTACGGTCAAATGGATCTTGGAAGTCAAAAAAGGGCATACCTTCAAAGGGATTCACAGGTGTAGGATCTTGTTCAGGAATTGAGATTTCACGTTGTACAGCGGATACAACTCCTCTTGTTACGGTATACTCATATCCGTAAGGATTTCCAATTGCAATAACTGTTTCTCCTACGCGAACATTCTCGGATTTTTCAAACTCCAAAAAAGGTAGCTTCGTAGCTTCAATTTTGATCAACGCTATATCGGATATAGAGTCAGTTCCAATGAGCTGAGCTTCATATTTTTCACCATTTTTGCGTTCTACTCGAATCATCTGAGCACCATCAACCACATGATTGTTGGTTACTAAGTAACCGTCTTCACTAATAATAAACCCAGAGCCAGAACCTGATTTTTGCCAACCATATCGGGACTGCGTTAAAACTTCTACTTTTACTACCGATTGGCTTACAGTAGAAGCTACGGTGACAATTGGATCATGTGAAAGAACAATTTTATCAGTGTCAGTTTGATCTGTTGGTTGGACAGGGGTTTGTCCGTTTTCAGAAGGGTTCATTTGAACGGTTCTAATAGGACTATCAGGAAGTATTGATGGATTGGCTGCAATCCAATACACAGAGAAAAAACTACCAATCATTCCACCAATTAAAAACAGGATGATACCAACAATAATACCACCTACACGACTTTTTGTTACCATCGTTTCCTGTCGATCGTCATATCGATTTTGAGTATTTTCAGACATAAATGCCTCCTTGAAAATCGTCAAGCTTATCTATTGTATATATTCCCAATCTTATAAAAAGTTACAGAAAAGATAGTATCCATTGAACAATACCCCTTGTGCCTTAAAAAAGTAACAGAATCCGTATCTCATTTTTCATAGATCAATTTTTTTTATATATACTGTTAATATGAACGTATATTGGAACCATATTACCGATGAAAAATATAGAGAAGAAATTGAATTTCTACTTCACAAACAATTGGAGGGGGATCGTCAAACATCCAAGTTGCATGGAAAAAAGATTGGTTTTCTTCTCAATATTGCCGGCCCACCTTCTGATAAACACCTTTTACATCTTGAAACCCTGCTGCAAGCTTTAACACATTACTTTCCCACATCCAATCATTTTGTTCTTGCGGACAACTTTTACCCGTCCTGTGATTCTCTATTAAAAAGATATATTCCTGACACAAGGTATATGCAACATGAACACTTTTCCACTATACCGAAAAAACGACCCACTCTTCAATTTACTTTTTTCGGTGCTCCTAAAGGTTCTTCGTGTTTGAGTGGTAGGTATATGCCAAACAGCATATCGGAAGCTGATTATCTCATTTCGATCACATTTCTTGAAGAAGACCCGATTTTTTCCCTCCATGGTAGTACCGCTTCAAATTTTTGGTTTCTTCCCACCTATACAAAAAATGAAATTTTGGTTCAAGAAAACCTTCAAGGGCGATCTCTGAGCCTCATAGAGGCAATCTCTCCCTTTATCTCTAATATCCATTGCTTTATACATTTGTTTTCATCTCCTGCAGAATCTTTTATGGTTCTCTCTCAAAACACAGTTTCAGCAGATGCTGTATCTGGAAAGCTCTGTAATATCCCCTCTTCCAAAAATAAACTGATCGGTTTAGCAGATAAAAAAGGATTCGGAACCTCAGTTTTATCTCATATGACAATATATGGGAAACGTATCAAAAAGCCTGTTGTCTTTTTTGACAATGAAGGAGAACACTTCACTTTAGGAATTCGCAAAGATCAATGCAATCTATGTGAAAATTGTGTTGTTTTTTGTCCATTGCATGCTCTTTATATTCAAAACCAACATCTGTTTTGGGACTCTGAAAAATGCAATCGTTGCGGATATTGCATTTCAATTTGCCCCCAATCAGCCCTTTTCAAGAGGAGGAAATGATGTCTATGAAAATTCTTGTAATCAATCCCGGGTCTACTTCAACGAAAATCTCTGTTTTCGAAGACTCCAATGAAATTTTTACCCAAGAGATTACACATTCAAAAAAAGATCTTGATGCCTTTAAAACTGTGTATGACCAAGAAGAATTACGAGAAAAAGCCATTTTGGATGCACTTTCAAGCACTAATATCCAACTTCATGACCTTTCCGCTGTAGTTGGTCGGGGTGGAATGCTAGGTCCAATGAAAGCGGGTACGTATCGAGTGAACTCCAAAATGATTGAGACTGTACAAAATGTACAATTTGGACAACATGCATCAAATTTGGGATGCGTATTAGCTCTTAAAATTGCCAATTCGGTTAATATCCCTGCATATGTTGTCGATCCTGTATCTGTAGATGAATTTCAAGAAGAGTCTTATATGACGGGGATCAAGGGATTATTCCACAAATCACTTGATCATCCACTCAATTGTAGAGCTACAATGAGACATTTTTGCGAAGAAACTGGTAGAGTTTTTGAGAATACTTCTTGCATTGTAGTTCATTTGGGGGGTGGGATTTCTGTCTCCTGTATCAAACACGGACGTATTATTGATGTAAATAATGCAATGGAATCTGGACCATTCTCTGCCAATAGAGCAGGTACACTACCTGCAATAGATATCGTCAACATGTGCTACAGTGGCGAGTATACAAAAAAAGAGGTTTACAAAAAACTGATCAAAGATGCTGGACTCATATCCTACCTTGGTACCAATGATCTCCGTGACGTCTTGGCTATGAGAAAACAGAACGATGTGAAAGCCCATTTCATCTTTGATGCTCTCGTCTATCAAATTGCTAAAGAAATTGGTGCAATGACTGCAGCAATGGCAATTCGTCCGGATGCTATTCTAATAACCGGAGGTATGGCGCACAGCAAGGATATGATTGATGGTATCAAGAGTTATGTCTCTTTTATTGCACCCATACATGTTTATGCGGGTAGTGATGAAATGAAATCTTTGGCAGAGGGAACTCTCCGAGTCCTTCTACACCAAGAAAATGAACTTTCTTATCCGCCCGTTCAAGATAGATAAGTTTAAAAATCCACAATTCATATTTTAGGAGGAATTCATGATTCACAATTTTGAAGAAGCAAGAAAACGAGCGATGGAGCTTAAGCCAGTAAAAATGGCTGTTGTATCAGCCGGAGATAAAGCTGTTTTAGATGCAGTTTTTCAAGCTACAAAAGATGGTTTTGTCCATCCAATCTTAATCGATACACCGGAATCTATACAGAAAGAATCTCAGGGTAAGTTTCCTTTAGACGATGTTGAAATTATCCCCATACAAGGAAAAACCGAGCAGTGCCAAAAAGGACTAGAACTAATCAATAATGGGTCAGCTGATATTTTAATGAAAGGACTGATTCCCACTCCCATTCTATTCAAAGAAGTGCTAAATAAAGAATATGGGATCCGAAAGGGAAAAATACTATCTCATGTCGGCGTCATTAAAAGTCCCGTTTACCATAAAATGATTCTTATGACAGATGGCGGTATATGTATTGCTCCAACTTTAGAAGAAAAAATAGAGATATTAAAAAATGCTCTTGAAGTTTCACAAGGATTAGAAATCGACTATCCAAAAGTAGCTGCCATTTCTGCAGTTGAAACGGTTTCATTAAAGATGCAATCCACAATTGATGCATCCATCTTAACTACCATGAATCGCAGAAAGCAGATTCCAGGATGTATTATCGAAGGACCCTTGGCAATTGACAATGCTGTCTCCGCAGAGGCTGCTGAACACAAAGGGATTCATTCAGAAGTGTGTGGAGATGTTGATATCACGCTCATGCCCAATATTGAGTCTGGAAACATTTTCTATAAAGTTTTAGTATATCTTGGTGGTGGCAAGACAGAATCTGCAGGTGTAACCCTTGGAGCAAAAGTACCCATTGTAGTTCCTTCTCGTGCAGACACACCTGAGAATAAATACAATGCCATCCTGATTGCAGCTCTTATGAGCGCGGCAAAGACAAAAAACTAACTACACCAAAAGATTTTTATAACACGAAAGAAGGTGTCTATGAAAGATGCATTGATACTAGTGATCAACCCAGGATCAACATCTACAAAGATTGCGATTTTTCGAAATGAGACCAATGAGATGCAACAAAATATTACTCATTCTTCCGATGAATTGAAAAAATACCCCCAGCTTTTTGATCAACTCGAATTTCGAAAAGAAAAGATAGTATCTACAGTAACTTCAAATGGGTATTCCTTGGAAGATCTTACCGCTATAGCATCCAGAGGAGGAGTTTTACGACCCTTGACATCCGGTGTATACCCATTTTGCCCTCAAATGATTGATGACCTGCAAACAGGGCGCTATATGCTCCATGCATCCAATCTAGGAGCAGTAATTGGACAGCAGCTTTGTGATCAATATAAAATTCCTGGCTTTATTGCCGACCCCGTCACGGTAGATGAAATGCAAGATATTGCCAAAGTATCTGGTTTAGAAGGTGTTAAGAGAAAATCTATCTGGCATGCACTAAATCAAAAGCATGTTGCTAGAAAAGCTGCAGAAAAAATGGGCAAGCGCTATGAGGAAGTCAATCTTATTGTTGTACATATGGGAGGAGGTATTTCTATCGGTGTCCATGAAAAAGGAAATTGTATTGATGTAAACAATGCATTAAATGGCGATGGACCCTTTAGTTCTGAACGAGCAGGAACTCTTCCTTCTTTAGGTCTAGTTGATCTATGTTTTTCTGAAAAATACTCCCAGGCTGAAATGAAAAAACTATTAGCAGGACGTGGAGGAATGGTATCTCACCTTGGTACCAATAATGCTAAAGAGGTGGAAGATCAATCTGAAAATGGAGAAGAACAACCCAGAAAGATTATGAATGCGATGATATATCAACTCGCCAAAGAAATTGGTCGAGGGGCTTCAGTATTAAAAGGAAATGTAGATTCCGTCATTTTTACTGGTGGAATGGCATATTCTCCGGTTATTGTAAAACAGCTGGAATCTCATCTTGATTTCATTGGTGCAACTTACTATGTCTATCCAGGTGAACATGAAATGGAAGCACTGGCATTCAACATTCTTCGGGTATTACGGGGTGAAGTAAAGGCTAAATCATATGAGTGAACCCTTTCCATCACAAAAAAATATATGGGTTTTCATTGGCAACATGGGATCTGGAAAGAGTGAGATAACAATAAACTTTGTTCTGCACCAGAAAAAGAAAAATCCTACACAACCCATAAAGTTAATTGACCTGGATATCATCAAACCTTACATTCGATTGCGGGATCGCGAAAAAGAGATTACGGAACTTGGAATCGATTTAATTCTACCGGACAAAGCAGTCCGAAATATGGATATGCCCATTGTTCCTTCTCACATTTACGACCACCTCCGAAATCAAAACTTTGACTTAGTTATGGATGTCGGTGGAGAAGAAAATGGATGCACAACCATAGCGCAATTCCAGGATGTTCTGTATGAATCTAATCTTGAAGTTTACCTTGTTATCAATACCCTTAGACCATTTTCCAACACTGTAGAAAAGATTTTAAAAACTCTCCGATCTTTACAAGCTCATGCAAAACTAAAAGTAACTGGTCTTGTAAGTAATACACACTTGCGATTTGACTCAGAGACTGAATCGGTATTGGATGGATTAAAGAAAGTTGAAGAAGTATCTGCTATTTCTGGTATTCCAATTGCCTGGGTAACAATATGGCATGAGGTGTTAACTGAATCACTACGAGAAAAAATACCATACCCCATTCTACCATTGCGTCTTTTCTTAACATTCCCTTGGGAAAAAGGGTCTCCAGCAGGATTATAGACTAGCAAGACTACATCTATAATTGTAAAACAAGTGAAAACTGTTACTATTGATTCACTTCATGTGCCTGTAGCTTAATGGATAAAGCACCGGCCTCCGGAGCCGAAGAGTGGAGGTTCGAATCCTCTCAGGCACGTATATTCAAGTTCCTGGTGGTGAGTATTAAAAAGCTATGAAAAGAAACAATAGAAAAAAAAGAATCATTCGGAAAGGTCCATTTGTGTTCCTAGCTGTTTTGGTTCTTATCGTTTTTATTGCAGGCCATCTCTTAATGTTCTTTCCTCTCACAGAATTTCAAGCTAGTACTTCAACCCAAGAACAAATCCAGCAATTATTAAAACCCCATTGTTTCCTAGGTTTTCTTCCAGCAAAAACAGCGATGAACATACCCCTAAAAAATATTGTTGGCGATTCATTACAATCAAAAAAGCTTGAACGAATAGGGTTGTTTCATTGGAGAATTTCGATTTTTGAACCCTCCACTGTCTTTTACATCTCTATCAACGATTACTTGTATCCTTGTGATTTTGAAGGCAATATTCTAACAATTTCAAATGTTACTGGATCTCTATTGCAAGGCAATGAAGACTTACTATACAAGATTTCAATCCCCACCACACCCTTGGAGCCTTCAGAAGAAAAAACACAGTATACAGCAGTAGATTTCATTGAAGTTTACCACCAGTATGTACAACCATTTATTCGATACATTGTTCAAACATCAAGTTATTTAGGTCCTCAAATTACAAACATTCAATATTCAAATGAAAAAGGACTAGTATTCACCAAAATCTCTACCTCTGGAAAGAGTATTCAGTGTATTTTTGGAAAAGAGACATCTTATGGGAGTTTGGAAAAGAAATTGATCGCTGCTGAAGAATACCTGCGAGAACAGGATGTGCACAAAAACTTCAATTGCATAGACGTCCGATTTCGCAAACAAGCAGTCTGTTCAGATACAAAACAAGACCAAAAGATCATTGAAGAAAACAACGATACAACTGTATCTCCTTAGTTTAGCTTTTATGATGCCCCCATCATATCAAACTCCACAGTATTCTAAAAACCAAAACAAAACCATATGTTCAATAGAACTTTGTGTAACCTTTTTTTTTATAAAAGTACAACTTTATGTAGTATAATCTTGACAAAAAACTTGATTTTTTATGTTCCCTTCCTTATTATTTAAAGCAACATCGAATGAATTTGTAAAAAAATACGATACGATCAAAACAATACAAGTTCCTTTGAAGGGAGGCAGTAGATGTCAGAGAATTCTAGTGTAAACTCTTGGAAACGATATCCTAAAGTAGTTGTAGTAGGTATTGGTGGTGGAGGAACAAATGCTGTAAATCGGATGGTAGGATACGGGCTTGATAAAGTTCAGTTTATCGCTGTTAATACTGACGTGCAAGCTCTTGATCACTCTGAAGCACCCATTAAATTGCAAATTGGAGCTCGTATTACTGACGGTCTTGGAGCAGGAGCAAACCCAGAACTGGGAGAAAAATCTGCACAAGAAAACGAAGATGACATCCGACAATTATATGAAGGTGCGGACATGGTCATCCTAACCGCTGGCATGGGAGGAGGTACTGGTACAGGTGCTATTCCTGTTTTTGCCCGTATCGCTCAAGATATGGACATCCTTACTGTGGGAATCGTTACTCGACCATTTTTATTTGAAGGAAAAAAACGAATTAATTATGCGGATCAAGGCATTGAAAAATTGAAAAACCATGTAGATGCCATCGTTACAATTGATAATGAAAATTTATTGACCATGGAAAAAAAATCTGCTCCAATGGAAGAGTCTTTTGGTTTGGTCGATGAAGTTTTACACCAGTGTGTCCGTGGTATTTCAGAGTTATTGTATGAAACCGGATTCATCAATGTTGACTTTAAAGACTTGCAAAAAGTCCTGAAAGATTCTGGTAAAGCCTACTTTGGCATTGGCTACGCAAAGGGTGATCAACGAGCAATTGAAGCTGCCCATAACGCAGTAAACAACAAAATGATCGATAAAGCGGTTATTGAATCCGCAAAATCAATCTTGATTAATCTTCGAGGTTCGCTCAAGTTTTCCATGGAAGAAGCCATGAAAAGTGTTAATGAAATAACTTCTCTTGCCAAAAACAATGGTTTAGACCCAGAAGTTATATGGGGTGGTGGAAACTATCGCAGTATTAAAGACGACGAAGTTTACATCACTGTTATTGCCACCGGTATACCCGAAGACCTTCAAAGTAAAGCTACAAAAACTCCTTCCATTAAAAAAACTCCTACCGTTCCTGTTGCCCAGGAAGACTTTGAAGATACTAGTGAAGATGGATTAGATATTCCTGACTTTCTGCGATCACAAATGGGGTAACTCCCCTTATATATAAAAGAGGGTAAACGTTTTATGAGAGAAAAAAAACCGACCGATGCTGTATCTGTTGTTGTGATTGCTTTCTGTTTTGTTATTGCTGCAATCATTCTTGTTCAAGTTTTTCGAACAATTACTTTTTCTCCAAAAAATTCCACATTACCTCTCAATGTAACAAGAACCGAAGTAATGATTCTCGGTAACGGCTTTAATGCAAAAACCGAAACCATTTATCTATCTCCCATTCAAGGAGTAGTTCATCGCAATAAAATACCCGGTGCAGTCGTTCGCGTTGGCTCTCCTATCGCATCTGTGTCAAATTCCTCAACAAACACTGAAATACAAGCTCAATCCCATGGAGTGCTAAGCTATATCCGAGATGGACTAGAAGAAGTTTTCACATTCGAAAACGCTCTTCAAAAAGTTATCTCTTTCGATGATATTCTGGAACCCCCCACCAAATTTGAGCGTGTCGAAGATGGAAAAAAGGTTATAGAAAACGATTTTGTATGCAAGGTCGTTAACAATGAGTCTATCTGTTATGTCTTGCTAATCGAATCAAAAGCATCAGATCGCATTGAAAAGGGTTCTTCTGCAACCTTTTCTCTCACCTATCCTGCAAGTCTTTCTGTAAATGGTACCATTACAGAAAAAGAACCCTACAATGACGATTATACAATTGTATGCTTCACTACCCCTTACTATGTTGAAACACTACTAAATACTAGAAAAGTAAATGGTTATTTTTCCTTTGGATACCACAATGCGGCAATTCTCCCTCCTTCAGCAGTGAAGGAAATTTCCCCGAATCAATATGCAATCTACTACCTTCCATTTGACAGCCAGGTTCCTGTTTATGCACCTGTACACGTAGAAGGTATCCAACCTGGCACCGAACAATACATTGTTACGGCAATAAAATCTGGAGAAAATATGATACCAATCGAAGATTTTCGAGGAATGGAAGTCTTTCTAGATTGGGAAAATGTTGAAAAAGAGCTGCTCAAAAATGACAACTGAAGATTCTATCCAATCCAGGCTTCTTAATCTCCATGAATCCATTGAAAAAGCCTGCTACTCGTGTGATAGAAATCCTTCTGAAGTTTCCTTAATGTGTGTAAGCAAAAAAGCTTCAACAAATCAAATTTTAGAAGCTATACAATGTGGTGAAACTTTGTTTGGCGAGAACTATGTACAAGACGCCATACCTAAAATCCAAGACTTACGAGCCACGCTGGCTTCTTCATCGCTGCAAACTTTCCCCTCTTTTTGCTTTATCGGGCATTTACAAAAAAACAAAGTAAGAAAAACCCTTCCCTACTTTCATCGTATTGATTCACTTGATTCACCAAAACTTGCAGATACAGTAATCAATGAGTTAGAATCAAAAAAAAAGGAAGATACTCCGTTTCCAACACCCTATCCAATTTTGATTGAAGTAAAAACCTCAACAGATGATACCAAGTATGGTATTCTACCGCAGAAAGTGCCCTTCTTCATCAAATCTATAGCCAAATACAAAACAATACAGGTTCAAGGATTTATGACAATGGCCACGCTAACCAACGAAGAAATCGAAATTCGTAGATGTTTTGCATTGTTGCGTACATTGAAAGAAAATATGGAACATCAATTCAACAATTCTTTCCCTGTTTTATCAATGGGTATGACACAAGATTATCCTTATGCAATTCAAGAAGGTTCAACCTTGTTACGCATAGGAAGTGCCATTTTTGGAGGTCTGAATGAAAGCAATCTCTGAGTTTTTTAAAAATCTTTTTACAATCTCTCCTGATGAAGATGATGATGATGTTGAAGAATCCCTTGAACCAACCCCAGAAAAAGAAAATATTTCGTATTTAAAAGAAACCTCGCGAAATAACTCCAATGTTCCTCCGAAACCAGTTTTACAAAAAAGAGGTTTTAAAACCAATCCATCTCATTCTGAAGGATCACCATTAGAAATTGACTATATTACAATTCCTCGTGATGATAAAGAAGCATTAGAGCTAGCAAAAATTACCATTGATAAGCTTCAGAATGGTCATCCTGTTATTGCATCGGCAAAAGAAGTAGTTCGTGACGGAAAGTATTACTTTATGCTTTTTGGTGCTTGCTATGCATTACAATGCAAGATTGAAAAAATAACACAGTATAGTTATCTGTTTCTTCCAAGAAGCTACAATGTTAATGCACTGAATAAAAAAGAATTCATACATCCCGAGAATAAAGAAACATTCTTAAGTGATTTAGAAGATTCTTCATTTTAAGAATTCATGGGATTGATACTCATGTTTGAATCCACTTTTATGAACTTTTTCTCCATCTTTTTGTTATCTAAGTATGGAATGTTTCAACAATCAAAAAACAACACAAGACGGTTTATTGTTTTTTATCAAAAGTTCTTATCCCTACTTTTCTTCCCATTTTTTTCAGTACAATACATGTATGAATCCTGACGATAAAAAACTATTTACTTCATATGTTGAGCAGTACCACCAAGACGTTTATAGGGTTGCTTTGTATTTTACCAAAAACCAGGATGATGCATACGACATTACCCAAGAAGCTTTCCTACGTGCTTGGAAGTATTTTCACACATTTAATAGAGAAACCGATTTTAAAAACTGGGTTTTACAAATTTTACGAAACACCTTTCTCTCTTCCATTCAAAAGAAGAATAAAATTGTTCATCCAGAAAAAGGTCTTGATCACCTTCCCGATACAAAAGAATCTCATGATCACGAAATTTTAGACCAACATCGTATTCTAAATCTACGTAATGCTATACAAAATCTTCCCACTGATTTCCGTGAAGTCATCGTTTTGTCTGATCTTGAAGGAATGAGCTATGAGTCCATTGCGCAGATTTTAGCTATACCCATTGGTACTGTTCGTTCAAGACTTCATAGAGCTCGTTTACTTCTGAAAGAAAGGGTCAACCCAGAAATATGATGAAAAAACCTGATCCAACCATATGCAGCTCAAAGCAATTACTCGTAAATGATTTTATTGACAATCGCATGGACGAAAGTGAAAAAAATGAATTTTTACAATGGATCGAAAACTGCCAAAAGGAATACCGTTGTAGTTTATGTCATGACAGAATACAAGCGTTCAGTAGTTTAAAGTTTCTATGCAAAGAACTTGCTGTTCATGAACAAGTACCCTCAGAGCTTGTCAATAGAATTAAAGCTCAAATCTACTAATACTTTTCTATTTCAACCAGTAGTTTGGTGCCTCTCTCACGATTTGTATATCATGAGGATGCGATTCTCTAACTCCTGATGCAGTTACTTGAACAAATTTAGCATATTCTTGAAGATCTTGAATAGTTCCTGCACCCAGATAACCCATACCTGCTCTTAGTCCACCTAAAAGCTGGTATACAAATTCTCCAAGTCGTCCTTTGTAAGGGATTCGTCCTACTATTCCTTCTGGAACAAGCTTAGATGTATCTAGAGCATCTTGGAAATAACGAGATCCACCACCTTCTCGCATTGCTTCAAGAGATCCCATTCCTCGATACTCCTTGTATTGTCGTCCTTCCAGATAGATCAAATCTCCAGGACTTTCTTCAAGACCAGCTAATAGATTCCCCAACATTACGGTAGATGCACCTGCAGCCAAAGCTTTGGTAATATCTCCAGTAAATCGTATTCCTCCATCAGCAATCACGGGTGTATCGTGTTCTCGGGCAGCTGTATAACAATTCATAATGGCAGATAATTGGGGAACACCAACCCCCGCAATAACACGAGTTGTACAAATTGATCCTGGTCCTATTCCAACTTTAACTGCAGAAGCTCCAGCAGATATTAAGTCATTGGTTGCCTCTCCGGTAGCTACATTTCCAGCAATTATTTCTAGTTCGGGAAAAGAATATCGGACTTTTTTGACCAGCTGAATAATGCCTATATGGTGTCCATGTGCAGAATCAATAACCAAAACATCAATGCCAGCTTTCACCAATAGCTCTACTCGTTCCATGCAATCGGGAGAAGTGGACACTGCGGCACCAACACGCAATCTACCCTTTTCATCTTTGCAGGAATTGGGATATTTTTTTATTTTGTCGATGTCCTTAATTGTAAACAGACCAGTTAACTTGTAGTTCTCATCTACAATGAGTAACTTTTCAACTTTATAGTTGGACAATATGTTTTTTGCTTCATCAATCGAAGTGCCCTTTGGAGCAGTGATTAGATTTTTCTTTGTCATTACACTATCTATTGAAACCGAGTAATCTGTAACAAATCGAATATCACGATTTGTGATAATACCTATGAGGGTGTTATCTTTGTCTGTAATGGGAACTCCAGATATTTTGTATTTCTTCATGATATCCAATGCATCTTGGACTGTGTTGTCTTTAAATGTTGTCACCGGATTGTTAATAAGACCACTTTCAGATCGTTTTACGCGATCTACTTCATCTGCTTGATTCTCCGCACTGAAATTTTTATGGATAATTCCAATGCCACCTTGTCTAGCTAGTGCGATTGCTAGTTTTGAATCGGTTACTCGATCCATAGCAGCACTAACAATAGGAATATTGAGCCGAATATTTTTGGTAAGTCGGGTATGAAGTTGAACATGAGTTGGTAAAACTTCTGACTTTGCAGGCACTAAAAGCAGATCGTCAAAAGTAAAACCAACGCCGGTAATCTTTTCGTTCATAACATTTTGCATTCGTACCTCCGGTGTTTTCGTATATATTGTACGATGTTTTCAGCCCTTATCAATACTGTTTTTATGATTTCTTACTCCGATTTAGAGAGCGAAAAATTGCCCTGATAGTCCGTTTTTTTGTATAATAAAAGACTATGAAAAAACATGCACACACCGAAACAATATGGTTGTTTGACGTTGATAAAACTCTTTACCCTCCTAAAAATGGTTTGTATCAGGAAGGAAACACACGAATCAATCAATATCTGCAAAACCATCTTCAAATGAGTCTGGTAGAGATTAATCGATTGCGTAAACAGTACATGAATAAATATGGTACTAGTTTATTGGGATCTATAAAAGAATGTGGGATCGATGGGAATGATTTTTTACAGTTTGTACACTCTTTTCCCAAGCACTCCTTTCTTGCCCATCAGCCCGATTTAAAAGTATTCTTAGAGAAACTTCCAGGAAAGAAATATATTTTCTCCAATGCCCCAAAGGATTACATTCTTGAAATTCTTTCCATTCTAGGTATTGATTCAGTTTTCCTGAAAATCTATGGGATTCATTCATTCCGTTTTCATGGTAAACCCAAGATTTCTTCTTATTTGAATGTTTTACGATGGGTCAAAGCACACCCTCACCAATGCATTCTTGTTGATGACATGAAAGTGAATTGCACCATGGCATCAAAACTAGGTATACAAACCATTTGGATTGACGAAAACCAGTTGTATAATGATTACTATACAGAAGTTTTAATGCCGCAACTATCAAATTTTTTGTCATCTCAAAAGTAGGGAGATCCGTGATTATGAACATATTGATTTTTTTTGGTGGTATTTCTCCGGAACACGAAGTCTCAGTTGTTTCCTCACATACTGTTGTAAAGAACTTGGACAAGAACAAATATACACCTTATCTAATCGGTATTTCTAAATCAGGTCGTTGGCATGCTTTTACCGAAGAAGACTTTTATCAGTTACGAACCGTCGAGGATCAACCTGATTTACCAGAAATCAAACTACTGTTTTCAAAACATCCAATCCTAATGATCGAGGAAACAATCATACCAATTGATTGTGCTTTTCCTGTATTACATGGTAAAGGTGGAGAGGATGGTTCTATTCAGGGTTTACTTGAATCCATGTCAATACCATATGTTGGATGTGATGTTGAATCATCTGCTATTTGTATGAATAAAATACTTACCAAAATACTTCTGGAAAATTCTCAAATTCCAGTATCTCCATACAGAGTTCTTTCTAAACAAGATTTTTTACAAGGTCATTTTTCCCCTCAAGATGTCATTGATGATTTTGATTTACCTCTATTTATCAAAGAACCCCATGGAGGAAGTAGTGTTGGTGTCACAAAAATCTATCGACCCGACCAGTTTTATCCAGCGCTCCAAGACCTTTTTCAACATGAACAATATGCTTTGATTGAAAAAGCTATAAAGGGTCGAGAAATCGAGTGTTCCATTTTAACGCAAATTCAAGATCAATCCATCCAGTGGATGGCATCGCTTCCTGGTGAAATCATCCCTCAAAGAGAATTTTACGATTATGTTGCAAAATATATCGAAGACACAACTCGGTTAGACGTACCAGCAGATTTACCGGATCAAGTCATCAAAGATATCCAATACCTCTCAATCAAAGCTGCAAAAACCGTTGGATGTTATGGGATGGCCAGAGTAGATTGTTTTCTTATGAACAATAATTCCATCGTCGTGAATGAAATCAATACAATTCCTGGTTTTACCTCTATATCCATGTATCCATCCCTGTGGAAAGTTAGTGGGATTGATACCCCTCAGCTTATTGATAACCTCATACAAGCAGCTATTTACCGAAAGGAATCACAACCATGAACACAAAGTATCTCTTCATTGTTGGAGGCGTTATGTCCTCCCTTGGAAAAGGCATCCTAACCTCCTCCATCGGAATGATATTAAAATCGAAAGGATACAATGTAAGTATTATCAAATTTGATCCTTACTTAAATGTAGATGCTGGTCTCCAGAATCCTTATCAGCATGGAGAAGTATTTG
The DNA here is from genome assembly GCA_036725105.1 of Calditrichota bacterium. GTDB lineage: Bacteria > Caldisericota > Caldisericia > UBA6126 > UBA6126 > JAGLCW01. The sequence goes on from DAIMET010000009.1 coordinate 24,348, forward strand.
TTACTTCTGATGGAGCTGAAACCGATCTGGATCTGGGTCATTATGAGAGATTTCTAGATCAAAATCTTCTTCGATCCTCCAATGTTACTTCGGGTAGTGTGTATCAACAACTTATCGAAAAAGAACGACGAGGAGAATACTTAGGAGCAACCGTTCAGGTGATTCCTCATTTGACGCAAGAGATTAAAAATCGGATTTTACAACATACGGAAGAAACCAATGCAGATATTATCATCTCTGAGGTAGGAGGAACCATTGGAGATATTGAAGGCTCTCCATTTTTAGAAGCAATACGAGAATTTACAAACGAGAATGAACCTGAAGATATTGCTCTTATTCATTTAACCTACCTTCCTCATCTTTGCACAACAGGAGAATTGAAAACAAAACCAACACAGCATAGCGTTGCAGAACTCAGGCGTGTTGGTATTAAACCCACGATTATTGCCTGTCGAACAGATATTCCGTTAGAAGAAGATATCCGAACCAAAATCGCACTTTTTTGCGATGTAAAAAAAGACTTCATTTTCTCTGTTCAAGACGTAAAAAACGTATATGACGTTCCACGAATGATTGAAGAAGAAGGTTTGTGTAACGCTCTAGAGTCTGTTTGGAATCTTGAAACCAAAAAAAGTAACATGGAGAATTGGAATAAAACCATCGCTAAAATGAATAAAGTAAATGAGGATGTACGCATTGGAATTGTGGGGAAATATGTTGAATTAGGAGACGCTTACTTGTCCATGGTTGAAGCACTTAAGCATGCTCAAATCCCAAACAATGTAAAGGTGAATATCCATTGGTTTCAAAGTGAAGATATTACTCAGAGCAATATAGAGAAAAAACTAGGCACAATGCATGGTATTCTTGTTCCAGGTGGGTTTGGAGTTCGCGGTATTGAAGGAATGATCATTGCCTCCCAATACGCAAGAGAAAAGCAACTTCCCTATTTTGGTATTTGCCTTGGTATGCAAATTGCAGTAATTGATTTTGCACGAAATGTGTTGCAGCTCGAAAATGCAAACTCTACAGAGTTTAATGCAAATACACCCTATCCAGTAATCGATCTCATGGCAGACCAAAAAAACCTTGATAAAAAAGGTGGAACGATGAGGTTGGGAGATTATGATTGCAAGATAAAAAAACCATCCAAAGCATATGACATATATAACAATGAACTCATTACGCAAAGACATCGTCACCGATATGAGTTTAACAATGCTATGATGCCCTATTTTGAAAATACAAACATGAAATTATCCGGTTTTAATCCAAAACGTGGCCTAATTGAAATGATAGAACTTGTAGACCACCCGTTCTTTGTTGGTTGTCAATTCCACCCAGAATTAGTTTCCAGGCCCGTCAAACCAGAACCTTTGTTTACTCATTTCATTAAAGCTTCAAAAGACTATAAAGAATCCTTAACAGAGAAACAGTAAGTAATGCCAGAGAAAAAAATAGTTTTACGTGGAGCACGTGTTCACAACTTAAAAAACATTAACCTTACCCTACCAAGAGATAAACTGATTGTTATTACAGGATTGTCTGGTTCGGGTAAATCTTCTCTTGCTTTTGATACAATACATGCGGAAGGACAAAGAAGATATTTAGAATCACTGTCTTCGTATGTTCGACAATTCATTGGTCAAATGAAAAAGCCCGATATTGACCATATTGAAGGACTATCCCCTACTGTCGCCATCACACAAAAAACAAATAGCCAGAATCCTCGTTCCACCGTTGGTACTCTAACAGAAATATATGACTATATGAGACTTTTATGGGCACGAGTAGGAATACCGCATTGTCCTCAGTGTGGAAAAGTTATTGAAAGTCAGTCTGTAGACCAAATTGTAGATTCGATTCTAGAAGCATGGGTCGACCAGAAAATCCAAATACTCGCTCCAATCGCCAAACAGAAAAAAGGTGAATACAAGAATATTTTTTCTTCACTACGAAAAAAGGGATTTGTCCGAGTCTTTGTAGATGGAACTATGTACGATTTAGACGAAGACATCCAGTTAAAAAAAACCCATAAACATGATATTTGGGTTGTTGTTGACCGATTGAAGGTTAATGCTGAAGATCGAAGTCGAATAACGGATTCTGTAGAACAAGCTCTTTCTTTAGGCGATCATGTATTAGATATAATGTATGAGAATGAAAAAGAAAAATGGGAACTTAAAACATTTTCTGAAACTTTTGCATGCATTGACTGTAATATTTCACTCCCCGAGATTGAACCGCGATTGTTCTCTTTCAATAATCCGTCTGGTGCTTGCCCGGCTTGTTCAGGATTGGGTGTAGTAAAAGAAGTTGATCCATCACTTGTCATTCCAGATCCTGGACTTTCAATAGCGGAAGGTGCTATTTTTGTGCCTGGTTTCCGAAACACGAATGACAGTTACACATTGCACAAGATCAGTCGTTTTCTTCAAATGCATGGAGAATCCAAAAATACTCCTTTTCAGAAGCTACCTGCTGATATTCAACATGCCATTTTGTATGGTAAGGGTCGGTTTGAAGGCGTTATTCCAATGATTGAAAGACGCCACAGAGAAACCTATTCTGAATCCTCTCGTCTAGAATATGAAAAATTGATGATCACTCGTGTTTGCTCTTCTTGTAATGGATCTCGACTAAAACCAGAAGCACTTTCTGTAACGATCCAAGAAAAAAATATCCACGAAGCCTCTGATCTATCAATTCGAAATCTTCTTTCATATATGGAATCTCTTCGTTTTTCTCCTTCCAAACAGATTATTGCATCGCGTATTTTAAAAGAGATCACGGAACGATTAAAATTTATCCTCAACGTGGGTTTAGAATATCTAAGTTTGTCCAGATCCTCTGCATCTCTCTCTGGAGGAGAAGCACAACGACTTCGACTAGCATCACAAGTAGGCTCTGGTCTAATGGGTGTTCTTTACATACTTGATGAACCAAGCATAGGCTTGCACTCAAAAGACAATGAAAAACTCCTGGATACACTTGTAAAATTAAGAGATACAGGAAATACAGTTATTGTTGTAGAACATGATGAAGAAACCATTCGCAAGGCTGATTACATTGTTGATATGGGTCCATTTGCAGGAGTACATGGAGGGGAAGTAGTTGCAGAAGGTTCTATTGAAAAAGTAATGAAATCTGAAAAATCTCTTACTGCAAAATACCTGAAAGGTGAATCTTTTATCCCTTTGCCATCGAAACGTCGTAAAAGTAATGGCAAAACAATAGAACTGAAGGGCGTTAGTGAACACAATCTCCAGAATGTATCGGTTTCTTTTCCTTTGGGAACATTTATCTGCATTACTGGGGTTTCTGGATCAGGAAAAAGCACTCTCATCAATGATGTTCTTTACAAAGCTATTAAATATGAGACTGGAAGCCATAATGTTATTCCAGGAAAATATAAAAAACTTGAAGGACTTGAAAACATTCAGAAATGTATGCTGGTTGATCAAAATCCAATTGGTAGAACTCCTAGATCCAATCCCGCTACGTATGTCAACTTATGGACTGATATTCGAAAAATTTTTGCAGCACTTCCGGAGTCAAAAATCCGAGGATATGACCAAGGTAGATTTAGTTTCAATGTTCGAGGTGGACGGTGTGAAAGCTGCAAAGGGGATGGGTTGGTAAAGGTTGAAATGCAATTTTTACCCGATGTTTATGTACCTTGCGAGGTATGCAAAGGGAAACGCTTCAACCGAGAAACATTGGAAATTGAATATCGTGGTGTAAACATTCATGATGTTCTTGAAATGACTGTAAATGAATCACTTGAGTTATTTTCAGCCTATCCACAAGCATTAAGAAAGCTTTCACTTTTACAAAACGTAGGCTTGGGATATATTAAACTGGGACAGTCATCGACTACGTTGTCAGGTGGAGAAGCACAAAGAATCAAGCTAGCCCTAGAACTCAGTAAACGAACCATGGGACATACTCTCTACATTCTAGACGAACCTACAACAGGCCTTCACTTTGAAGATATCAAAATGTTGCTTCATGTTTTACACCAATTGGTTGATAAAGGAAACAGTATCATTATCATTGAACACAACTTAGATGTGATAAAGTGTTCTGATTACATCATAGATTTAGGTCCTGGTGGTGGTGAATTTGGAGGCAATATTATTGTTCAGGGTTCTCCAGAAGATGTAGTAAAGCATCCTACCAGTTACACAGGAAGTTACCTACAACCTTTACTGCAAAAATGAAAGGATTAGCATGTTATTGCGCAAGCCCCTATCAATTCGAAGTGATATTTGCTCAAAAATTGGGTCAATAGAGAAAACTTTTGCCGATACATGGCTTCATGCTTTTCAGATGCCAGAGAATTATCAAATTACGATGGCGATTGCAAGTACTATTTTTTGTAGTTCCGCCAATTCGATACCTAGCGAATACGCAATCTCAAGGGTTGGCACAATGATTGCTGAGAAACATCATTTTGTGGAAGATGCAAAACCAAAAGATTCGTATGATCGTATTTTTTCCCTTATTCAAGAGGGTCTTCAAAAGCGATCTATTACAACAAATACCGATATGACTACCTCTCTTTTGCTTGTCGCAGTCGACAACACAAATATTGTTCATTACAGTAATGCAGGGTATTGCAAAGCTCTCCTATGGAACAAGGGTTCTCTTTATGGAATCACTTCAAACTCTCGCATTGAACAGGAAATGTCTCTTCCTTTGGGTATGATTGATCCCATCAAACTATCCATTACAAAACCCGAGATAGAATACACACAAATTCATTTAAAAAAAGGAAATGCCATCATAGTCCTTTCACCAGGAATCATAGAAAAACAACCCATGCCCCAGAATATGAAAAAAATTTTACAAGAAAACAAAGATACAAAAGTGATATGCCATCGCATTATAGAAACATATCAAGCCCTTCTTTCAGAAAAAAGAGAATCTGAAGCAGAATCAGCAGATTCAACTGAGATCATGGTTGGTTGCATATATGCTTCCTAAGCAAGAGATTTCAATGGAGACAAGAGGTGATGAAAAACTGAATTGGGTTGCTGATCATATGCCACTTTTGGCTATACTAGAGAAGCAGTTTGTGGAAACAAAACCATTTCAGGGACTAACGATTGCAATATGTATTCATCTAGAAGCAAAAACTGCTCGATTAGCAGAAATTTTATCACGCGGTGGGGCAACTGTACTGCTATCTAGCAGCAATACTCTTTCAACCCAAGATGATGTAGCTGCCGCAATTGTAAAAAGAGGAATACAGGTCTTTGCCAAACACGGTTGTACTGAACAAGAATACGAAATGTATCTGCATCAAATGCTTCAAAAAAAGCCACACATTATTCTCGATGATGGTGGAGATTTAACTCATATCCTCCACGAACACTACGCACAACAAATCTCAAATATGCTAGGTGGGTGCGAAGAAACGACAACCGGCATCCTCAGATTACAAGCTCGTTTCAAACAAAAAACTCTTCAGTTGCCTATGATCTTAGTAAACGATGCTCAATCCAAATATCTTTTCGATAATCGCTACGGGACCGGACAATCTGTATGGACCTCAATCATGGATGTGACCAATCTTATTGTAGCAGGTAAAATAGTAGTAGTTGCTGGCTATGGGTGGTGCGGTAAAGGAGTTGCAAATCGTGCAAAAGCATTGGGGGCTTCTGTAGTCATTACAGAAGTCAACCCTATTAAAGCAATGGAAGCCCATATGGATGGTTTTCGAGTTATGTCCATGATGGAAGCAGCTCCAAAAGGAGATATTTTCATAACAGTAACAGGCTGCAAACAAGTCATCACAACAGAACATTATCTTTTGTTAAAAAACAATGCAATTCTGTGCAATGCAGGACATTTTAACGTCGAAGTTGATATGACTGGCTTAGAGTCTATGGCTTTAGCAAAACAAAAAGTGCGAGATCATATTGTTGAATACTCTCTCCAAAATGGAAATCATATTCATGTTATAGCAGAAGGAAAACTGGTAAATCTTGCCTCCGGCAATGGTCATCCTGCTGAAATTATGGACCTATCATTTGCTTTGCAGGCATTGTCCGCCCTGCATCTTGTAGAAAGTAAACTTCCAGTGGGTCTTTATCCTGTTCCCCAATATATAGACGAAAAAGTAGCCAACCTAAAACTCAAAACTTTAGGTTTATCCATTGATCAACTTACTCCTTCACAAATAGAATACCTTGAATCCTCTTTGATATAACATCAACGGTTCCAATTTCTCCCTTTTCGTTCCTTTTAAAATACTACTTTTTGCATTATAATATTTGCATGAAGCAGGAATTTCAAGGTTTAAAATCAATTGCGTTGAACAAAAAAGCTTTTCATGATTATCATGTTTTACAGAAGATTGAAGCAGGAATTGTCCTTTCAGGACCAGAGATAAAGGCTATCCGTGCAGGTCGCGTTAATTTTATCGATAGTTACGTTACAATCGACAATGAACAGGCATGGCTACATAATCTACATATTCAAGCTGATGTTCCTCATAGCTCTTATCAACCCACTCAAAAAAGAAAACTGCTTCTTCATAAGAAAGAGATCCGTAAATTATCCCAAAGAGTCCTTCAAAAAGGCCTTACTATTATTCCCCTTCAAGTAGCGTTGAAAAACCAATGGGCTAAAGTGATCATCGCCTTAGCACAGGGAAAAACAAAGTATGACAAACGAGTAACGCTCAAGAAGAAGGAGGAAAGAAGAGAACTAAGGAACTATAGATGAAGCATAAAGAAGTACAAATCAACATCTTTTTAAAATCTATCCGCATCTTAGTATCAATAGTAGTATTGCTTAGCATTTTCCAACCCTATACACAGGCTGAGTCTTTACGATATGCACTGATTAGTCCAATTGTTAATGTTCGAAATGCAACATCTACCAAAGGTGATGTTGTGTATGTAATTGACAGTCCAGGAGAATTTTTGATACTGCAAGAAAGTAACGATGCGGAAGGAAAGCTCTGGTATAAAATACAAATCAGAGAAGATCTGCATGGCTTTGTTGCAAGTTGGGTTGTTGACTCCATCCGAACCGCAGAAAAGGAAACTCCTGAAGAAGGTCTTGTTGTGATCATAGATCCCGGAGTAAAAATTCGTACCAGACCTAGTCTTCAAGCATCCATTCATTACATTACATCCGAGAGAGAAGAAAAACAAGTGTTCGCTTCTATCAATGATGAAAGCAATCGTAAATGGTACAAAATACAGCTAAGCAATCAGCAATTTGCATGGGTTGCAAGTTGGGTAGTGCAAACAAAAACCGAATCAACCGACCAAAAAAGTGCATCAGATAAGCTTATCATCTGCGATTCCATAAATGTTCGTAAAGGACCTGGCATAGAATATCCTGTTGTTTACTTTATCTCTTCTCACTTAGAAACCCGAGGCATAGCAGAAGAAACGGATTCCACAGGTAAAATCTGGTACAAAATACGCTTGCCAAACAACATAGAGGGATGGGTAGCAAGTTGGGTTGTCAAAGTACAAAACTGGTCAGATCAAAAACAACAAGTTACTAATAAAATTTGTGCCATTGAACCTCCTGTTAATATTCGATCTGGTCCATCAACCACTGCCGGAATCATCACAACAGTGGAACAATACGGAGAATTTGAGATTTTATATCAATCCAAAGATATGAACGGGAAACTTTGGTATGAAATTAGAATTGATCAAGGTACTGGATGGGTAGCAAGTTGGGTAGTTACGATTAAAGATACCGGTCAAAGCAACGAAACCCTTCAGGCTGTAAATGTTCGTAGTGGACCGGGTATTATCTATGATAAAGTTTTTGAGATGCCTGCAGGAACTGCTTTTGCAGTACAGGGTGCTATGAAAACTTCCAATGGAGATCAATGGTTTCAAATACTGATGGGTGGAAAGACAGGATGGGTTTTTAATGATTTGGTTCGCGTTTCTAAACCTTTGGATTTACCTGAACTATTTCTAAATCAACTGATCACAGTTAAACCTTCACTGACACCAATCCTGTACGAAGGTCCTGGGGATGCCTATAAACAAATACAGACTTTATCATTAGGGTCCTCGGTACAGATTTCAGCAGTGGCAAAGAACAATTTGGATGAGACCTGGTTTCAATGTGTGGAAAGTGGTACTACGGTTTGGCTTCAAGATCGATACTTGGAATTGCCGTTAAATCCTGGCAAAGAAGACACTCCTTCGGTTCAACTAGAAAAAGTTAGCTGGAGCGAAGGAACAGATCACATTCTCTTTACACTATCTTTTTCAAGTGAAGAAATCATTCCTTTTGAAAGCTATCAGTTAAGCAATCCTTATCGAACTATCATTGAGATTAAGAACTGTACAATTGCTCTTCAAGAAGATTCTTCAAAAAAAGAAATTTTATTACCCATTCAAAAAAAGGGCATTGCTACGTCGCATGTATTCCAATTTTCGCTACGTCCCAATATCGTACGTATTGTGATTGAATCTACGAATGATATCCGCTTCATCACCGAAAGAAATCTGAAAAGCCTTGCTTTTCGATTTATGGATTACTCTAACTACACTGGTCCTAAACTCACAATAAACGGCAACCAGCTTGACAATCAACTCGTTCTTAAAGAATACAAAGGGCATTTATATGTACCTTTAAAAGATATTGCACAAACCATTCGTGGTACAGTTAGCTGGGACAATAGTAGTCAGCAAGCAATTATGCAGGTTGGTTCCATCCTTTACGGTTTTAAAGCGGATCAGAAGAATGTATACATAAAAGCCAGCAGAGAAGATCGAATCACTATTGATAATCCAATTTTATCCTTTAACTCGCTGATCTATGTTCCATTAGCAGACTGCGAAAAAATCTTCCAAGCATATCTATATTCAGTTGGTAACCACTATTACCTTGATAACAAATTAACAAATATTGCCTATGATCAAAAGCTAAACGCTAGTGTTTTCTCGTTTTCCTTTTCTTTTCCGATCTCTCATAGCTTCACACAAGACAATCAACGAGTTACAATTCGTATTCCCAATTCAACCCTTTCTGCTTCATTAAAACCTCCAGAAAACTCAGAGTGGGTAAAAGCAAACTCAATTGCTCGGAGCACGGAACATTCATCTGAATCTACTATTGTTTTGTCCACAGCTAGCAAGCCCCAGGTAGAAACAGCATTTATATCTACCGACAATCGATTAATTGTAACTTTGAAACCCAAAACAAAAAAGGGACTGCAAGATAAATTGATCATCTTAGATCCCGGTCATGGTTCCTTTCGCGATAACGACTATTACGACACAGGTGGAATTGGCCCAACCGGTTTACTAGAAAGTGCAGTAAACCTAAAGATTTCATTAAAACTGAAATCTCTATTAGAAGAAAATGGTGCAAAAGTAGTTCTCACAAGAGAAAAGGAACAAGATACTAGTAGCTCTACCCTTGCAGCAAGAATTGAAATGGCAAATGCGAGTGGTGCAGACTTATTCCTTTCTATTCATCAGAATGCATCATTAAACTCTCAGTTAAGTGGAATCCAGAGTTACTATTGGCACTCTTCTTCTAAAAGTATTGCAGAGGAAATTTCAAGCACGATATCAAAAGAAACAGGTTTGCATGTGCGAAATATTCTGAAACGAAAATTTGCAGTTACCGATTCCATTACATCCATGCCTTCTGTTCTTATTGAGACAGCTACAATAACAAATCCAGAAGAAGAAAAAATGTTGCAATCTGATAGTTTTTTAGCCTTGATTGCAGAGGGCATACTGAAGGGAATATCAAATTATTTCCAACAGGAATAAAGAGACAAGCTTGAAAACCCTTTTTTTTCTGTATAATAATATCACTGTATGCGCCCATGGCTCAACTGGATAGAGCATCGGTCTACGGAACCGAAGGTTGCTGGTTCGAATCTGGCTGGGCGCATTTTTTTTATTCACACCCCAAGAGCATTGAATGTACTACGTGGTTTATACACCTTTTTTACCACCTTCGATAAAGACTGGAGGAATCCATGTTTATTTTTCCAAAAGGATTTTATGTCGACGTTCGAATTGAAACATTATTCGAAACGACCATTCGTATCTCACAAAATATACTAGAAGACATCAAAGAGAAGGAATCCAAAGCTGCCTTTATTCGATTATTTGATGGAAACATGTGGTATTACACTTCCACAACCAATGTGAACGCAATTCAAAAAGAGATTGATAAACTTGCTACCGTAGGACATTTTTGTCAGGATATTCAACATCATCAGATTGTTCAAAATTTTGAAGTGCACAGTGTACACCAAGAAGAATTCAGTGGTTCTTCTTCTGTTCAAGAAATTTCTAAAGATAGAAAATTATCCTTGCTTAAAGAATACTCAGAATTACTAACTTTAAACCAACACATTAAACACTGGAAAAGTTACTATATCGATAGAAGAGAAGTTAAGGATTTTTTCTCCTCCAAGGGATCTAAAATTCATTTTGACTACGAAGATGCCGGCTTTGCCCTTTATTATGACATGGTTCATAACGATTCCCAATTCTCTGATCGTTTTGATACCAACTGCAATTTTTTCCACAAGCTAACAGGATTATCTTCAATGATTCAGAAGAATATTGATCTTTCGGATCGGTTTTTATGTGAATCAAAGGTTGTCAAAAAGGGATCTTACCCTGTAGTTTTATCTCCTCTAGGAGCTGGTATTTTTGCTCACGAAAGTTTCGGTCACAAAAGTGAATCCGATTTCATGGTTGGTGACGAAACAATGAGAAAAGAATGGTCTTTGGGTAAACAAGTAGGATCTCCATTGTTGTCTATTGTTGACACGGGAACCCATAAAGGAAAAGGATATGTACCGTACGACGATGAAGGTACGAAAGCCAAAATGAATTATTTGGTAAAAGATGGAATTCTCCATGGTAGACTCCATAGTGTTTCCACAGCTACGTCATTAGAAGAAAAACCAACAGGGAATGCTAGAGCAATAAATTTTGAGTTTGAACCTATCGTACGTATGACCACTACCTATATTGAAAAAGGTAAATTGTCCTTTGACGAATTAATTTCTGATATCCAGGAAGGGATCTATGTAGAAACAGTAAAACATGGATCTGGAATGTCTACATTCACCTTAGCTCCCACTAGGAGCTATATGATTCGACAAGGAAAAATTGCAGAACCGGTTCAGATATCAGTTATAACAGGAAACGTGTTCAGCACTCTTAACGATATTGAAGGATTATCCAATTGCATTGAAACACCTGGTTTTACACTTGGTGGATGTGGTAAAATGGAGCAACATCCCCTCAGAGTAGGCTTTGGCGGACCTGATGTTCGCATCAAGAAATTGAACGTCCAATAGGAGAATGATATGATTCAAGAAAAACTGCAAAATAAAGTCAATGAAATAGCAATTAATGTTCAACAAAGCCGTTTTGAATCCATCCGAAAAAAAGATATCACCAAAACTGCAATTCGGGTTTATGACAATGATTGTATTGGCATATCTTCGGGCATTGGAAAAATCAATGAAGAAGAACTAGCAAAAAAAGCAATCGATGGACTTCAATTACAAATTCCTTACCCCGTATCACCAGAAAAAGACCGAACCAAGTCAATTCTTCCTACCCATCCCGTGATGTCAGAAGATGAATTTATCGAAAATATGAAAGATTTACTGAATGATCTTCGCGTTCAGAATCCTCAGTTTTCTTTTTCCAACAAACTCATCCTTCGCAAAAGCCATCATACTCTACACAACGATGTAGGACTCTCTCTGTCGCAATGTATTGAGCTATATCAAATGAGCTTACTGATTAACCATCAAGATTCCTCCAATTTGTTTGATGCAGCAATGGGTTATCAAAGTAATCACTATGACAGAACAATATTATCAAACTATATTCACGAACTATGTCAAGCTTATAATAACCTTCTTGAAGATTTCCAAGATGGAGAGTACCCTATCCTATTTGATAGTTCAGATCAAACGTATCTGGCGAAATTACTTCGTGATCTTCATGGCCATATATTTGCCTCTGGTAGCTCTCTCTTTTCTAATCGCATAGGAGAATGTCTCTTTCAGCCTTCATTTTCCCTATATACCACTCGTTCCCAACAAGAATATTCTTCTGTACCTTTCTTCGATCTAGAAGGAGTTTTTCATGAGAACTACCGTTTTCCCCTTATCCGAAATGGTATATTGGAATCTCCTTATACAGACAAAAAAACAGCTCAATCACATCACTATACTCCAACAGGATCTGCTGGGGGTAGCTATGATTCTGTTCCCACCATCGGTGTTCCAATGACTTTTATACCCTCTACTGGCAAAACCATTGAAGAAATTTTACAAGGTGAAAAAGGAATCGTGGTTGTCATGGCTAGTGGGGGAGATTTTACACCCGATGGGCATTTTGGAACTCCAGTACAACTTTCTTATCTTTTTGATGGGAAAAACTTTGTGGGTCGATTGCCTCAGATATCTCTATCATCTGAAGTCTTCGCCATGTTTGGTAAAGACTTCATGGGTGTTAGCTCCAATTCACTCTTCCCTCTTGATGACAGTCGTCAGACTTTGATTCGTATGAAAGTAAATAAAATCTCCTAAACAGACACGTTTCATTTCAACAATAGTAAAATGTATCGAATATCGTATCATGGTTGCATGGCAGATAAAAAAGTTCAAATACTTAACGTGATTTTAAATGCCTTCATTGAAATGGGTTTCTATATCTCAATTGTATCTCTTCTGTTCATTACAAAATATCCCCTATATATACAAGCATTTGGTGCTTCTTTTTCTGTTTTTTTTTGGGGTTTAAAATGTCTTATAAACAAGAAATGGATCTACAAACATTATCCTTGGCACTGGACAGAACTACTGTTGTGTAGTTGGATCTGGATCGGTCTTCTTTGGTCCGTCCAACCAAACCAAACTATGCTTCAAGGAATCATTTTCACATCGGGTTGTATCATTGAAGTTTTACTCGTGTCAGTATTCCAAAAAAAACAACAAGTCCTTCGGATTCTATTCATTCTATTCCTCATTTTAGTTGGATATGCGATATTTTTCATAGTCCAGCATTGGAAATCTGTCCTTCCTCTACTCCGGTGGGGCACTATATGGCGCTCACAGTTGGAAGTTTCTGGTGTAGAAGTCAATTTTGGTACACCTATTGGTGGAAGAAATTCTTTAGGAGGATTGTATTCTTTACTGGTTCCTCTTTCTGCATCTATCGCAATTTTTGGTATTAGATGGAAAGAATTCGCTCAGCATAAGTGGCTTTTTTTTCTGTTTAAAAGTTTTTTTTTAAGCACCACAATTCTATTTTTCTCTATGGTTATGTTTTCTGGTTCCAGAGGTTCTTCTATTGGTATGGTTTTTGGGTTACTCTGTCTTCTTCTATCCAATCTCCAGTGGCAATGGACTCTCATTGCTGCTTATACAACAGCCGTTTTAGTGAGTGTTCCAACTACCCGGAATTGGTTCACCCGCATTCTATTAGAAACATTATCTGGAGATATGGCACGTATCTTTATCTGGCAAAACAGCTTGGAGCTTTTTCATTTGGTTTGGATTGGTGGGACAGGCCTTGGAACATTTCAATATGCATACAAAATGTTTTTTAGTCCTGAAAACCAAAAAACTTTTATTCATGCACATAACATTTTTCTGAATATTGGCATAGAGTTAGGACTTGTCGGTGTTGTGTTGTTCACAATATTAGGATTGCAATTTTTAATCTATGGGATTTCCTTGGGTCGAAAAAACAAACATATCTCTCCATTTTTTGCAAGCATTCAAGTTGGGCTTGCTTCTCTTGTTTTTGGATATATCATTCGCTGTTTATTTGACTACACGATATAATAGAAGTGTTTGGTTGCTATGAACCAACGATTTCCTCATTCATTGTTGGAGGCTAGTATGAACTTGAAAGAAAAACTCATCGTAAGCTTAGATTTTCCTGATATCCAACAAGCTAGATCATTAATGCACCTTCTCTCCGATGATGTCATTTTCTATAAAATTGGCCTTCAGATGTTCTTACAATATGGTTCTTTAATGATTGAAGAATGGAAAAAAGCAGGGAAAAAAATTTTCTTGGATTTAAAGCTATCAGACATTCCTAACACCGTTTCAGGTGCACTCCTGTCATTGAAATCCCTGCAGGTTGACATCATAAATATGCATGCTTTTTCTGGATTAAACTGTATGAAGGCAGCTGCACAGACCGTGCAGGAGATTATGCCGGATACAAAACTAATTGCCGTCACTGTACTTACATCCCTAGACGATAATGAGCTAAGTGCACTTGGGATACATCGTTCCCCACAATCACAAGTTGAGATTTTAGCAAAATTAGCTCATCAAGCAGGATTATCAGGTGTTGTGTCTTCCGCATGGGAAGTCTCCCAAATAAAATCGATCTGTGGTTCCACTTTTATCACGATTTGTCCGGGTATACGTCGTCCTACTGATAATATTGGGGATCAGGCACGAATCATGACGCCCCAGAAAGCAATCTTGCACGGAGCAGACTATTTAGTGGTCGGAAGACCTATTCTTCAAGCTGATGATCCGAAACAAGCTGCCATCTCAATATTGCAAGATATTGAAATGGCTTATGTAAAGAGGTAATAATGAGACAAGAACAGATTTTTCAAATCTTTGAAAAAATTGGTGTAATGAAAAAAGGACATTTCCGACTATCTTCTGGACTTCACTCGGATACATATTTGCAGTGTGCCCTTTTGCAGCAATACCCACAGCACAATTCCGATGTTTGTAGTGTTTTAACCGAACAGGTTAAATCCTTCGAACCAACTCTCATTGTTGGAGCAGCTGTGGGTGGAATCATATCCTGCTATGAATTGGCTCGTCAGTTACAAGCCCGGTGTATCTTTGCAGAACGAGATCAGGGTAAACTCATTTTTCGACGTTCTTTTGATATTCAACCCGAAGATCGTGTTATTCTTATTGAGGATGTTATTACGACTGGTAAAACTACAAAAGAGCTTCTCACCTTGGTTCAGGAATACAACAACACACCTTTAGCTCTTTGTTCTATTGTAGATCGAAGCATGGGTAAGATAGACTTCTCACATCCTTTGTTTTCAGTAGTAAAGGTAGAAGCACATACGTGGGAACCTGATGCTTGCCCCCTATGCGAAGCAGGTATGGAACTCACACAACCTGGTTCAAGGTTTCTTCATAAATGAATGATATCACATGAAAATTCAAGAAGTTCCATTAAAGGTCACATTACTGAATCCACCATCTTCACCGCTGCACATAGTAGCGTTAAGTGCTCGTATCACCAGAGGTCTTGAAGAAAGTCACTATACCGACGAAGAGTATTTCCACCTTCTGTACAAACTGGGACACTTAAGTGTAATGGAGCATATTAGTTTTTCTTTTCATATCGAAGGTATATCAAGAGCATGCTCTCATCAATTAGTTCGATTTCGCATAGGTGTCAGTTTCACGCAAAGAAGTCAGCGTTATACAGATGAGTCAAACTTGCAAATCATTCTTCCTCCCACAATTGAAAAAAACGATTCTGCACATAACCAATATATACGTATGCTAGAAGAGATCCAGCAACTCTATTGCAATCTTATGAGACTTGGAATTCCGAAAGAAGATGCGCGTTTCATTTTGCCCAATGCCGCCTCAACATCTTTGATCATGACTATGAATTTTAGAGAATTGATGCATGCTTGCCATCTACGATTGTGTACAAAAGCACAGTGGGAAATTCAGCGTCTCTTTCATGCCATCAAAAAAGAGATACATGCATATTCTCCTTTTCTTTCCAATTACCTGCAACCTAAATGTGTTTTTCAGGGTCATTGTACCGAGATGAAGCCATGCAAAACATCAGTGCAAATCCAAAATGATTGGCATATGCTAAATAATCTAGTCCCATAAATGTTTTCTCTAGTAAATAATTTGTAATGTTTTTTGATGAAAAAACGTCGAAATTCTGTATACTGTAGCCGATGAAAATTAACGATATATGTAAAACCGTCGATGCAGAAATTTTACAAGCGAAAGGCCGCATGGATATTGATATCCATACTGCTTTCGCAGCGGATCTCATGAGTGATACCCTTTTTATTATCATGCGTGATGAAGATCCTTTATTGCTCATCACCGGTGTTACAAATTTATCGGTAGTCAGAACTGCCTCTATTCTTGATATACCAGCTGTCATGATTGTCCGAGGGAAAAATGTTCCTCCTGAAACAATTGATCTAGCTGAAAATAATGGAATTTTATTGTTTCGATCCAAATATATTATGTTTGTAGTGTGCGGGCTTTTATACCAAGCCGGCATTCAGGGTGTTTCATGGGAAATGTCGTAACAAACGAGTTACAGTTTACCGTAGGACCTAGCTCTTATGATAGCGTGGGTAGTAAAGCCATGGAAGTAAAAAAATTTTTAAAGGATTACTTCCCAAGCCAAGATTATCTGAGAAGGTTAGGTGTTTGTGTATTTGAAGCAGAAGCAAATCTAGCAATACATACTACTGCAGGAGGCAATTTGCAGATTGTGATTTTTAATAACCGGGTAAAAGTAGTTGCTCAAGATACAGGACCTGGTATTCCTGATATAGATAAAGCACTAACTCCCGGTTTTACAACTGCACCAGAAATGGCAAGACAACTAGGTTTTGGCGGTGGTGTTGGCTTAAACAACATACAACGTTTTGCAGACAGTTTTTGGCTAGAGAGTCAAAAACGTGGTACAACCCTTGTATTTGAGGTATGGAACGATGACTCTACGCAATTTGATTACTAAAATACATTTCGAAATTCTTACAAAAAAAATACAATCTGATCTATCTTTTCGCAATGTCTATGCATCTGATTTGTTAAGTAATGCATTGGCCTCTATAAACCCTGATACTGCCTGGATCACAGTCCAGGTACATCAGAATATTCTGGGCATTGCATCCATCAAACAATGTCCTCTTATTCTTTTTTCAGAAGGAGCCAGACCGGAAGACTCTATAATCTCGCTTGCTGAAGAAAAAGAGATTTTTTTGTTAGGAAGTTCTCACCCAACATTTGAATTGTCGGGTTTACTTTATTGTCTACTTAAGGAGGAATCGAGTGGAAAACCAAATCCAACAAACACTTCAATTTCCACAAATTGACCGTGTAATTCGAAGAGAGGGCGGTTCACCAGAAGCTCTCATTCAAATTTTACACGGTACACAAGAAATTTTGGGATATCTCCCAGAAGAAGCACAGCTTTACATAGCACAGCAATTGAAAATTCCCCCAACTCGTGTGTACGGTATTGTCTCGTTTTACAACTTTTTCACCATGGAAAAAGCTGCCAATCACGTTATCTCCGTGTGCATGGGTACAGCCTGCTATGTGAAAGGTGCTGGTGCCATCGTGAAGAAACTAGAAGAAATACTGGGAACGAAACCTGGTGAAACCACAAAAGATGGTCAATTTTCCTACAACGAGGTTCGTTGTTTAGGGGCTTGTGGTATGGGTCCTTTAATCAGCATAGATGGAGAAATTTATGGACGAATTACACCAGATTCAATCCCGGAGATTTTGCAGAAGTATCAAGACCAATGAAAGAATTATCCCTTAACATTCTTGATATTTTAGAAAATTCCATTCATGCAGGCGCTACTGAAATAGTCCTCACAATTGAAGAGGATACTCTGCAGAAAGATCGTCTTTTCTTCTCTATTCAAGATAATGGAAAGGGTATGAATGCAGACTTTGTTAAAACTGTGTTTGATCCTTTTACTACCACAAGTACTACAAAGAAAGTAGGTCTAGGCCTCCCCCTCCTAAAAGCAGAAGCTGAAATGGCTGGTGGCGGGGCAGATCTGAAAAGTGAAGTAGGAAAAGGAACACAAGTTTCCTTTTGGTTTCAGCACTCCCACTGGGATCGCCCTCCAATGGGTGATATTGCGGGAACCGCCTTAATCATGTTTATGGTTCATTCCACGGTGAGTTTTGAATATACTCATCGTGTCAATGAATATTCATTCTCGGTTTCAACAGGGCAGTTGAAAGAAGTTTTTGAGGATATTCCTCTTAATCATCCTTCAGCAGTCAAAGGAATCGAAGAATATTTGACCACTTCTATTCAAAAATTATATGGAGGTAAGAATGGCCAAGATTAGTTCTTTAGAAGAGCTTCGAAAGATTCGAAATGATGCAAAAGAATCATTAAAGACTCGAAGCGGTAATGCAAAAGTACGAGTTTTTGCAAGCATGGGCACAGTAGGTATTGCTGGAGGAGCAAGAGAAGCTCTAAAAGCAATGATTGATGAATTAGAAAAACGTAACTTTCATGACGTTGAAATCGTTGAAGGTGGTTCGATGGGGCTTGATAAAGAAGAACCCATAATTCGAGTTGAACGCGATGGTTACGAAACTACGTATGGAAAAGTTACCCCTGACATGGCTCGTCAGATAGTTGCACAACACATTATCAACGGACAGATCATTAGCGAATGGGTAATAGCAAGGAACGAAAAATAATGAAAATTTATCGAATTCATGCTCTTATTTGCGCTGGCGGTCAATGTATTTCCGCTGGTGGAAATGATTTTGAAACAGCACTACGCAAAGAAATCCAAAAGCATGGGCTCGAAGATGAAGTACAAATTGTAGAAACTGGTTGTATGGGTGCCTGTGAAATGGGACCGATGATGGTAATTTACCCAGAAGGAACCCTGTATATCAATCTGAAACCAGAGAACGCAAGAGAAATTGTTCAAGAACACTTTTTAAAAGGCAGAAAAGTGGAAAAATTCATGTGGAAAAAGGAAGAAGGTCATTTTCCTACCCTACATGAAGTACCATTTTTTGCAAAACAAACTAAAATTGTGCTTCGTAACTGTGGAATCATCAATCCTGAAAATATCCAAGAATATATTGCCTATGATGGTTACACAGGTTTAGCCAAAGCTTTGGAAGAAATGTCTCCTGATCAAGTGATTGATGAAATTGAAAAATCTGGTCTAAGGGGGCGCGGCGGAGCAGGTTTCCCCACTGGATTAAAGTGGAAACTAACTGCCCAAGCTAAAGGAACCGAAAAATACGTTGTATGTAATGCCGATGAAGGAGATCCTGGTGCATATATGGATCGATCCATATTAGAAGGAGATCCTCATACTCTTATTGAGGGTATGGCTATTGCTGGTTATGCTGTTGGAGCAAACCAAGGTTATGTCTACTGCAGAGCAGAATATCCATTGGCAATTCAAAGACTTCAAAAAGCTATCCAGCAAGCAAAAAGTACTGGTCTTTTGGGGAACAATATCCTCGGTTCCGATTTCTCATTTCAGTTACAAATTCGCATTGGAGCTGGAGCGTTTGTATGTGGTGAAGAAACCGCATTACTAAACTCCATAGAAGGAAAGCGTGGCGAACCAAGAAAAAAACCACCTTATCCTGCAACAAAAGGATTGTTCAACAAACCCACACTGATCAACAATGTTGAAACATTCGCGAATATTCCCGTTATCCTATCCAAAGGATCTTCTTTCTTCAATGCCATAGGTAAAGAAGGCTGCAGAGGAACAAAAGTTTTTTCACTGGCTGGACACGTCAATACAACTGGTTTAATTGAAGTTCCATTAGGAATTTCAATGAAAGAAGTCATATTTGATATTGGTGGTGGAATCCCGGGAGGAAAAACTTTTAAAGGAGCATTAATTGGAGGACCATCCGGAGGAGTTATCCCATCCTCCCAACTAGATGTTTCTATTGACTATGAACACCTTAACACTCTCGGTGCAATCATGGGATCTGGTGGTCTTATAGTAATGGATGAATCTAGTTGTATGGTAGATATTGCTAAGTTTTTCCTGAAGTTCACAGTTGATGAATCATGCGGAAAGTGCACTCCTTGCCGAGAAGGCACAAAACAAATGTATGATATCCTTGATCGAATTACTTGTGGTGAGGGAAAACCTGGTGATATTGAGATGCTGGAGCATCTTGGTAAAGTGATACAAGACACTTCTTTATGTGGTCTTGGTCAAAGTGCTCCAAATCCAGTATTGTCTACAATTCGTTGGTTTCGTGATGAATACGAAGCTCACATTGACCAAAAAGTATGCCCCGCAGGGGTTTGTACTATGAAAAAAACATCAACTAACAAGGAGGAACCACGTCGTGGAAGAAAAAAAGCATCTTCTTGAACAATTACATGACATCCAAGATGCAGACAAGAATCACCACTTACCGCCAAAAAAAGTGGTGGAGCTATCTGAAAAGCATGGGTATAGCCCAGCCAAAGTCTATGGAGTTGAAACGTTTTACACAATGTATTCAACACAACCTCGCGGTAAACACATCATCCGTATTTGCGAGAATCAATCCTGTCATATGGCCAATGCAAAAAGCTTGGTTCATTATTTAGAAAGCAAATTGGGAACACCTGTTGGTGGAACAACTACCGACGGTCTTTTCACTCTCGAATTGAGTAGCTGTTTAGGGATGTGTTCTGTTGCTCCCGCTATGATGATCGATGATGTCCCATTTGGAAATCTGACCGAAGATCGTATTGATGAAATCATTGATTCTTACAAGGAGGGCAAATAATGAAATTCTATAGAATGCATGTCCTTGTCGCTCAAGATACTAGAAGTATAATGGCTGGTGCAAAAAGAGTTGAAGAAGCCCTTAATGAAGAAATTCGATTGGCTGGTTTGGAAGACGAAATTCGAGTCATACCAACTGGTTCACTAGGTTTTAGTGATAAAGATCAAGTTGCTATTGCAATCTACCCCGACAATATCATATATTGTCCCGTTTTAGTAAGTACTGTACCAGATATTGTCAAAGAACACTTCTTGAAAGGTCGTATTGTAAAAGCATTAGCTCATCCCATGGAGCAAAAAGAAGTCACCATGGAAGAACGTACTAGCGAAAATCAAATGAACCTGGACGTTCAAAAAAGAATTCTTTTGAAAAACGTTGGTAAAATCGACCCTGAAAACATTCAAGAATACATTGCCGCCGATGGATATATTGCTCTTGAAAAAGCTCTTTTCGAAATGACCCCCGAAAATGTCATTGAAGAAGTGAAAACTTCTGAATTACGCGGCCGGGGCGGAGCTGGTTTTCCTACTGGTTTAAAATGGCAATTTACTCGACCAAATCCTGGTTCTGAGAAATACGTAATTTGTAATGCAGACGAAGGAGAACCAGGAACATTTAAAGATCGAGAGATTATGGAAGGTGATCCACACAAAATGATCGAAGGAATGATCATTGCCGCGTATGCAATTGGTGGAACACATGGTTACATTTACATTCGAGGGGAATATACTCTTTCCATTCAAAGGCTTCAAAAGGCTATTGACGATTGTTATGAATATGGTTTTCTAGGAAAAAATATTCTTGGTACAGATTTCAGCTTTGAACTATGCATTCATGCAGGAGCAGGAGCTTATGTTTGTGGCGAAGAAACTGCCTTGATTAACTCCATAGAAGGCAAACGCGGAGAACCACGAAAAAAACCCCCTTATCCACCTTCAGAAGGTCTATGGCAAAAACCCACCCTGGTAAACAATGTGGAAACCTTTGCAAATGTTCCTGCCATCATCTCCCACGGTGGTAGCTGGTATCAGTCCATTGGCGTCGAGGGTTCTCGAGGCACTAAACTATTCTCTCTGATGGGAGATGTAAACTGGAAGGGTACTATTGAAATTCCTTTTGGTACTTCTGTTGGGGATATTGTACAAAACATCGGTCACGGTGTTCGCTATGATCGACAACTCAAAGGTATTATCCTTGGCGGATCTTCTGGCTCCTTGCTTGTTCCTGAAGAACTGACAACACCAGTTGACTTTCACTCATTAGCTCAAATCGAGGCAGGTCCCGGATCTGGTTCCATTGTAGTGATGGATGAAACAAGGTGTATTGTTGACATTTGTCTGAATATCGCTGAATTCTTCCGCCATGAATCTTGTGGTAAATGTACTCCTTGCCGAGAAGGTACTGCTCAAATATGCCACCTTCTAGAAATGATTGCTACAGGAAATGGTCTACCTGAAGATTTAGATCACCTTGAAAAAATCTCCCAGACCATGATGGATTCTTCTTTCTGTCCACTAGGACAAACTGCGCCCTCAGTATTAAAACAAGCCTTGAAAAAATATCACCAAGAGTTTATAGAGCACATCCATAATAATAACTGCCCCGCAGGGGTATGTAATATGAACTTCACAGAGGAGGATTGAAGCTGTGGAAAACAAGATTGTAAACATCAAAATCAATGGTAACGATTACTCTGTAGATAGCAGTCTTACAATACTTGAAGCCTGCCGTCAAGCTGGTATTTCGATTCCAACATTATGCTACATGAAAAACCTTTGCGAGGAAGGTTCTTGTGGTATTTGCGTTGTCGAGGTTGCTAAATCTCGAACACTCCAACGTGCCTGTATAACACAAGTTTACGACGGAATGGACATCCAAACCAACACATCTCGTGTCCGTCAAGCTCGAAAGACAATTTTAGAACTCATTTTAGCCAACCATCCAAAAGACTGTCTCAACTGTGCTGCTAGTGAAATCTGTGAGTTACGTAAAATTTCCTACGATTTAGGTATTGATGACACTCCTTTTGAACCAACCAAAGAATTGGATCTCCCCCTTGATGAAACATCACCAGCTATTGTTCGAGATTTAAACAAGTGTATTCTTTGTCGTCGCTGCGTAAAAGAATGCGAGTTAGTTCAATCTGTTAATGTAATAGAAATTGCTGGTAGAGGAATCAATAGCAAAGTTAGCTGTTTTATGGACAAAGGGCTTGGTGAAACCTATTGCACCAATTGCGGACAATGTATAAAAGTATGTCCCGTTGGAGCACTCACTGAAAAAAGCGATGTTGAACGCGTATGGGACTATATTGCAGATCCTAAAAAACATGTTGTGATTCAAACTGCCCCCGCCGTCCGAGTTGCTTTGGGTGAAGAATTTGGTATGCCCGTTGGTTCTTTAGTCACAGGAAAAATGACTGCTGGTATTCGTCGTTTGGGCTTTGATGCAGTATTCGATACAGACTTTGCCGCTGATCTCACTATTTTAGAAGAAGGGACAGAGTTTATCGGACGATTGACAAAAGTCTTAAGCGGAGAAGAAGCCCATTTACCTCTTATTACTTCATGTTCTCCTGGCTGGATTAAATTTATTGAACATTTCTTCCCAAAATGTCTCCCCAACCTTTCTTCCTGTAAATCCCCGCAGCAAATGTTTGGTGCTGTTACCAAAACATATTATGCAAAAGAGAAAAATCTTGACCCAAGAGATGTAATCTGTGTTTCTGTAATGCCTTGTACAGCTAAAAAGTACGAGTGCCAACGACCAGAACACGATGATGCATTCGATTATTGGCAAGAAAAATTAGTATTAAAAGAAGAAGATCACTTCCAAGATGTTGATGTAGCTATCACTACCCGTGAGCTTGCTCGCATGATGAAAGAAGTTGGTGTTGATTTCCAACATCTTCCCGAAGAAAACTTTGACTCTCCTTTAGGTGAATCTACTGGTGCTGCTGTCATCTTTGGAGCAACAGGCGGAGTTATGGAAGCTGCTCTTCGTACCGTATACGAAGTTGTCACCGGTAAAGCACTTCCAAAAGTAGAATTAGAAATCGTTCGAGGAATGCAGGGAATTCGTAAGGCTGAAATTCCTATGGTATCCGCTGACGGGAAAGAAATCACTGCTAAAGTAGCCATTGCTTCTGGATTAGGTAATGCACGAATTCTTCTAGAAGAAGTCAGCAATGGTACTAGTCCCTACCACTTTATCGAAATTATGGCATGTCCTGGTGGCTGTTTAAATGGTGGAGGACAACCTATCAGCAATGATCCAGACGTTTGCCAAAAAAGAGCTGCTGCGATCTATTCTCAAGACGAAGCTTTAACAATTCGCAAATCACATGACAACCCAGAAATCAAACGAATATATGAAAAATTCTTTGAAAAGCCCAACTCACACCTTTCTCATGAACTTCTGCACACATCTTATGAAGATCGCGATATGTACAAGCTAGAAAAAGAAAACAACTAACCTTCTGTTAGTTTAGTATCCAATAAAAAAAGCCTCCCTAGGGAGGCTTTTTTTATTTGTTTTGTATTGCTTCAAAGACCTAACAATTTCATGTATTTCAGAATCATGCTCTCCCAGGAAAAATACTCTGTTGTTTTGTTGTGCAAGTCCTTTCGAAGAGTTTGTTTATCAGTTGTTGTAAGTGTGCTAATCTGATCCAATATATGAACCACCATTCTACTAAGTGAGATAATGAACTCATCATCAAGGGATATGGGTTGATAAGAAAGATTTGGAAGATATTTCTTCATCAATCCTTGGTACAAAGGGATAAAATCGACAAATGAACATTGATCCGAGATCAGCGGAACAACACCGCTTCCTAAAGATTCAAGGGTAACACCACCAAAGCTTTCTGGTATTAAAAAAGGGAAGACAGAAACATCAGCACATCGAATCAATTTACTGATGATAGGTTGGTCCAAATATCCGGTAAAATACACTGCTTTTTGAATTTCATTTTTTGCAGCATGAAAATAATGATCACGAAATGCTGGATCTTCCATCCAATGTAAAAAAGAACGCAGATACGTGGTCGTATAGTGCTCAATTTGTGCATCCCAGAGATCTGGGTTTTGAATCGATTCTAGAAAGAGCTCTTGACGTCCATGGTGTAAATAGGATATTAAGGTTTCAGCATAGGTTTGGGTAGGACCGTATCCAGTAAAAACAAATCTTGCATTGGGATGCTTCTGTAAGATTAAAGGAATTGCAATAGCAAGCATTTGAATCCCTTTTGTCCAAATATATCTTCCAAAAAACAATATCATAGGATGGGTTTGAGTGTTAATCGTACTCAATCGAAATATTTCCAGCACATCAGTATCCCAATAATGATCTTCGTTTAAAACGGTTGGTCCAACTTGCGTTTGAGATTTTGTGAGCTGCAATACTTCCTCTAAAACACGTGCTTTAGAAGTCTCTTTTTCTATTGGATGAAATAAATCGGTATCAATTCCGGGAAAAATGATAGACATTCGGTTTTCCCATTGATTTATATCTTCATTTTTATCTTGTATGACAATCTCCTGAAACAAGCTTGTGAATTCTTTTTGAATTTCTGGAGAAGTAAAACATATATGATGAAAACTCTTTAAACCTTCGATGGCATATCGAATCAGTGTTTTTTTCTTTTGTATACACTGAATTGCATTACCATGAATGGTTGCAATGCGATAACAAGTTTCTGGAATCGTAGTGACATTTGATACAATATAGGGCTGGAGTATACAGTGATGGGCCCAAAGAACATCGATAGAATGATGTTGAAAAATATCCTCTAAAGCATGAACATTGTAATTCACATAGGTAGTAATATCTTCATCAGACATATAGCACAATTCTCGTGAAATAAAGGGCTGATGATCCTCGTAGGTAAAAACAGGGAGATTTTTCCCAATAAACGGGCGATATAACACACAACGACCTTTGTGTTTTTGTTCTCGTTTCAAAGTAAGATTAAATTGATTTTGATCAGGCAAATAATCCCATACTTCGGTAATAATGTCATAGTCCCACACAGCGGTTTCTTGGCACACTAGTATTACATCGTGACCAAGTTCAACAAGGCTTTTACATGTATGATACACAAAGAAGTTACTTCCTGCTCCTTGAAGATAATACCCGTGGACAATTAAGAATGTCATGATACTCCTCCTTTCTGAGGTAAAACATATAAAGGAAGAAGCGAACTCGTAAAAGACCTTTTCTTAATCGTATCATGGTTTGCACTTCTGTAAAGAAATTACAGAGAAATGGAATGTTTTTTTGAAAAAAAAAAAAAACGGTAGGTTTAAAACCTACCGTTTTTGGTCTCAGAATAATGTGATAGTCTTAGTTAACTACCAGGTTCGATTGCGGTTACCACCACGGAAACCACCGCCGCGGTTGTCGCGATCTCTGTTTTCACGAGGCTTTGCTTC
>DAIMET010000010.1:0-38941 GCA_036725105.1 Calditrichota bacterium
TTTGGCCCTAGAGAAGTAGATGTAGCCACCGTAGAAGAAGTTGTCCAAACATGTATTCACTATTGGCCCAATCATACATATCAGGTAGCAACCGACAAACTCTACCATGAAACCAATTTATTACACCTTGATATACATAAAGCCATTACCTTGTTACAATGGAAGCCAACATGGATGCTTGATAAAGCTCTAAAGACCACAATGGAATGGTACCAAAATGTAACCGAAAATGGTTTCGATGTTGCGAAAGAATTGACATATCGTCAGATTGAGGAGTTTATGAATGAGTAAAACTTTACTATATTCCTTTGCTCCTTTTGGTGGCTTAAAAATAAATCCTGCTGCGCAAATAGCACAGGAAATACAAAAGAATACCATTAACTGTGAGTACTTGGAATTACCAGTGACATTTCAATGTCAGAAAGAGCTTCTTTCTGCTTTTATTACAACAAAACCAGATCGAATCATAGGAATCGGTGTTGCTGCGGGGTCCACCCAAGTGCAAATTGAATGTTATGCCCTTAATGAAATCTGGGCTCGGATCCCTGACAATCAAGGCAACCAACCATGTTTTCAACCAATTCTTACTGATGGGCCTACAGCATATCGAACTTCCATGGATATTGAAGGTATCCTACATTGCTTGCAAACTCAACAAATACCATGCAGTCCATCTTTTCATGCAGGAATGTATGTATGCAATTTTTCTTATTATTGGACGCTTCATTTGTGTCATATGCATAGCTTGCAGGGGCTTTTTATCCACGTTCCTCTCTCGCCCGAAGAAGTCATTCACCAGAAATTGAACCAGCCTTCATTCTCACCAAAAGCTATTGCTCAAGCTTTATCAATCTCACTTTTTTCGTAAGACAATTCTTCTAGAATTTTCTGTAATCGCAAGGCTTTTTTATCTGTTCCTTCTGTAACGGCAATTTCTTTGTTCATTTTTCCATGATTTTGGATTAATGAAGGATTGGTTGCGTAACGAAGAATCGCCTCCTTTAACTCCCTCTTTGTGTCTACAAAATATCCATTGTGGTTTGGAATCAAAAGTTCTCGAGCAGAAGTAACGTTGATACCAGAAATAATCCCCATTCCCGATGCCATAGCCTCAGGGATCGTAAGACCCCAGCCTGCATAGGAGGGGTAACTAATGAGAACATCAGCCTGCAGATACACATCTTGCACACCTTCCCAAGAGTTAACATCAATCCATGTAGTAATGGTTGACAGTATTGAAGAGGATAAAATACGCTTTTCCAATAATTCTCGATCGGGTCCATTGCCAGATAATGCAAGGCGTATGTTGGGTTGATGCAAGTATGCTTCTTCAATTGCATCAAGAATATCATGAATGCGGAATCTTTCATTCATACTCCCGCTATGCAAAAAGGTAACAGTTTTGGATGGATTGCGAACCGGATGTTCCAATTCTCGTCCTATATCTGCTGCATAACCAAAAAGATATACTCTTTTGGATTTGAATCGGTAATAATCCAGGGTTTTGTAACCAGAACACAAAATGCCATCAATTTTCTTGTAAAAGACTCTACGTATACACTCCTTGATTCCATTTTGTGCAACCGGCATTTCAAATGGTCCCATTAGTACTTTGGCGTGATTCTTAACTGCCCACCTGTACGCTGGATACCACGAAAGATTGTTCCATCTTCCATGGAGTATTAAACATTCTGGTCGAAATCTTTTCATGTGATTGGTGATGGTAGGGCAATAAAAAAATTGACCTTTTTTCAAGTATGTGGGTAGAATTTTGCAATATTCAGGAAGGGGTTGTTCCCAATAAAAAGGTCGATTTGAATCTGCAATTGACTGCATAAACCAAAACTCAACATCAAAGATCGAATGCATTGATTTTGCAAATGCCACCTGATAAGGTGCAGGAATATGCGTGATTACAACAACTTTCTTTTTCATACTACCTCGTTTGTGCAAAATGCCATGGCTAGAATTCAGATGGGTATATTATAAAATGAAAGAAGCATAAAAATCAATTCTATGCAAGCCCGTTTAGAAATATTTTTCACAGTTGCAACACCGCTATGATAAAGTAAAATGATTCTATGAAATACAAACGAGTTAAAGGTACGCGTGATATTTTACCTCAGGAATGGATTCTCCGAGAATCCATTATTAATATTGTGAAAAACACAGCCTATGCGTTTGGATATGGTGAAATGACTACACCAATTCTAGAAGAAGCAGGATTGTTTATCCATTCCGTGGGAGACTCCTCAGACATCGTCACCAAAGAGATGTATACCCTTGTGGATAAAGCAGGTAGAAATCTTGTCTTAATACCAGAGGGCACAGCGGGAATATGTCGAGCTTTTTTGGAAGCAAAAATGACCGTTTGGCCAAAACCTGTAAAAGTATTTTACCTGCAGCGATTGTTTCGCTATGAACAACCACAAAAAGGCAGATATCGAGAGTTTTCACAGTTTGGAGTTGAATGCTTTGGAAGCAAATCTCCTTCATCAGATGCAGAAATGATCTCACTTGCTCACACCATTTTAAAAAAATTACACTTTTCTTCTTTATCCTTGCACATCAATACTTTAGGTTGTGATCAATGTAGAAAAGAGTATCGTGAAGCTTTGATACGCTACTTCCAATCTTTTGAAAGTAGTTTATGCGAAGATTGCCGCGTCCGGTTAAAAACAAATCCTCTCCGTATCTTAGATTGCAAAAAACCAGAATGCAAAAACTGTGTTGCACAGGCTCCAAAAATTCAACCCTATCTGTGCGATGATTGCAAGGAACATTTTCAAAGTGTATTAGAGACCATAGATACTCTCGAAATTCCTTACGTTGTTGACCATGAATTAGTTAGAGGACTGGATTATTATACACAGACTGTTTTCGAATTCATTTCTCGAGATCTAGGAGCGCAAGGCACAGTCCTTGGCGGTGGTCGATACGATGGTTTGCTAGAAAAAGAATTGGATGGACCTTCCATGCCAGCAATTGGTTTTGCTATGGGCTTAGAGCGCATTACTATGCTTCTTGAAACAAAACGATCTGAGCTGGAACTTCGAGATGTTGACCCCATGCTTTATATCGCTAATTTCGGTGGCACCACTGCTGCACAAAGTTTACAAATTGCCCAGGATCTTCGATATCATGGCATCAATGTTTTGGTGGACTTTGAAGGCAAAGGCATGAAAAAGGTATTTGAGACAGCTGAAAAGAGGAATGCCAAATACCTGATAGTAATTGGTGAAGAGGAAGAGAAAACTGGAATTGTATCGATCCGGAACTTACAAACACGTCAGAACAAAGAATTAGATTTCGAGTCCATCACTACATATTTTTTAAAAGGGGATTTGAATGAATTTTAGAGATGAATACTGTGGTCTCATAACAGAAAAGTGGAATTCCAAGTCCATCACATTGTCAGGTTGGGTAGATCGAACCAGAGAAGTTGGTGGCGTCACATTTGTTTTACTTCGCGATCATACGGGTGTAGTTCAACTTGTTTTTTCATCCCCTGATCTTATCCAAAAAGCTCACGAACTGAACAACGAAGACGTTATAATGGTGCAAGGAATTGTAGCAGCTAGGAATGAAAAAGAAATCAATCCTAGTATGAAAACAGGCCGTATTGAGATTCATGTGGACAGCATGCAGGTGTTGAATATATGCAAACATTCTCCATTCGAAGTACGAAAGTCAATGGAAGTGGATGAAAATTTGCGTATGAAGTACCGATATTTTGATCTTCGAAATCCCAAAATGTATTCGAATATTCGTATGCGTCATACACTTTTACAAACAACCAGAAAATATCTTTCTCATCATCAATTTACAGAAGTAGAGACACCATATTTGGGGAAAAGCACTCCAGAAGGTGCCCGTGATTTCTTAGTTCCCTCTCGAATGAACCCCGGAAAGTTTTATGCATTAACTCAATCTCCACAGCTGTATAAAGAAATGCTGATGGTGGGAGGGATAGATCGGTATTTCCAAATTTGTCGATGTTTTCGAGATGAGGATTTCCGATTGGATCGTCAACCTGAATTCACTCAGATTGATTTGGAAATGGCTTTTTCGGACGAAGAGAGTCTCCACCATATTCTTGAAGGATTGATGCAACAAATTGTCAAAAACTGTCTTGATCAAGATATCACTCTACCATTTTTGAAAATGAGCTACAAAGAAGCCATGCATACATACGGTACTGACAAACCAGATTTACGATATCATGTACCCATCGTCCATTTTAAAGATGAATTTAAAAACCCTGATTACAAAATGTTTTATGCGGCCACTGAAGAGGGAAATACGATTGCTGCATTGCACATAGACAAGGCTTTTATGAATTTGTCTAGAAAAGAATCAGATGCCTTTTTGCAAGAATTAGAAAACCCAAAAGTAACATTCTTTTATGTTAAACACAAACCAGATGGAGTAGGACTTAATTTTCTCAATGAAGCAGACAAAATTCGCATCGCAGAAAAAATGGATAGCGTAGAAGGAGATTCTATACTTTTTGCGATCGGAACAGAAAAAGATGTTTTGGAATCCCTTGGAAGAGCTCGAACCATGATTGGTAAGTCTATTCTTGAAGCACAACCATATCGCAAAAATGAACTTCACTTCCTCTGGATCAATCAATTCCCTTTGTTTTTGTGGAATGAAGATGAGAACCGTCTTGACTCAGCCCAACACCCATTTACCTTGCCCAACATGGAGCAATTTCATCAGCATATTGACACCAACCCCCTTTTGATTCAAAGCTGCTCTTCCGATATGGTTTTAAATGGTTTTGAGCTCGGTTCTGGAGGCGCAAGAATAGTAGACTCCGAACTACAAAAACGCATATTTTCACTAATTGGTGTGCCTCAGGATCAAATTGAAGAACAGTTTGGATACTTGTTGCATGCACTATCCTCTGGAGCTCCACCAGAAGCTGGATTTGCACTTGGAGTAGACCGAATTACCATGCTGTTAACTCAAAGTGCATCGTTGCGAGATGTTATTGCCTTTCCAAAGAACACAAAAGGAGCTAGTCCTTTAACCAGAGAGCCATCCCCTATTTCTGAGGAGCAATGGAAAGAAATCACCCGGCAATCGTAGTGAAGCGTTTCTTATCCATCTTTGTAGTATTTTTTTTCGTTTGCATTGTAGGATCTTTTTCATATCATTCATTCGCCATTGAAAACAATCCTTGGATTCTTCCTGGCAGCATTCAAACAACAACCTCTTCTGTCAATGTTTATGTCTTTTCTGGTAATGACGCTATTTTTCGCTCTGCAGACACGAGTATGCACATTGAAGTTATACAAAGCATGCAACCATGTACGATCAAAAATGACATACCAGGCGTTGTCCAAATACAAACTCCAATTCACCAACCTGTTGTTTTGCAGATTCAATCAAAAACTCTTATTCAGTTTCAGTATCAAAATCCACATCTCGCTTTTAAAGATTTCGCAGTCATGTTTAAAGAGCTTGCTATTCCCTGGCAGCGACGAATTTACATCGAAGACTATCTGTCCCCTATTGAGGGGAATCAAAGGAAGTATCCACCAGAGATGTTCTACATTTCTGATCTTGTTAATTTTGGTGCTCCCTATACATGGGGTGGAAAAGAATCTTTACAGAGTATTTCAGTGAAACTAAACAAGAACAACTCTGTCTTTGATCGAGTACCTGATCATTTTCAAGAAATGATTGAGAATAAAAGTGTTATGCACCCTGTGAATCTCGACGAGGGAGAATCTATATGGGATCGTCCCAGAGGAATGGAAAGTCCTTCTTATTGGACAGGAGTGGACTGTTCTGGTCTTCTTGAGCAATGCTGCTATTATTCAGGATTACAGTGGAATTGGCGAACAGCAACTGTGATTGCAAGCGGAGATTATCGTGGAGCATTGTCATTTGACCAAGTACTTCCAGGAGATGTCATGGTGTTAAAAAGAGATGGGATTGTAGTTCATTTTGGTGTGATTTCTCAAAAAGGAATTTCGATTCCTACCACATCTATTATTCATAGTGCATGGTTTACTAATTATCAATACAATACCAACACACTGCAAAAAGTTGTTGAAACTTCTCTATCTGAATTCCGTTCTGTCTATACATGGGATATAGTTCGATTGTCCCTTGTTGAGTAAAATATGAAGCAAATTCTACTTGTACTTTTTATGGTCTGTCTATTTATTGCATATCCATTTCTACCACCATCGCAGATAGTGGAAGAAAATAGTTCAATCCAAAACTCGGATTCACTTCCATCAGACACTCAACAACCCTCCATTGTGGAAATTATTGGGACCATTCCCCAGCGAGATTCCTTACTGACGCTTGATTGTTCTCAACAAAAACCTAGCTTTTCTTTATCTTGGGGAGTGGGAGAAGCCAGAATTGGTTTGAAAGGATATGACCCGGATGCTTGTAACGGAGTATCTTCTGGTGCAATCCCTACACAAATACAAGCAAATCAAGATGGATCTTTTTGGATCACCGATGGATACGGGCCTCGATTGGTGAAAATATCAAGTAAAGGGGAATTTATTCGCGACATTTCTTTATCGGAATTACGCCGTGTAGAAATTAGTGATGTTCCTGCCTTGGTTGGATTTACTTTTCAAAAGACAGAAGATGGCACCTTCTATGTAATGGACACTCGTCAAAAAAGGATTCTTTACTATAGCGAAGAGGGAGATTATCAGGGTTGTTTCGATATTGGCTATATATTTTATAATCCAAAACGATTGCTACAAGTAGATCCTTTTTTTTCCGTACTCCCTGGTCCTGTCTTTCGAATTCAAGTTCAAGTGAAAACTTCTATGGATCGTTCCAAACCTGGTATAGATTTGTTTCCAGTAGAAGAATTGGACCACGAATTGTCCAAAGGACTGTTTGATGTTCCTTTGCAACCTTCCTGCAAAATGGGTTTATACGTAAACAAAGTCGCAAGAGTGCTGCAGGTTTTTGATCCAACCGAAGAG
The DNA here is from genome assembly GCA_036725105.1 of Calditrichota bacterium. Lineage (GTDB taxonomy): Bacteria > Caldisericota > Caldisericia > UBA6126 > UBA6126 > JAGLCW01. The sequence goes on from DAIMET010000010.1 coordinate 6,975, forward strand.
GATTCTTGTTTTTCCTTTCACTGGGAAACGAAAATGAAGAGTTTACCTCTTAAGGTGATCCATGAAAACCTTACTTTTCAATTGCAACAAATTTGTTACAAAAATGATTCTATCCAATCGATTACAAAATTGGATCTTAATGAGCCAAATTGGAGTAGTGGAGGTTTGATCGGATGTGATCAATATGGTTCCATATATTATTGGGTGGATTCTCGTACTATAGGTATTATAGGGGATCTTCAGAAGCAATCTCCAAAAGTTTCTGTACAGTATTTGACGCTACCCCAGATTCCCCTTCATCCCGTTGCAGTAATGCCTAAGGGAGGAGTAATCGGGATACATTTGAAAAAAAAATCGCTGGAAGTATATCAATTTATTGCACAATCATAAATATTTTCTATGATAGCTTTTATTGAATTATTTTTTTTAGGGGGAGTAGATGAAATTTTATCGAATTATTCTTTGTGTTTGTTTATCTGTTATGTTTTCAATGGTTTCCTTGTTTCCAACAAATCTTACCGCCCAAACGAAACCGTTTTCATTTCTCATATTACCCAACGATTGCTCTGATCAATCCAGTGCTTCTCGGACAATTCCTTTGAAATTCAATATTTCGGACTCCTTACAGGTTATTCAAAAAACCAATGGAGTTTATTTTCAGATGGAAGATTGTTCGTATGTATTCCATCCGGGAAAACCCATTTTGCCCATCATAACAAGAAACATAGACATACAAAATAATGAAATTCCCAGTTATATTCTCACAAAACACGTAAAAGCGAAAAAAATTGTACTTCAGCAAGATACTCTTGCCTGTGCACCAGAAGCAAAGACGTTTACTGATTCCTTTGAGAACAGCAAACTTCCTTTTTTAAAGGAAGAAAATGTACAAAGTAAAGGTGTAATAGGAATGTCTCGTGAAGAACCTGTAAGAGAATGGGTTTCTATTCATGAGTACTCACAAGTATTTCCAACCGTCAATGTAAAACATGCTATTACAATGGATGAGCAAAAAAAGCAGCTTGTACTGCATATTCATCCTATTTATCTATACCAAGGCCATGTATATCTCATTACAGAATTGCAATTAGAAGTAGGCTTGCAATCCTCTGACGATGAAGATCGACCGGACGAAAAAGACAATTCGTCGATCATTTTAACACCAAAAGAGTTGTATGAAGAAGCACTAGCACTAGCTAAAATGCAAAAAGAAGATGGATTTGAAACCTCTGTCATTACATTGGCGGATGTACAATCCTATCCTGTAGCAGAAGATCCCTCTATCAATGATGGCTTTTCAGATATTTCAAAAGAATTGCGTAGCAGCATACAACACTATGATACTGTTTTAGCAGGACGTATACGATCTATGCTTCGTGAAAAGCTCCAAAAAGATGAAGTTGATTATCTCACAATTTTAGGAGATGCTTCTTACATTCCTCCTTCTTACTATGAGTTTTCATTCGATATGCTTGATGATGTTGATCAGTGGGTACCCACAGATATCTACTATTCCTCTCCGTTTTATACCGATACACTAACATTCGAAGTGACCGTAGGGCGCTTGCCTGTCCAAAGCAAGAAGGAAGCACAATTCCAAATTGACAAAATGAAACGATATCGAGAAGTTCTTGCAAAACCAGAATTGTGGAACAACGCCATTGCGCTGTTTGGAGGAGATCCATTCAGAGGAGATTATTTTGGTGAGTTGCACCAGTGTAGCTTGATTAACAAAGATGCATTTAATGGGTTTTCCATTGACAAAAAATTTCAAACCTCTGATCTTTTTACAAAAGAAGAGTTTCTATCCACCCTTCAAGAAGAACCCCTTACTTTTGTCTGGAATATGGGCCACGGTTCTGGAACTGCATTTATGCTAGAAGACGATGCTGTTAATGGTACAGATTTACTGAATCTTCCACAAAAAAATCAGCTCCCTGTTATTGTAAGTGAAGCTTGTGGCAATGGTGCCTGGGATACTCGATTTACAACACCATCTGGTAAAACACATACATCAAGTTTTTCAGAAGCTGTACTGGCTTCTTCTGGTGCTGGAATTGCCTATGTAGGTGGAGCTCGAGTAAATTATGCAGGATATCGCATCAAAGAAGACCAATATATCCAAGATATTTCTAATGTAGGATTTATGGATGCCATTGTCGAATACTTTTTTCTTGCTTCTCAAGAATACCCTGATGGGTCTTTAGGTGATTGGGCAACGAAAGCACTAGAAAAATATTATATTTTGGATATTCAGACTTCCTACTATCTGTTACCACCTCACATAAAAACTCTGTTTGGGTTCACATTATTGGGAGATCCAACCCTCCGCATTCCTTTACCTGAAGAAAAACCTTCGTATGAAGTACCTACAATAACCCTTGACAAAGGTCTTTATCCATCTATAACCGGTACAACAACATCAATTCTTTCTATTGATCAAAAACCAAATTGCGAGATTGAGACGGATTCCCCATCTGTTCAATACATTTATGCTGCATTAGAGGATGAAGAGAAAAGTCTGCTTAGTAGTGGTACATTGCCACCTGCAAACCAAAAAACAATCAGTACTACCTTGGACTTTTTGCAAAAAGCATATGCTACGATACGGTATAGCACAGAGGATTCTAAAGAAAAACGTATTGTTTTTGATGGTCGATATGACTACGATCTCTCTCTTCAAGAATCTTACGACCTTACCCTTCTACGTAAAGATGAAAATAGAGCTCGAGTAGTAGAGGTAAAGAATGAAGGTATTCATCCTGTAAAAAATGCTTCCATTGAGATTACATTCTCCAGTGGTGACAAAACCGAAAAAATCTTCCCCTATATTTCTCGAGATTTTTCTGAAACTCTGATTCATGAGTACCAGTTCCCTGCAAATGGTGAATACACAGTTCAAATCAATGTACCCGTTCTTTCTGGAGAAACATACTCCCAAGATAATCAACAGACTGTCATTTATCAAATTCAAGAAAAACCTATTTGCAGAGTGGGCATTCTTAGTTCTGGAGAATACTATCCCAGTTTTGCCGAAGGTCTTTTGTCGTTGGATAAGCTCAACAAACAATTTGCTTCAGAGAACCAATCCATCGAAGTACAGATCATTGAATTAATTCACGATTCCAAAGGTCGCACCAGCTATGACTTGTTAGGATTTGATGCCCTTGTGCTGTTTGAAACCTTTTGGATGAGAGCGGATTTTAACTTTATTCTCCCTGATTTGGAAAAATTCACCCAACACGGAGGAAAAATTCTTGGAATTCACTCCACCATTACGGGCAATGAACAGATGAACATGACAAACACCTCCCTACAAACCTTTTGGGGAATACGCCCCGAAGTATTTGTTGCAGAAGAGATAAACGACGAGTCAAATGCGGAATTTCAGTTGTCAAAACCTCTTTTCCACAGTGAAAAAACCAGTTATCAAATCGATAACCAGTATTCACTGGTTCCCAAAGATGAAGTGTTAGGGCAGCAAAAATGGACATCCGCTCATCTTGTCGATAATGCAAAAATAGTGGGAACAGGATCTCAAAATGGATTGGCATTGATTCAAAACAATGAGAATATCTTCTTGTTTACTGGGCTTATGTATAATCGATACTTTACAGAATCATCGGAAACGTTTGCTCTGTTTCATGATTTAGTACTGTCTTTGTTTGATCCAACTCAAAATGTATCTTTCGGAGTAGTAGAGCCAAAAAATACTTCATCCTCAATCCAAGCGTTTGAAGAAACCTCGTGGTGCGTTGAAGTAGTTAATCATAGCAACTTACCAGCAAATGATCTATGGCTACAAGTAAACGATCAAAAGAAAATTCCTGTTGGAACTCTTGAGCCACATCAGCGAAAAGTAATAGAAGCTTCTTTGCATAGTACTCACGTTGGTACTTGCTCTCACGAATTTGCTTTAATGACGGGTGATCAAACACTAGAAACACTTGACCAATATTCTTTACGCTATATCGCCCAGCAACCAAGTCCAACTGAAGCCGATCTAGTCATTATTCTGGATCAGTGGGAAGAAGGAAAACCAATCTATGCGTTTGGTGATTCATTCAAGCTTTCGGGAAAAGGTTTTCCTGGATCTCACCTTTGTGTTGGAGAGCAAACAATACCAATAGACCAAAGCGGTGATTTCCAGGCTCATATTCAATCCTCAGATGCTCCTGATACTTTATGCTGTTACCTTGAATTTGACGAAGTCCGGGGAAAAACCTTGGAGATTCCTATAAAGTGGTATGAACCATGCGAGATGTATCTTCACATCGGAGATGGTCATATTATGACTCAAGGTGAATCTAAAAAGATTGATTCACCACCTGTCATTTTAGCAGGTCGTACCGTTGTCCCAATTTCTGTGATTGCAGATGGATTTGGTGCAAAAGTAGAGTGGGAAGCTAAAACACAGACAATCAAAATTCACTACATCGACCGTTCCATCAAGCTTCAAATTGGAAATTCAGAAGCTACCAAAGTTGTCGACGGTGAAGAAAAGTCAATTCAACTTGATTCTCCTCCAATCATAATAAACGGTAGAACGATGGTGCCTTTGCGATTCATCGCAGAATGCTTTGGTGCAGAAATTGATTGGGATGGAGTATCGCAAGTAGTTTCATTGAATGCATATAAACCTTCTTCAGTGAAGGGAGAACCAATGGCCTTCATTCGATCTACTTCTTCCATTCAGAAAACTGAATTGTTTACAGCTAAGGCAGATATACCCTCCTATGTGCTATCCTGTCAAGAAACGAAAGATGGATTGTTTGTAGCAACAAAATTTGGAATACACCAATATCAAGGTGAGGAAAAGATATCTTTTACTCCTTATCCTGAAGATTTTCCTCATCAATCCTTATCCTTTGATCCTGAAGGTTTTTCTTTTGCAGTTCACTCCGACTATTTTGTTTTGCCCAATAGAAATGGAATCTATCGAATTCATCGCCAGAACCAAGAATGTGATTTACTCATACCTAAATATGAAAACCACAACCTCCTTGTAGAAAAGAGGAATTTTTACCGCATTGAAGGAATGCTCGTACGGGGAGATTTATTGTATGTACTCTGTCCGCTGTATGGCTTGATGGTCTACAATGTTGTCACCGGGGAGTATTTATACACCATTGGTATTGATTTTGGCTTGAGCCTTGCTTGTTCCGATTCTTATATCGCTGTTTATACCTTGTTTGATATGTTGACATTGATCAATCCAGAAGATTTTTCCTTCCATCAATGTATGCTAGAAAATTTCTATACCTTTGCGAATGTTACATTCGTAGACAATACAAAACTGGCTATATACAATCTCCGCGATGTTGAAAAGTGGATTCCCTTATCGGTTTCTCGAATATTATCCAATGATACCATCGATATGGAAGATTGGGATGAGTATTCTTCTTTTGCCCGACTTCGCGGAGACTTGGTTTATATAGCTGATGGGTCTTCTCATTACGGAATCCTTAAAGAAGAATCGGGTGGATCCTTGGAATTTACAACAGAGATACTGCAAATGGATTTCAACGGTGGCAAAAACATGAATCCTCTCCAAGAAGACATCTCGGACTGTAAGCGTCTGAAAAACTGGATTCCAAATCCAGAGGGAGTCAAGATTATTCCTCAGCAAAATAGCTATGTATGTACGCAAGCAGAACCTGGAAATCCTGAACATGTAATGTATGTAAAAGAAGATCGTATTGTACGTCACTCCCTTCGATCCAAAGCAAATCCAATGTTCTCAATGTTACTGGGTTATGCATGGAGTGGAGAATCCTACTCTTCATTGAGACTAGATATTGATTATAGCGAAGAAGAAATAAAACTAGTGTTTTGTTTAGACATTACTGATTTTCAAGATGAAAAACCAACATATAGAAAAAACTATCAAATTGATGTAGGCGATGGCGATTTTGCATTTGCAACATACGCTTTTACTAGTGATTATTTGATTGTCTATGATCCATTTAAAAATTCACTGCTTTGGTTTGATCTTTCTTCCGAAGAACTGGCATATCGACAATTTTTTGCATTGGTAGATCCTGCAAATGCACCTATGTCTGCATTCGATTTGACGGTTTTTGACAATATAGTTTATTTCATTGATTCCTTTAATGAAGACATTTTTACTGTTTCACCAGAAAATGGTTTTACCAAAATCCTTGACGGATCGCAATATGTCAATTCTCTTCAAATGAACCATTTGTCTATTGATGGGGAAACTTTTTACTTCCATGACTCTGTCAGTAAAAATATCTTTACCTGCAACAAGGAAGGCATTGCAGGTTGGATATCTCAGGATTCATTAGGAGCAGCCTCCATAAGGGACATGGATATTCACGGAAATCAAATCCTGTATATAGATCCTCTAGAGGGGAATGTGTGTGTGCAAAATCTATTGATGGAAGAGAGTAGTGTTTCTTCTGAAGAAGATATTTCTTTTTCCAATGATCACATCATATGCGAGTATTATCCTGGATTGCAGGTCACCAAACAAATTGGAATCTATATTGATGCTCCCTTTACAGAACTTCAAATCACGTCAGATGAAGAAATTGACATAGGCGAAATACAACAAAAACAATCCCAGGTGATTCAATTATCGATTTCACCCCAAGAAGAGAAAACAATCATCTTAAAAGTGATTGTAGATGGAATTGAAAAAGATCTTCCCATACAGTGCGTGCAACAGGAAAAGTTTGTAACCTTGTACGATCAATCCATTTTTGCTTATACTTGGAAAGGTGTTGTGTGGTCCAAAAATCCATGCACAATTGAAGAAAAAAGACTGTATTGTTGGATTGACTGTATGCTTATGGAAGCAATGTTTCCTTGCGAAATATCAGATAAAAAAGACACCTACTTCTTATCTTTTGAAGATATTCTCCTTGAGGCACAACTGAACGAAAACTGGTATGTATACCAAAATTCAGAAGGGCAAAGATACCGCAGAGATGGTGTATTATTCCAAAAGGATTCTCAGGGAAATGTGTTTATTGAACCCACCCTATATGTGACATATGCAAAAGGAAAAATCAAAAGAAATGCAGAATCTGTTACCATTTCGGGATTGTAAACAGGTATAATAAGAGAACACTCTACATCCTGGAGGTTCTTATGAAGTGGTATAAATCCTTTTGCGCCCTAGTTTTGGTTATATTTTTGGGTTTTGGCCATGTTTCTTTTTCTGTTGACGCACACTCTTCGGTAAAGCAGTATGATCTTTTGCCATACAGCGAACAAACTCATGTTTTAGGCCAACATATACTTCGAACCAAAACCATTCGAAGGAAGTACTCTTCTTCCCTGCTTCGAGTAGAACCTTCCCAAATGGGAAATCGAATTGCTCTAGGTTCTTTGCCATCCTATTATCAACCAGAGCAACCTATTGTTCCTATGGATACTTTTCGGATTCCATTGCGGGATAACGAAACTATTGCATACATCAAGACAATTTCAATGGATGTTACGAAAATGCCATTGGGTAATATTCCTTTAGAAATAGCCCAGAAGCCCATTCCTATCACGGAACTAGATATTGTTTCTGTGAATGATCCAGAAGAATTTTCAATCTCATCTGATATGTATTTAATGAACTCTACAATCAGAGCTAACGAGATATCCCAAACCTTTCCTTCAAAGAATCTTCAGTTCATCATCTCGGGAGATTCTCTTGATCGATATGCTCAAGTAACTTGTTTCCCTGTATTTCTGTTAAAGGGAGACATGTATATTGTTCAATCGTATACATTTGAAATGGGAGTTACTTCTAAGTTTGTTACCTCCTCAGAAAAAACGACAAAAAATGCAATTATTATTTCCCCTAATGAATATAAGGAAGCCGCACATAAACTTCAAACAATCCAAGAGAAACGGGGTTTCACATCTAGAGTTGTTCTTTTGTCTGAACTAGATGAAATAGAACCTTTGGATGCTCCAGCATATCCATCTACTTTAGGATTTTTAGATGTGTCAGAGTCTGTTCGCAGTCGTGTTGCAAAATATGACTATACAGTAGCATTTAAGCTACGAGCTTTCTTAAAAGAAGCTGTAGAAATCGAAGGACTAGGGTATCTTACGATTTTAGGTGATGCCACAAGTGTTCCTCCATCGTATTATATTCTTTCTCCTGATCGACGAAACAGTTACGATCAATGGATTCCAACCGATCTTTTTTATGCATCCCCACATTCAAAAGGCGTAGAAGTGCCTATCGAAATTGCTGTAGGCAGACTTCCTGTTCGTGATAAAGAAGAAGCCAATGCAATTGTCGAAAAACAAAAACTATATGCAGATCTTGTTGCGAAAGATTCATCTTGGCTTAAACGTGCAACCATAATGGCTGGAGCACCTTTTGGTGAGCACTTTATGGGAGAATTAACCACGTCAAGAGCAGTAAACCAGAACTATTTTTCTACTTTAGATGTAGAAAAATTGTATAGAACCGAAAACAAATTTAACAAAGATGAATTTATGGGAGTTTTAGAAGAAGGAAAAAGAGGTTTCTTATGGGCATTTGGCCATGGATCTGGTGAAGGACTTGCTTTAGAACCTGGATATGCAAATGCTAAAGATCTTTTATCTGTTCCCCAAAAATCATGTTTACCTATTGTTTTAAGCGAAGCATGTGGAAATGGTGCATGGGATAGTCGATTAGCAGATGCTCCATTCAAGAATAACACCAATTACTCCTATCCAACGAGTTTTTCGGATGCAATTCTTTTATCTCAGGGAGCTGGTATTGCCTATGTCGGTGGAGCACGAGTAAATTATGCCGGGTGGTCGATGCATTATCGAAATGGTATCCCTCACCTAACTTCTGTCCACTATATGGATGCGATATTGGAATACTTCATGGAGGGGTATTCACAGGGAGAAGGAGCACTCGGTGATTGGGCAAAAAAAGCTCTGATTTATTATGCAGATCGACAACTGATGTGGGGTATGAACGGGGCGAACGTAAAGACATATTTTGGATTTACCCTACAAGGAGATCCTACGATTGAGTACCCTGATTTCGATCGAAAATCAGATTCCAACATTCCTGTAATTCAACCTATTGAGTCGCAACCCCTAGACTATCGAAATTGGCCCTTATTCTCCATTGATGATGGACAAGAAGTTCAAGTTCAATCTAATGAAGAGAAGTTACGAGTTGTCATTGCCGACTATACGAATATGAGTACTCCTTTTGTTGAAGAGATGGAATCTATTGAGTGTAACAATGGCATGCATCAAAAGAAATTTGATGATTTTCACAAAAAAACATATGCACTCCGTTTCATTACACCTGATCAAAAAGAACAACGTATTGTTTTTCATGGACGTTACAATTACGATGTCGTTGTAGTACCTTCTGATTCTCAGAAACTAATGAGACAAGGAGAAACTCGGTCTCAGTACGCTACGATCCGAAATGACGGAATTTATCCCACCACCGAATTTGATATTGTTTGTTTGGAAGGAGAAGAAGAACTACAAAGAAAAACAATCACGTCAATACCAGTGTTGTCGCAAAAGTTTTTCTATTACTCGCTGTATTCTAAACAAACTACCAATGCATCGTACCGGATTGAAACACAAAATTTGTTGAATGAGTCAAATTCTACTGACAATAACGTCGACTGGGAAGTACAGTACACCAGCGAACCGATTATGAGAGTTGGAGTGTTAACCGATTCTTCTGGTTTGAGCACCACCTATGTTCAAAATGCTCTTCAACTACCTAAGTTGAACGCCTTTTTTGAGGACAACAAAGAGAAGATTGAGGTTACTACCGTACCTTATCAATTATTCGACAGTGGTGAGGTATCTTTTGAGTCACTTGGCTTTGATGTTGTCGTATTGTATACCAACAATTTTTCACCCACCAACCCTCTTCAATCGTTTCAAGCCTCTTTAGAACGCTTTACTTCTCACGGAGGAGTTGTTCTAGGTTTGTTGTGTTTGGGACAATCCAATAACGGAGTCGACTTGCAATCCATACAGTCTTTTTTTGGTATCGATCCTGAAGAGCGTTTCCTACTATACCGAACCTCAAAACCAGAAACGGAAATCCATATACAAAACGAGCAAGAGTACTTTTTATCCTCATACTCTATTCAAAACCGCTATACTGTTTTGCCCAAAGGCAGGAATTGGCATCAGATCCGCTATGCTTCTTCTACGGAATTGGTTGGAATTGATGAAAGCGGCTATGCAGCCCTGCTGCGCAATCAAAATCGCTGGTTCTATTCAGGATTTTTATCCGATCAAGATTTTGTAGAAGAACCTATTTCTTTGCAGTTCTTTTTGGATCTATTGCGAACAATACGAAATCCACTTCACAACGTCATACTTGAAAAAGTGTCTATTCATCCGGCAATCCCAACTAACGAAGAAGATATGGAAATCCTATCCACCATTGTCAATACGTCCATGATGACTGTTGAACAGGGTTCTATTCGAATTGGAGACGAACAAGTAGACTTCGAAAACTTACTACCCAAAGAGACACGACATGTTTCTTTGACGTTAAAAAACCAAGAAATTGGTAAACATACAGAAGAAGTTGTAGTTGATTGCCAAAAAGACTCAAATCAAACTGACAACACCTATACCCTGGTATACCAAGTAAAGGAAAAAGATATTGAACCTGTGAAGCCTTCTTTATTCATACAGGACATGTATGAATTTTACAATTGCATGGAGATATACGGGTTTGTTCAACCGCCCGGGGCAGTTGTTCAATGGAATGAAACTACATTTACTTGTAATGAAGATGGTAGCTTTGTAGTAGTCGTCGACCAGAAAGAACTGGATCATATCACCCTTGTTCCTCAAATGGAGGATATCATAGGAGATGGAGTACGAGTTCACCTGCCTTGGTACGATATTAAATCCATTGAAATGCATCTTCATGATGCTCGTGCTGTTGCAAATGGACAACGGATTGTCATGCAACAACCCTATCAGCAATGGAATCAAGCATCCTATTTCCCTCTTCGAGATGTAGTCGAGGCTTTGAGAGGAGAAATTCTCTGGGATTCTTCTACCCAATCCATAACCATTCTTCGAAACAATACAAAGTTGTCATTCCGCATTGGAGAAGAGCAAATTGTAGTCAATGGTGAAACTCATTCGTTGCGAGATCCAGCTGTACTCAAAGAGGGGACAACTCTTGTAAGTGTGGAATGTATTGGGTATCTTCCAGAAACGGATATTTATGTGTACGGTGCATCGCAAGCCATTCGTATTTCTTCCAAAGTGGAAATCCATCATGAGAACCCTAATGTAGAAATCTTGCCCTTGCAAACCGTAGGGGAGTTAACAGATACTAAATCCTATCTTGGTCGGGAAAAATACCCGATGTATTTACCCACTTGCATTGATGTATATCAAGATGAGCTGTATGTGAGTTCTCCAAGTGGAATTTATCATGTTCAAGAGGAGTCGTATACTCGAGTTTTTGAATATCCTGATTTTCTCTATCGTCAGTATCCTTCCTTTATCCAGTCTTCTCATCTTACCAATCACTTCTTTTTCCGAATGCATCAAGATTACATCATTATTTCGCTCAACAACCAATTTTTGATTTTCGACCGTTCAACATCTCAGCTCTCCTCCATCATTCAATCAAAGTCTACCCAGAAGTTTTTACAACCGATTGAGTATTACTCTATTGTCACCGACATGGAAGTATATCAGGATGCCCTGTATATCTTGGATGTTTACAACGGATTGTACATTTTTGATCTCACAACTGGTGAATTGATGTCCTATATCACTATTCCCTATTACTTATACAACTTCGAGATTGTCAAAGATACCATTTATGCATGTTCCTATTGGGGATCATTAGTCACACTCCAAATGGATGGTTCTGGGATGCAAGAATTTGAAATTCCCCTATCCTATTGTTATCGATTATTTATGCTCGATCCATTCACCTGCCTCATTGGTACATTGCAAAACCCAACCAAGTTGTATTCTTTTGATCTCAAAACCGAAAGTCCTTTTGAAATGGAAGAACTTGATCTTTCGCTTGGTGTGGATATTGTAGAAAAAATCTCAGTGATACAAGATCAGGCAGTTGTTTTAGGATACTCATATCGCCCTCAAAATCAAATTGCATTGCGAAGTGCAATGTATACTTTTGATCAGTTTTTATCACCTGAATCGAAAAAACCACTTTTAGAAAAGGATATTGAAGAAGCACAAAAAGATAATGATTATCTGTCCCACATACAATCTCTTCATCCAATTCCCGAGTCATCATATTTAGCTCTTGAACAAGGTTTACCCTGCACAGATCAAAGAATCCGCTTGCTTGATGTTCAAACAGGAGAGTTAAAAAGTATCTCTACCACAGCATTGCACCCAGAGATTGATGCAATCTATGCAACAGATTGGTACAATGACACTTACTCCATCTTGTTTTATCACTACGAAACAAAAGAATTTTGGATTCGACAATTTCATATTAGTCCTCAAGGATCCAAGAAAATGATAGTCTCTGAAAAGCTGCAGATTCCAACTTCACTCTTTCCCGATCAAATTGCCGTAAACGAAACGGGCTTTTGTGTATTGGATCAATATCAATCTGCACTGTATTGGTTTCAATGGGATGGAGAATTGACAGATTCTTGTAAACTGCTTTCTGGTGAGGACTCAAGACAAATTCCAGTATCTTTTGATCAAATAGATCTAGATGAAAACGACCAGGTGCTCATTTTAGATTCTTCCACCAAGGGTGTTTTTCTCTATGATACAGCAGGATTTTTATCATTCACCCCATTAGCATCTCTTCCTATTTCGCTGCAACCTGCAGATATTCATTTTGCAGAAAATTACTATTCCTTATTGGATCGCAATTCATCTACTATATACAGCGTTGAGGATCACATTGTAACGGATATGTTTTCATCTTCAAAATTTTCTTCAATTGGGTGTTATTCTGAATCGGAGGATCAATGGTTTGTGTATGATGAGAAATCTGGACATATACAAGTCCATTCCAAGGATACTCAAAAATCATCTCAATTACCTCTTAGAGAGGAAGATATCACCGTTTTTCCCAATGCACTATCTTGTAGGGTATACCCAAATGTATCTACTTCCTTATACTTTTCCCTATCAATTCCCACCAATTACCAAGATATTACTGTCCACCTACCATCTGGAGTTATTAGTAAATATTATCGATTAGGCTGGGGAACCAATGATACTCCTTTAAAAAGAAACTCTTTTTCTTTCCGTGTCGAGATATTTGGTGGGAGAGAATTTCAGGAAAAAACGATCCAAGAGATTGTGATTGAAATAGATTCGATCAAAAAAACCATTCCTGTTGAGATACAAACTGTTTTACCTAGTTGGGAGTTTCTGAATGGTAGTCCTTTGTTTACCATTGGTCAGGCATGTGACGTTGGCACCTTGTGTTCTTTGGTGAAAAATGATCAAATCTGGTTATCTCTTCAAGACATGCGTATGATTTTTGATATGCAATATACCATAGAAGAAGATTTAATCACTATTAACACAAACTGTGGCCAGTTTACTTCTAAAAAAGGAAGCTCTTTGTACACCTATCATTCACTTGATGGAAAGACACAAACCACCGAGGAAACATTCCTTCAACCAGTGGGTGATTACTTCTTAGTTCGAGCTGACATTATTTTTGAGAAAATCGGTGCAAAGATTCATTATGCCGACGATAACAAAGAATTGGTAGTGGTTGAAGGATGGTCTTTGGTTACTCCAGCAACCAAATAAACTGTTTATTTTTCAGTTGTCCTAGGTGTTTTCATCCAAAACTCTTTATGGGATGTTTGAGGGGTTGGTTTTTTTAGTTGAATAATGGAAAGAACACTCCCCCATATAAAGGGGAGTCCATATAAAAAACTGATCCAAGGTAAAACCAATAGGATGTATAACACAAGCCATACCCCCTGGATGATTTCTTTCTGGGTCAGAACTTTGTACTGCATATATTTTCGATAGTAAATGTACAGTGAGAATAAAAACAACACACTGATCCCCAGAAAAAGGAAATATGCTACAATATCTGCTGAAAACGCAAAAAGAAAACGCTGGAAGGTATGGACCAGATAAAATAGGGAAAGTATTCCATACAAATACCACTCAAGTGGGCCAAAGAAGAATACCTTCCATAGCATCCAGACCCTTTTACTTTTTGCATGAACAGATGGATGATCAGAGTTTAATAAAACATCAATAATACCCTTCCCCCACCGCAAACGTTGGTTAAAATATCCCTTTAAACTTGCGGGGGTTTGTTCTGTGCATACCACCGGTAGAAATTGAGGGATTTGATTGCATTGATCCCATATACGAATTCCAGCATCAATATCTTCTGTTGCACAATCAGATCGAAATCCACCAATAGAAGAAAGAATACAATGCGGTATATGCATATTTGTTCCACCCAAAAAAGGAATCCAGTGAAGTAGGGATGGTAAAGTGTAATCATGAGAAAATGCCTGGGTTAGAGCAGCGATTTTACAAAAAAGAGACAATTGTGCAAAATTCCGAACTTGTAGAGCTGGTCCTTGCCAAATGGGGAGCTGCTCAGTTTTTGATGTCATCTGGTCGATGGTGAAAAAGATTGATGCATCGGGATGAGTTTCTGCATCAAAAAAAGTGCAATACTGGTATGGTTTTGTAAAGGAATGGGTAGAAAGAGCATAATTCAATGCTCTTCCTTTCGAAGAAGGTACTGTATAATTTGTAGTAGATCCTGGAATTCTACCATTGTAGGTGGAAGGTACGTCATAAATCCATATAGGGGGAGTTGCGTCACCTTTGAAGGTAGATTGATTATCACCAGAGGAATAGCGCATATAGGGATAGTTTTCTTTTATCCAGCTTTCAAGTACTCTCCGAGTGGAAGCGACACCCTCTCGATGGGTTTCTTTCTGATCTGTGATGATAAGAATTTCTTGCTTATCGATTGGGTATGAAATACGTAATACTTCTTGCAGCGTTTTTGTAATCACTCTCGACTCTTCTCTTGCAGGGATCAAAATACTGAAAAAAAGAGAATTGTCTGAAAACTGAGATATGATCTGTCTGGAACTATATTTCTCTTTGCAACCTAGAAAGAAAAAAAGAAAAAAGCGTATGGTGAGAACTATACCAATGCCAGATAGTAAAGCGTAAAAGATGTTCTGCCACATATTCATATCGCCTAGTGTATCAAAAAATCATTCAGGAGGAGAATTTTTTTATGATATTCGTATAATACTACCCATGAAAGCAAAATATGAAAAACTCTACCAAACGATTGTTGAAACCATTTCAGCAAATACAATTTGGCGCTACACACTAAATGATGTTGTGTTTGATCTGAAAAATGGAAATTCTCGCTATGATTGGGTTGGTATATATCTACTGGATGCTGAAGCATTACACTTGGAAACTTTTTTAGGGCACCCTACTGAACACACAGTGATTGAATTACCAAAAGGTGTTTGTGGAGAAGCTGCCCACTACAAGAAAACCATGATTGTCGATGATGTGTCATCTTGCGATAACTATATTGCATGCAGTTTGATTGTAAAATCTGAAATCGTTGTTCCTATCATTCGAAACGATGAAGTTTTGGGCGTTATTGATATTGATAGTCATTCAAAAGCAGCTTTCACTCAAGATGATCAACTTCTGTTGGAAAAAGTTGCTGTTCTATTAGCCGATAAGGCTCCTTTTGTGCAAAAACAATCCAATCCATAACCTTTTTTTACTTCTTTATCTCCTTTTTTCCTTTTTTTTCTTTATTTTCATTGAACCGTTTTCACGGTACTTCTTATTATTTATAGAAAATATTGAGGCAGGCAACCTATGAAATTGACTGGTCCGGGTCTTGTGTGAAACAACATGAGCTTAACCCGTAAAGAAGAAAAAGAATTAATTTTACGAGCCAAACAAGGAGACTCAGAAGCAATGACTGTAATCTACAAAGAATTTGAACAAGAAATCCTACGTGCCGCTTTTGGAGTCACAAAAAATGCAGATGATGCGCAGGATATTGCAGCAGAAGCATTTATGACTTTTTTCCAAACGATTGATCGGTTTAACACAGATTATCCGATTCGACCATGGCTCCACAGGATCATGCACAATCAAGCAAATACAATGTTTCGAAAGAAGAACCGCATTGTACCTGGTGGGGATTGTTTTGATAATTATGCACCCGAGGATGTTTCTCAAACCGATGAAAACCTAATAGATCAAGAAGAAATAAAGCTTTTGAGTAATGCGATGGATATGCTTTCTGAGGATGAAAAACAAATTCTTACCATGTTTTATATGGATAATTTCACAATCACGGATCTTGCTATTCGCTTCAATATTCCTGAGGGTACAGTCAAAAGCAGACTATTTAACAGCAGAAAAAAACTAGCGAAAAAAGTATTATTTTGCAAGAAAGGAGGTGTTTCTTGAATATTTGCAGAAAGGTAGAAAAATGGCTCCAAACGAATCCTAATCAATCTTTACCAGATTGGATCCTGGATCATATAGAAAATTGTCCTTTATGTGAGAAAATCATCACTTCTTCTTCTGTTCTTAAAAAGTTTACCCCCATAACTACGAATGTTCCTTCTCATTTTTCATCCGATTTGGATTGGAAAATTCGAAATTGCATCTTTACCACTGCAGATAGAATCCAAAGCGAAAAAGCAACAAAAAGAAAGACATCTTCCTTTGCCCGTCGGGGATTTGTTGTAGCTTTGTCTACAATCTGTATTCTTGTAGCTGCAATCTTTACCGTTCCTGTTGCAAACACCAACACCACCTTTTCTCTTCTATTGAACGAAAAATTCAAAGAAGTGATGAAAAGTCCCCCATCCAATTTTTTATTAGAAGCTGAGTTTACATCTCCAAAAGAAGAGCATCTTCAATTTGCCAGGTACTTTTGCGAAACAAAAGAAGAACGGGAGTTTTTGTATAGCAATAACGAAAATAACCGAAATATGCTGTTGTTTGTAAAATTTATTGGGATGAATTCTGATGTCTCCTACCACACAATCTACCAGTATGCACAGAGAGATCTTTATTTCCAAGCTATTCGCAATGCCAATTTACCACTCTGGAAAACCTGGCGCGAATTTAACTCATATCTTGAGCAATTTAATATACTCCCTGGACAACCATTTGAGTCTTTTGATGCCTCAGTGTTATCCATCGATTATACAACTGGTGCGGTTGGGGTCGATGTGTTTGCAGAACCACTGTATGCCGATTTTATTATTATGCAGCAAATCATTCCTTTCAAGACCTATCATTTTACGGTAAAAACGGTTACCTCAAAAACCTATATTGTGGCCATCGACTTACCAGTTGAAAATGATACTTCAATACAAGGAACTGTTCTTTCTGTTGAAAAAAACACATGTAGATTGGATAGTTTTCCAGAAACACTTTTTGTAAGTGAAAAAGTTTTGCAGGGAGAACCAGCTAGTTCTCGTTTAAACAAAGAAGACTATCTATTTGTTCGTGCCACCCAATCACTGCAGGATAAGTGGGTAGTAACTTCTTTATCAATATTGCACAAGCCATCTGAGCGTACTCTTACAGGTCATATTGCAGAAAAATACCACAATGGATTTACTTTAGACAATCTCGATATTAGTTTTATTTTTTCCTCTTCACAAAATAGCACTTTGAATCAATATGACACTGTTACAATCCAAGGAATGGATTACGGTGCTTTTTTTATGGTTGAAGAAATTGTATCCCACATCCCATATATCGAAGAAAAACAAGAGTATTATTTAGCTTCTCACCAAACAGAAACTGTGAAAAAAGAATCGTCTTCTTCGCCAACACGTACTATTGCTACAAAAACACCAACAAAACCCCTCATAAAAAAACAACTGGAAAGTGATATTGTTGTTGGAGTTAAAGAGAATCTCTACTACTTATTAAGTGGAAAAGTGATTGCAAAAGATCAAGTTTCTCAAGTTTTATCGGTAGGAGAGTCAATTCGATATGAAGAAGATCGAAGTTTTTTCAACATTCAGAATCATTTTATCAATCAAGCAAAAGTTGTGCAGTTTCCCGTAGAGTACTTGGAACAACTTCCTAGTGGTATTGATATTTTTCATAATCCCCAAGATGGCAGTCGTATCTACATACTTCACTCTTCTAGCTCAAACAATGTGGATACTTCCATGTTCCAAGGAAAAGTCGTTTCATATGGTAGTATTCACGTAGCTCTTGAATGGAGAATGTTTTCTCTGTCCACCCTTGTCAATATACAAGCTGTAGTAACCAAAGAAATTGAATATGGTTCTCTGTATCTACTTGACAATGGTTGTGTTCTTCGAATCGATGATTTAACAGAAATTCAGGGTAATCTCCAAATTGGTAAAACGGTGAAGATATCAGGACAGTATGACCAAAATGTTTTGAAAGGATATATTGTCCGAGTTGAAAAAGAAATATTCTTAATGCAAGGAGAGATCGTTCAATGGAATGAAGATCAAAAGTGGTTTCTCTTGGATAACGGTATTGTGATTCAAATTCATGACACTACCATATTCCATGGACAAGGCTTATTCGATGAGGGTGTATTTATCTATTGTAAAGTGTATCTAAAAGATGGGCAGTACATTGCCTCAGATATTGGATGGGAAAAATCTGCTATTCCTGGGTCAGGAGATCGAATATGAAAAAAAATCAACATTTCTTTTTACGTGTATGCATTCTATTGATTTTTTGTATCTCTACTATAGGTAATACGAGAGCTCAAGAATTTTCGAAACAATCCATTCATCCTATACAAGATGCACAATTTACTGTTTTTTTAGGAACCTATGAAAAAGGAGAAATTACCTCTGTAGAGATTTCACTTTCTCCTTTAGAAGAGGAAATACCTGCGTATTCGTGGATTACTATTCTATTTCCCGAACCTTACACGATTACCAACGTAGAAAAAGAGGATTTCACATTTTCTGGAATTGAAGCATCAGATGTACAAAAAACAGAAAATAACAATATCCGACTGCAAACACCAATCACTCTAACCGGTATGCTGTCGATTGCCATTTCTTCTCATGCTCATATTCAGAACCCATTACAGGGAGATTCCTTTGTATTTACATTGTTAGTGGAAAAATGGGAGCAGTTTTTTGAGTCTAGTAAAGTTCTCTTGTCGACTCCATTAAATTCTATTGCAATTGAAATTCAAGGAGACACAAAGTCGAATCAACATGGATGGTTTTCGAAACCACCCATCATTGATGTAACATCAAAGCGTTCAAAAGAAATCTATATCGCTTTTGATGAGGAAGATTTTATCAAACTAGAAGATTCTTCCTTGCAGATTTCAGAGGGAACTCATATTTTATACTTTTACGGTGTGCGGTTTTCTGGATTGAAAGAACAGATTCGATCAATTCAATGGAAAGTGGATCCCTATCCCCCTTCTTGCACCCAGGTTACTCCAGGACAGCGATCTTGGATTAATCAGCAAGACGTTGATGTTTCGTTTTTTGTAACTTCAATATCACCTGCTTTTGTTTCCATCTCCGATGAAGTATATTCTATAGAAAACGGAGTAGCGAAAGTATTTTTTCATTTGAAACCTGGGAAAAATACTATCAGCTATAGTGTGATTAACCAAGCTGGATATAGTATTACCGATGAACTCATTCTTTTTGTGGATGTTACCCCACCCTCTATTGCTCTGTATTCACCAACCGAAGGGCAAATCCATTGTGGATATACACTCAATGTATCGGGAAAAACTGAACCAGGTTGTATTTTAACAATAAACCAAAATGTTGTAAAAATGGACTCATACGGGAACTTTTCCTTCGACACGATAAAGATGAAGGAAGGAAAAAACGTGGTTCAAATTCGTTGTGAAGATCGAGCAGGCAATGTTACCACTCTCCAAAGAACCTTCTATCACTACGCTGGTAATGTGATTGAAATCCAGATGTCCCAGAAAAAAATCCTGATCAACGAAAAAGAAATTTCAGTACAACCCTTTCCATTCCGAGATTCTCAAAATGGAGAAGTATATGTGCCTTTACGCTTGTTTGCTGAAACACTTAATTATTCGTTGTTGTGGGATTCAAAACAAAATGCAGCCATACTGGAGAAGAATGAAATTCAGATTTACGTACGCCCTAACGATTCTATCATCAAAATAAAGATTGGTGATTCGATCCAAGAAGAAGATATTTATTATGCTCCTACCATTGTAGAAGACACAATTGTAGTGCCAATTGAGTTTACCAAGAAAATTCTAGGCGCAGAAGTTCAATATGACCCAAAACAGGAATCCATGTATATCATATTTTGTCCGGAAAGGAGAGAGTAATGAAAATTCATCGTGTTTTTCCTTTACTTCGTAATTGTCTTTTTACCATCGTTTTTCTATCAGCTAGTTTTATTCCCTCCTTTGCTAAAGCAGCCGTAACAAGCATAGAAGTTAAACCAGTCGTCCAATGTATAAAAATTGGAGAATCTGTAACCTTCTATGCTACTGCATATGATGAGAATGGGAACATCGTTCCAGAGGCAACTTTCCGGTGGTATCAAGAAGGTCCGGGCAATGGCTCTCCATCTTCAGACGGAAAAGCCTATACGTTTACAGCTACCAGTTCTGGAAGAGTACAAATGTTTGTATCCTCTGGTGATGCAAAATACAACTTTCAGTTTGATGTTGGCGCGCAGCAAGTCAAAGATGTACAAATACGTGTAGAACCCAATACAGCTGGAGAGCTGGCAATCTATACGATTCTTTTTTATACTGATGAATGCGGCAAACTTAGCCCTGGGGATACAATCTACTTAGCTTTTCCATATGGTACAACCTTTACTCGTTATGCTGGATGTAATGCTGTAACTGTGAATGGAATCCCAGCATCGTACTCGGTTGAAACCGATAAAAATGACAATCAGATTGTATCTATAACCGTACCCAATTCATTCTCCGATACTACCCTTGTTTATATTCGTATTTGCCGAGTTCAGAATCCAAGAGGTGGTGCCTGTTATAGAATGGCAGCAGCCACAAGCAGGCAACCGTATTGGGCTTTATCGAACAGCTATGCCATTGTAGGGTCTATCATCACAACCCCTACCGTGGAAGTTGAACCTGATATTGTTGGAGAAGTGGCAGCCTATACTATCCGATTCGAAACTTCTTCAACCGGAAGACTGGGAAGCTGTTATGGCGGGTATATTATGGTTGAATTCCCGTATGGAACAAAAATACCCACCTCCATTGAAGCAGAACATATTTTGGTAAATGGGCAGTATTGTAATGATGCTGATCCAGTGATAAATGGTAGAGTTGTGAAGATATATCCAGGAATGGTTGTTCTGGAAGAATCAGAAGTAAAAGTAGAATTCTTATTGGAAGCCGGGATAACCAATCCTACAACCGCTGATCAATATCGCTTGGTAGTGTGGACCAATGCAGATAATACCAGGGTAAACTCCAATTATTACCGAATCCGAAACAGTTTGATTAAAGATGTTCGCGTATCCATAGACAAGCCTTTCATCAATACAACATCTGCCTGGAAAATTACTTTTCAAACAGGTTTGGTGGGTAGAATGCGAGAAAATGGGATCATTACAATTTATTTTCCTTCTTCTGTAACACTACCCGAAACATCACTCCCTGGAGATATCAGAGTAAATGGAGTTTCTACTACAAAATCTGCGATCATTGAAGGAGCTGGTACGCTTAAAATTCCTTCCCCAGTTCTTCTTGAAGCACAAAGTCCTGTGGAAATAATCATCAAAGAAGAATTTGGACTTCAGAATCCATCCTCTGTGGGCCGATATACGATTAAAGTTCACACTGGTAAAGAGGGCACAAACGTTGAGTCTGAGGAATTTGAAATTGGACCCAGCATGATTGGTGATTTATCAGTTCGTATTGAATCTCCCTTTGTGTCTGTCAATACCTCTATTCAGCTTAGTTTTAAAACTGGTGGAGGAGGAAAACTAGACGCCGATAATGGTCAAATCTATATCATTATGCCTCAGGGGATGTATATACCAAATTCCATGCCGACGGGTAGCGTTCTTATTAATAAAGTTCCCATGAAAACAACTCCATTCTTGAAAAAAGCTGAGAATCAGATTATCCTGAATGTTCCACAAGATATACCCTCAGAAACTGTTGTCACGGTCGATTTTTTAAAAGAAGCAGGACTGCGAAATCCTGTTACACCTGGATCGTACATTTTTCGTGTTGCAACCAGCAGAGAAGTATCGTATATTTCTTCCCCTAAGATTCAAATCCAGGAATCCAATGTCCAGGAAGTGGAAGTAGATGTTCTATCTCCAACTGTGAAACAACCAACTTCATTATTGATATCGTTCCGCACTGGTCCTGCTGGATCCTTGAATACAGGGGAAAAAATCTATGTTTTTGTAGATCCTTTGTTTCAGTTTCCTGATGACTATCAAGAGGGTATTGTATTCAATGGAAAGAACCTTGATCTTTTTCCTGTTTTCTTACGACCATCGGAAGGTTTAATACAAATTACTCTTAATTCACCACTAGAGGCGTCTGAGAGAGTCGAAATCGAAATCACACCAGACGCTGGATTCCTAAATCCTTCTCAAGATGGACAATACACAATTGGAGTATCAACACAAAGCGAAACACAAACCGTTGCTTCGCAACCATTCTCTATCATCCCCCTTCCTATGACAGAAATATCGGTGGAACCGTCTTTTCCAGACGGTGAAAATGAATGGTATGTTACAAAACCATTCATTTCCTTTGATGTACACTCATATGAACCAGAGTCAATTCGAACCTGGTTTTCGTTAAATGGGGAAGAGTGGATTGAATATAAAGAGACTCTTGTCTTAACATCAGGTATATATGAAATACAGTATTACTCCATACAGGGCAACGCTAAAGAAGAGATTCAAGCGAAGACGCTGAAGATTGATACACTACCCCCCTATATCCAGCTTCCTATGGACAATATTTATACCAACCAAAAAGCATATGCCTTTTCCATCACTATTGTTGAGTCTCACTTTTTAAAAGGATTCATTGGAGAACAGGAAATTACTTCTTTGGTTGAAGGACAAATGAAAGCTACTCTAATTTTGGATGAAGGAGAGAATACATTTTCCATTTTGGTGTTTGATGAAGCAGGTCATCGGAGCGAAGCAACTGTGACCATCATCTTGGATCAAACACCACCTCCGCTGGAGATTACTCGACCTTCTCCCTGGCAAAAAACCATTCGTAAAACAATTCCTGTAGATGGATTCACAGAACCCGGAGCTATTGTTACACTTAATGGAAAACTCGTACCGGTTATTGATGGGAAGTTCATGACACAAACTTTATGCAAAGATGGTATTAATGCCTTTGAGTTTATTGCAGCAGATATTGCAGGGAATACCACAAAAGCTATAGTTCCTGTTCAGTATTACCCAAATTTCTGGGTGCAGTTTGTAATTGGGCAACAAATTGCTTCTTCTTCTATGGGAGAAATTGATACGGGATCTCCCATTTTCTTGCTTTCATCCCATACCATGATTCCTTTAACAGTTTTTACAAAGCTTCTAGGATGCGAAATCGATTATGAGCCTATCTTCCAGATCATCACTATAACGAATCCAGATGGAAAAGTGATTCAAGCCCAAATTGAAAACACGACCGTGACAGTGAATAACGAAAAAAGAATTCTTCCCGTACCCCCCGTGATTCGAAATGGAAGAACTTTTATTCCACTTCGTTTCTTTGCTGAGGAATTTGGTTTCATTGTGAGTTATATCAAAGACCAAAATGCAATTCGAATGGAGTACCATGAAAATTAGCCTCCTATACATTCTTGCTCTACTTTGTTATGGGGTTACTTTTTTTCTGTTTCTTCGATTGTTGTTTTGGAAGAAAGTTAGTCAGAAGTACTTTTGGAAGGGGAAGCCAGCAATTACTCTTTCCGACTTGAAGTTAATTTCTGCCTTTGAAGATACACCGCTTCCATTTATTTCTATTCTTGTTCCTGCTAAAAATGAAAGCGCAGTGATACGACAAACCATTGTAAATGCACTCCATTTAGATTATCCATCCGATAAATACGAACTTGGAATTGTTGTAGACGAAAGAGAAACTATAGAAAACGATCAAAAAGTTCAACATGTATGGAGTGACATCCAACATCTTCGACAAACTCTCTGTTTAAAACAAGATTCAAAAAAGAAATTTGTTTTAAAGAGCTTCCCGAAAGAACTACAACAAGCACTGCTTTTGTTTAAAATGAAAAATCATCAGTGGGGTTCATTTTATCATGAGCTGTTTATTCAATATTCATCTACTCTTTCATACTCCTACGATCCATCTGTTTTACATGCGTTAAAGTCTTCTCTTGAGGAAGCATTAAAACGAATTCCACACACACAAAAAGAAGTGAAAAAATATGTCATGATTTCTTTGCAGAAACAGTTTCCAAAAGCTGACCGCATTGCTCTCAAACAAATGATGCAACCTCTGCAGGAAACTATTTTTTCTTTTGTTCAATCCGTTGGTTGGAAAGAATTGGAGAATATTACAAAGCAGGATGTTCAAGAAGCATTTCCAACCACAAAAACAATTGCCGAAGGATTAGCAAAAGATGCAAACCAACTCGGTGTTGCCTTAAAAATTATTTCTGTTCCTTTGCCATACACTGGGACGTATCCAAGAACATATACAACCGATCTAACTCATTCTACCAAAGGAAGAGCGTTGAATTATGCAATTGACGAATTGAATCCTTCTACCGATATTGTAGGTTTTTATGATGCAGAAAGTAGACCAGACCAATCTGTTCTTCTTCATGTGGCACATCGATATCTACAAAAGAAAGAAAAACTCCCCATTTTACAGGGACCATTGTACCAAGTCAGAAACTACTACACGATGGGATTTGTCTCTCGTATTGGAGGACTTTTTAAAGCTGTATCCCACGAATGGTATTTACCTATCATTTTTAAAAAAATCCCTTTTGTGGGGGGTACAAATCTTTTTGTTCCAAAATCACTTCTCCTTTCTATTCAAGGGTTTAATCCAGTTGCTTTAACAGAAGATCTTGACTTGGGTATTCGAGCATATACTCAGCGTAATGTTTCTGTTGAATTCCTTCCTGTTGTTTCGACAGAGCAAACACCACCAAAATGGAATCAGTTTTTTAAGCAAAGGTTACGCTGGGCATCGGGTCATTTACAGGTAATGACAGAGATTAAAAGAACCCACCCATCGCTGTATTGGCAATTGTTTTGGAAGGGACCTTTTGAATGGATGTTGTACCAGTTTTCTGCTTTGGTTGTTATTCTTATGAACTTTGGGTTCATTTTTTCGAAATTAGGATGGATTCCAAATCACATGGTTTCTGTTAATCCTACTTTACAAATGGTTCTTTTAGGTCTAAACATTCCGTATGTATTTTTTTCTTTTTACTGCTTTTATCACTACCAATTTACTTTTGAGAAACACTTCCTCTCTCTTGATTCCTTCCCGGGAGTCGAATGTATCAAACTGGTTATATCCAGCATTCTTGTTTTTCTTCTTCCTTTACCCTATATTTGGGCACTTATTCTTCATGTAATTGATAAGAAACCCATTCATTGGGTGAAAACTCCGAGAACGGCTGAATAAATTTCCAACTCAAACATTCTTTTTTCTGCTTTTTTGAATTCTTAGTTTGCAAAAAGTAAAAAAAAATTGATTTTTTTCTATTTACTATTGACACAAAGTTAAACTTTTTGTAAATTAAGCATATGCGAATAGATCGATTTAAGGAACGGGACATTTTAAAACAAGTTGAACCGTATCGTGAATCGAAAGAAGCAGTAATTATCACAGGTATGAGGAGGACCGGGAAGACTACTCTTTTACAATATTTGTTCGAGAAAACGGAATCCGATAACAGATTGTTACTAGACCTTGAAAATCCGTTAAATCGAAAGTATTTCGAAGAAGAGAATTTTGATAAAATACAAGCTTCTTTAGAAATTCTCGGTATAAATTTTAGTGAGCCTTCTTACATTTTTTTGGATGAGATTCAGTTGTTTAAGAATATTCCTAGTATTGTGAAGTACTTTATTGACCACTTCCAAACGAAGTTTTTCTTAACAGGGTCCACAAATTATTATACCCGAAGGCAATTTGAAGAATCTTTAGCAGGTCGAAAGGTTGTATTTGAGTTGTTTCCTCTTACCTTTAAAGAATTCATCAAGTTTAGTGGTAAAGGACTGAATCCTCCTACACAAAAAAGTAATATTTCAAGGCCCATTTTTGAAAAGTTATCTACTTTGTACGATGAATATATCATGTTTGGTGGATTTCCCGAAGTAGTACTGAAACAAAGTGTTACAGAGAAAAATGCTGCCCTGGATGATATTTTTCGATCGTATTTCAACCTTGAAGTTGTACAAATGAGTAATTATCGCAAAAGTGCTGTTATCCGTGATCTAATGCTTCTTCTCATGAATCGAGCTGGTGAAAGAATTGATGTACAGAACATTTCTCAAGAACTAGGAATATCCAGAGCAACTACATATTCCTATCTAGAGTTCCTAGAGGGTTCTTATTTCATAAAGCTTTTAAAACCTTACAATCTTGGATCGAAAATGGAAATCCGGAAATCAAACAAAATCTACGTCTGCGATGTCGGTCTGGTACGTCATTTTGCTCATGCTGCTGAAGACTGTTTGTTTGAAAATAGTGTTTTCCAAAATTTACGAACTAAGTGTGATATTAAATATTATGAGAGAAAGAGTGGTACACAAATCCATTTTATTTGTGATGATCAAAACAATAGAGTTGCGTACGATACAGCTCTTCATCCTCGAAAAACAGATTTAACTCGATTGGCTAGAATTGCTAGCGAAATTGACGTAGACCAATATTCGATCATCTCAAAGTACTACTGTGATCTAGAACACACAATTTACGGTTTTATGGTGTAAAATGAACCATTATTTTGAAAAACCCGTATTAAATGAAATTCACGAGATTCCTGCACCAAAGGAGGAACGACTATGAGAAAAGGAATAGCCTTTTTTGTCGCTTTCGTATTAGCTCTTTCTCAGTTTAGCTTATATACATATTATGCAAAAGCCATCAACACTATAACGGTGACTGTCCTCAACGAAGGTGGCACAGATGATGTAGCAACAGGGGAAATCTCTGCATACACCATTGAGTTTACTCTAGACGAAGACCTTTTTGAAGGAGACGTTTTCAAAGTCAAATTTCCTTCAGGAACCTCTTTTGTAAATACTACCGTCGACAAATCCGATGTTACTGTAGATGGAATTAATCCAACACAAGATCCCACAACTTCGGGTACGATCATCAGCATTCATTCTCCTGCGGATTATTCTGCAGGCGATACCGTTGTTATTGATCTCCCCATTGAAGCAGGTGTAAAAAATCCATCTACACAAAGCGGGAAGTATAAGCTGCAGGTAGGTACGTTTGCAGGACCGAATGGAACAACAGCCATTGAAAATTACGATGAGTATTCCAATAATTATTATATTGGGTATCGTTCTGAAGTTACCATTAGTCCTTCTGTTGATCCCAATTATGATACTACTGGCAATCGTAACATGAAAGAGTTTGTAACTTGGACCATAAAATGGAAAACAGGCAATCAAGGACAATTAACTGCTGGTAGTGATACTATCACGCTTGATTTTACGGGGAATGATTTTGATTTCCCAAAGCCTGATGGTTGTTTTGACAATGGCTCTGGTGGCTGGTTTATTCCTGCTACTTATATTCAAATCAATACAAAAACACTAAAAAGTTCAGCCACAGCTATAGTATCTGGAATTGCACCAAATCAAATTCTTGAAGAGATTACATTTACACTCCCCAACACCCTCAGCAATATTTCTGCCAATTCTGCAGTTACTATTATCTTGACAAATCAAGTAGGCATGTTGAATCCACCTGCAGGGGATTACAAAATCAAGGTGAATTCTAGTCGGGAAACCACACAAATTTCCTCTCAAACAACATCCGTCAATGATGCTGTGTCGTTTTATGATTTAAATCCTGTACAAACTGGCGTACAAGGTGTACTAGTGGATCCTCCCACGACTTCTACCGTAGCCTCTTTCCAAATGGGAATCATCAACGATATTCCTCTTTCTATTGGCGTAGGAACGATTACTTTTGCAATGCCAATGACAATGTCGGGTGTGAGAAATCCTCCTATTACTGCAGTCCGATTTGAGCATTCTATTGATGCAGGACTCACTTGGATTGAAACTGCCTTAAAATCTATACCTACATTTACAGGAAGTACTGTTGTAGTGACTGTACCTACAGATATTCCTGCTAATAGCCCAATTCGAATCACTTTAACCAAGGATTTAAACATAAAAACACCCACTACAGCTGGTACATATAGTGTGCAAGCAATGACATCTGCACAACCTTATTACAGAAACTCTCCTACATTTGCTATTGGAACTGGTGTAACTAACGTTAAAGTTACTCCTTCCCCTACTACTGATGATTCTGAAAATGTACAATATGTTGTTGAGTTCAGATTGGGACAAAGCGGAGCTTTATACAAGAGTACAGGAAAGATTTTCCTTGAACTGTTTTTAGGAAATGATCCCCTTACTTTTGATGCTATTACTATATCCAATGGTTCTGTATTCTTTGGTACTGGACAATACACGACTATACCAACCGAAGTAGAAAGCATTGGAGGAGGATTATTTAAGTTAACTGTATCTCCTCCTCAAGATTTAAATGCTGGTTCCAATGTAAAAATCACATTTAAAACATCTGCAGGATTGATAAATCCTTTAGCAGGTACATATAAAGGGGTTGTGTATACCTCTTCAGAAATACTTGAATCCGAATCAGAATCCTATGAAATTCACGATGCTATTATGGTAAATACAGTTGATGTAGATCCAACAGCCGCAGGTGCGGAAGCTGAATATATCATCAATGTAACCATAGATGATGCACTCACCAAAAACATTGATACTATTTCTGTTGCATTTCCTCAGGGACAAAGACTGCCAACAACGATCACACCAGGCGATATTTCAGTAGATGGTACTAATGTCATTTTATCTCCAACTGTCTCATCCAACGTTCTCACCTTCCATGTTCCTAATAATATTCTCGCAGGTGCTACATTTGATATTGTTCTAAAAAAATCTGCGAAAATTAAGAATCCCACCACAGCTGGTGTTTATAAGTTGCAGGTGAATACCTCCAAGCAGATTGCTTACCGTTTATCACCTCCCTTCAACATTGGTACTTCTGTAACAGATATTCAAATTACCCCCTCCCCTGATACAGCAAACACGCTGAATGTACAATATACAGTAAAGTTTAAGATTGGATCCAATGGAGCCTTAACTGCCAACTCAGGCGATTTTATCTCCATTCAAATTCCACTCGGAGCACTTCCAACTTCGGGTGCATCTACGATCACTGTAAACAGTGATCGCTGTATTGAAAATCCAACCATCACTGATTTAGGAGGAGGATTGTACGAGTTTGAAATTTATCCTCCTAAAGATTTGCGATCTAGTGCCCAGGTTACAGTAATTTTCACCAGCTCTGCTGGTTTGGTAAACCCGACAGAAGGTAATTACAGGATTACAGTTCTGACCAACAAAGAACCTATCCCCATGCAATCTGATATTTACTTGATTAAAAATGCAGTTGTCATTAATTCTGTTGTTGTAGAGCCTCCAGCAACCAGTGCTGAAGCAAAATATACAATTAGCATTGATATCGGTAAAAAATTAACCAAAGATATTGACACCATTACCATTGCATTTCCTCGTGAAAATCGAATTCCTACTTCTATCAACAAGGGAAGTATTTCTATTGAGAACGATGGCATTGTCACTGACCTGACCTTGCCTCCTACTGTTTCAGGTGGTGCAGTTACTCTGAAAGTACCCAAAACCTATGATCCCACTCTACCAGGTGCAGATCCTACTCTCATCATTGTGTTTAAAGAATCTGCAAAAGTCCAAAACCCCTCAACTGCAGGTATTTACACTTTGCAGGTGATGACTTCCACCCAACCTTACTACCGTGTATCGCCCAATTATGCAATTGGAACATCTGTCACTGATTTTAAAATTTCCCCTAACCCAAAATCCAAAAACACAATTGATGTACAATACACCTATGAATTCAAAGTTGGTTCAAGCGGAGGCTTGACAAGAAACTCTGACGAAATCCATATCATTCAAAAAGTTGGAACTGCTGGACCACTACCACTTTTATTGCCAACATCATCTGTGACTGTAAATGGAAAATACACACAAGTTGCGACAGAGATTAGAGAACCTGTTGATCCAGCATATCCTCCAGCAGCCGGTTGGGTAGAGATTATTATTCAGGTACCAGAGGATATCCGTAACAGCGGAACAGTGAAGATTATTATTCTTCCTTCAGCCGGTCTGATCAATCCCGGAGCTGGAAATTATAAAGGCGTTGTTTGGACCGACCAAGAACCCATACCAGTAGAATCTGAATATTATCAAATTGAGGATACCATATTATTCCTCGGGCCCGTTATTGTAACCCCTCCGTCCATCGGTCAAATTGCAGAATATGAAGTAAATCTTCAGCTTGATCTTGGACTCTTGGCAAATCAAGGCACTATTACTTTTGCCTTTCCAACGGGAACAAAACTAAACCGCACTATTCCTACTACAGGCATCACTATACAAATTGGAGCAGGACCAGAGAATATACTGAATGTTGCTCCTCAAATTTCAGGAACCAATATCACTATTACGACTCCCGTCAATATACCGGATGCATCTGATATTACAATACGTTTTAAGAAAAATGCAGGAGTGACCAGCCCTTCGACTGCAGGTTTATATAGACTGCAAGCAATGACTTCCACGCAGCCATATTATGCATTGTCTGATTACTATGCAATTGGAAGCTCTATCACGTCCCTAGAGATTACTCCAATGCCAAACAATATTGGCGGGGACAGAGTTGTATATAAAGTCACCATGAAGATTGGTGCAACAGGTCTTACTGCCAATGAAGATCAAATCTTCATCAGTTTACCTCTTGATGCTCCTGCTGGAGCAGGCACACTACAACCTAGCACCATTACAGTAAATGGTGCTTTTACAACCCTGTCTACCGGCTACCAAATTGATCCAACCTGGGGACCACCCTATATTCAATTTACAATCACCACACCAGTTGATGTTAAAGCAAATTCAGAACTTACAGTAATATTTCTTGAATCTTGTGCCTTAACAAATCCTTCTTTGGAAGGAATTAAATTCGGGTATGCACATACCTCACAGGAAAATATAGAAATTAAATCAAAGCTTTACAATATTGTAGATTCCGTTGCATTCCCCGGGATTAATCCCCCCATTGATATGCGATCTGTAATTCCAAAGTCCAATGGAATCTCATTGCATGCTCAGTACATGGTCCATTTTGTAACATCTGCAACGAAACCACAGTTAACTCAGAATTTAGACCGAATCAGCATTGTGTTTCCTGATGGAACCAAAGTTCCCTCCAGTATATCCCCTGGATCAATCTATATCTCGACTGCTCCGATCTGGGGAGCGGGAGATCCTGATTCAGTCACTTGTCCTCCACCAGTTGGTACGATTTTGAATCAGTCTGTTACTATCGTTGGACAGGAAGTATCCTTCCGTGTACCGATGACGATACCACCTGGATCGCATGTATATGTGTTATTCTGTAAGGATGCAGGTTTGGTTAACCCAGATACCCCCAATTTATACAATCTTCTTGTAAAAACCTCCTCACAACCAAACTATGGTATTTCTCGAAACTATGTGATTCGATCCACTGTAACCCCTGCTGAGGTTGTACCAAATCCTCCCGTCATTAATCAAAATGCAGAATATACCATCCAATTTACTCTTGGTGAAGACGGTGCCATTACTGCCAACAATGATTATCTTTATGTTGGTTTGAATGGAGACGA
>DAIMET010000011.1:0-38595 GCA_036725105.1 Calditrichota bacterium
TCACGGAAGACAGTGTTGTATGGATGTATATTTTGTTGGGACTCATTCTCATTTTTATCCTGTATAAGCGTGCATCATCTCAAAAGATTACTTACTTTTTTGGTGTAAATGATGCAAATGATTTAGTTGCTGCTTTGGAAAGAAGTTTTGAAAAACAGAATATCAAGTTTCAACTTGACGAAGTTTCTCGTACATTTTATCTGCCAGAGACATCCATATCGCTATCAATTGAGAAGAATACTTTTTTTGTCTCTAGTGTTATGCTTAAGTCTAGTCAAACCATTACGACTACATTGTATAAAAGGTATATTCAACCTGCCATGTTTGAACTGCAAAAGTTTGTTACTCCCAATGGAAGAACATTATTGATGTTTTGTATTGCTTTTTTACTGCTAATATCTGCCTTGGTTTTAACAAGCCACAAAGTATATCATTTTGGTCTATTCTTGTGGGGATAAGAAGAAAAGAGTAGATTAGCTGTTCAAATGAAGAACACCTATATCGGTATTCATCCCTGTTGGTTCCAAAGCATAGGAGTAATAAACAGAATCCTCGGTAATCAATAACACATTTCCCCCGTATGGAATTTTCATGCGTTTTTTCATAGTACCATCATCGTGAATCTCAAAGAGAAATCTACCCATGATGTGATAGGATTTCTCATTGAATCCCATGGGTAGTTGACAATCAGGTAATGAGCATATATAAGTAACATTCTCTCCGTTGTGATCAGCTCGATAATAATGGTATTCAGGCCTAAGAATACCCATTTCACAATTCATGAAATAGATATAACGTTCATCCATACGAAAACTTGTAACAGTTCTGGTTGATAAAGACTGATTTTGAAATGTCTCTAAATCAGTTCGGTAAAGAATTTGATCTTCGATATTGATGTAATACAAAAAGTTACTGTCTGCAAAAAAATTGTAACCGGCATCAACAAGTATCTTTGTCTTTCTTGAATTGGGCTGCAATAATCCTACTGTATAATTTGTACTCACATTGTTTTCGTAATCTGTCTCTTCAAAGACAAAACAATACTGGTTATGTTGAAAGAGCTTCTTGTAAGATGAACTTTGGCATACTACAGTAGGATTTTTCCCCTTGCAATTACATTGTAAATAAAAACCATTGTTTCTTTGAAGACACAATAACACTTGGTCACTAATTTGAAAATTACCAATGGCTTCGTTTAAAATCCAAGAAGTTTTTTGTGTGTCTAAATTAGTCTTGCGAATCCCAAATGAAAAGGATCTAGATGTTGGATTTGCTGGAGAATAAAAAATGCAGTTCTCGGAAAAATCGATGTTTCTTGCATAAGAACTTGGTAAAAGAACTTGTTTTTTTGAACCATCTACATTCATAATCCAGGTCTGATAGACTGGCTCATAGGAAGATTTTTGTTTTAACTTACGAGGATAGATAACCTTCTCATTGTGGATAGCAATATTTCGATCTATCGATTGAAAATCGAAAATTGTTTCTTTTTTTCCTCTATCTTCCGACTTTAATGCGATGACTGTAGATGGCAGAAAGACCGTCAACGAAACAATCAAAGTCAAGATAACTGGCAGGAGTTTGTTTATTATGAAGTTAACATACTTTTTTCTATTGTTCATTTTTTATCATGACCGTTTGGTATTCTTCTTTGAAAACAGCTTTGCTATCATGCAAATTGTTCGAGCTGCAAGAAAGGCAGTAAATGCAGCATAGAGAATGCCAGCTAATGCAATACGATCATGATCTTTAATGGGTTTGAAAGATGCTTCTCCATCTTTCACTTCAATATATCCCAAAGGTGTTACCCGAATATCAACTCCAACTCCATTGCCCTCTATTGTAGACTTTGATTTTTCAGGGGGAGTGGGAGTATCTTCGGATTCGTTTGTTGTTTTATATAACTCAGGTGCTTCTGTTGAAGGGCTAGGCTGGTTTGGTTTTTTTGCAGTACCAGATCCTGCTCCTCCTTTTGCCAGGACTTTTGCCACAGGAATTAGAGAAATCTCAGGTTTATCGATAGGATCTCCGAAACATACACGAACAGTACCTTCTTTTTCAAAGGTTTGAATGATTTGATCCATTAAATCTTTTGTTTTCATCGTATCTCCTTATGAAAAGTAAAAAAAACTAAAAGATATTGTAAGCTTTTTAAATAGCATTAACAAATGCCGGAAAGCTTGCTTTAGTATACGTCATTTAAAGAAATTATTCAATTGTGGTTTTAACATCTAAAGTGTGCATTTTTGATACAAAGAGAATGAGTAGCAAGGAAGCTATGAAAGAGGTAAGGGGCACTGACATGATTAATCCGATACTTCCTACAACTGCCCGTAAGATTTCAGTTGTAATTAGCTCAAGATTTAAGATTTTCATAAATGAAACTTTGTATGCACTGTACATAAAAAGAAGTGGTAATGCTCCTCCAGTGTAGGCAAGAATAAGAGTGTTTGACATCGTACCCATAATATCGCGCCCTACGTTCATACCACTACTGAAGAGACTTTTTAAGTTACTTTTTGGATTTGCCTTGTATATCTCATGAATGGAGGATGAAATAGACATTGAAACATCCATGATTGCACCAATAGCCCCGATAAGTATTCCAGCAAATAATAATCCTTTTAAATCCACTGAAAGTGTAGGTGATAGGAGAATTGCACGACTTTCTTCAGAACTGATACCGGTTAAATGAGTTAAATATCCAACGCCTATTGCTAAAAAACCAGCAACAACTACACCCGATATTGTACCAAGTGTAGCAGCAATAGATTTAGTGGAAAAATCTGCTATCATCAACATCGTAAATATGGTTACAAATGTCGAGATAAAGATGGTTACTAGTAAAGGGTTGTATCCAATTACAATGGATGGGATCAGGATTTCAAAAATGGATAAAATCGTGATTCCGAGGGCAATCAAACTTTTAAACCCTTTCCATCCACCAATGATTAATAGTAAAAGTACAAACAAGATGATGATTGCAAGTGTCCAATCTATTCTGTACATATCTGAAATGTAGATATTTTCTAGTTCTCCTTGCTTAGATTCGATGTATAGTACAACTTTGTCACCTTTTTGGATATCTAAATCGAGACCTGGTACACCAGAAAAATGATGAGTGGTGCGTATTTCTTGTCCTTTGTACTCCCCGGAAAGAAGACGCAATGTAACTTTTTGTTCATGCAAATGAGTCTCTTCGTTTTTATTCTTATCTTCAAGTGCAAGAACAAGCGCTACTTCATAAACTTCATGTGATGCATTTTCTTGGGGACTGGTTGGGGTTCGCAAGAACACAAATCTGGAAATCAGGACAAAACTAATACCTACAATTGAAAGAACAAGAACATACAATATTTTTTTTAACATGGTACAAGTATAAATGATGAGGAATTATTTTGGTAAAAAAACAGAAAAAAGTGAACCTTTGCAATCAATGGATTCAGCTGTGAGTGTACCTTCATGTTCCATAACGATTTTTCTAGCAATGGATAAACCAAGTCCAGATCCATCAATGCCTTTTCGTTCAGGATTTTGTACACGCTTATAAGGTTCAAATATTGTCGATAAATCTTGTTTTGGAATCCCAATACCATCGTCTTGAATTTCAATAATAACACCGTTTTGGTGGTTTTTTGTTGATATTCGAATTGTTCCCTGTTTGGAGTATTTAATTGCATTATTCACCAAATTTGTTAAAACTGTTTCGATCCCGTCTCGGTTAACCATGATCAATGGTAAATTTTTATCAGGTTGATAGGATAATTTTAAATTCTTTGAAAGAGCAACTGGGAGTTGGTCATAGTAAACTGTTTCGGCAATCTCATTGATTTGTTCAAGGGTTTTCAATTGTTTATCTTTGGCAGAGAACTTTTGATAATCAAGTATTCTTTCAATCAAGCTCTTCATTTTTGATATG
This sequence comes from Calditrichota bacterium, assembly GCA_036725105.1. Taxonomy (GTDB): domain Bacteria; phylum Caldisericota; class Caldisericia; order UBA6126; family UBA6126; genus JAGLCW01. The sequence goes on from DAIMET010000011.1 coordinate 3,920, forward strand.
TTTCGCAGACAAATATCTTGTAAATGCAGTTGAGGTGGTGTTTTTTCTGTAATCCATGTATTCATTAGTAGGTTAAATGACTCTCGTATAGCAGTAATTGGTGTGCGTAATTCATGTGATGTTGTATTGATAAAGTCATAGTATTCTTTTTCTGCAGTAAAGCTGTCCGTAATGTTTAAAAATACAACTCCGAGTAATCGGTGATCGATTGGAAAAGCATATATTTGATAGGTTTGTCCTCGATTTGGATGAGTAAATCGTGTTGATAAAGGCATTCTTTTGCAAAACACAGAAGAAAATTTTTCAATTAGAAGATGGTCAATAGTCGGAAGAACATTGTTTAGTGTATTGTTTTCGATATATTCGATGGGTTGATTAAAAATATGACTCGCTGCTTCGTTAACTATTAGAATTTTTGCTGATTTCAGTTGTTGATTTCTGTCTAGATTGCATTGTAGTATAGCATAGCCAAGGGGCATATGATCGAAGAAAGAAAAAATATTCTCTGTACAAATGTCAGAAGAGTGCAATGTTTGCTGAGTAAATATATTTTGATGAGATGGCTTGCATGATGAATACAGGCAATAAACAGTGGCAAGAATCATGACAAACTGAAGTGGAAGAAGATGAGCGATGTATGTGGGAAATAAGATTGTTAGAAGAAGTTCAAACAAAAGAAAAACAATGCCGCACAACCATTTAAATCGAACATCGTGGGGGATTGCACCTCGGAAATAAAGTAATCGTATGAATCCTATAGCTGCTAAAAGCGTTAAACTTTGAATTGCGATATAGAATATATTTGAAATTTGAAGACTTTCCATTGATACCAATCCAATAGGATCGATGAAGAAGGAATACACAGCATATAAGGAAATAATAATAGTGATAAGAGAAACGGTTATTCCGTTTGATAGCTTGGATTTTAGCAAAGAGGGAGCAAAGAGAAAGTGTAAGGTAAGTATGAGAGTAATTGTTAATTGAAAATGAAGGATTTGAATTGGGTAGAGTGATCGATGAAAAGATAAAAATGAGAAGAAGAGCAAAAATGTAGCAAGAATAGCTATACAAAAAAGAGTAACGCTGATCGATAGGGCTATTGGGGAGCGTGTTTGTTTATATTCAGAAAGAGACTCAAATGCAAAATAAAGAGGAGTGAATAAAAAAAGCACGATAATAAAACCGGAAAAAAAGTATACCGGTAAAAGCATACTAACAGCTGATAGTACGATAATACCCAAAAATATAAAATTCAAAAAATCCCTAGTTGATTTCGTATTCACATTCCACCTTTAAGTATAAATACAAAAGATACTATATATAAAAATTGGAAAAAATAAATATGGATTTTTAAAATTTTGTAAAATCGGAAGCAGAATACCAGTTTTTTCCTTTATTGTAAGAATACACTACACCGTTGGACTTTGTACCGGCAAATAAAGCTTGAGGTTCAATAATATCAGTATATATGGTAGTGAAAAAGAAGTCTCTCGATTGTGATAATCGACTCCATGTTATACCACTGTCGTTCGAACTATACAAGCATCCTCCCGAGACAAGAATAATAGATTCAGGTTCTCGAGGAAAGAACAGAATATCGTCGATTGAACCTAAGTGAAATTGATCATTACAGGAAGAAAAATGAAAATGTTCTCCCTGATCGGTAGTTTCATACAATCCACTCATTGTTCCAATATAAATATGTTGCTTATCATTAGGATGTTTCTGCAGATGAATGATGGAGTTAGTAAAAACTGTAGGTTCATAGGACAAAGATTGTGCATTCCAAGTATACAAGCCATGATTAGTTCCAATATAAAACATCAAAGGATCACTATCGAAATCTTCTATTGTATTAATTTTAGATGGGAAAATAACAGGAAACCATTCTGATCCACCATTTAAACTATAATACAAAAGAGATTGCTCATAAACAGTGTCCCATACTGCAATCAACATAGGTTGATCATCATATTTGCTAGGGAACATTGCAGTAATAGACATGTTTGTAAACACTGTATTTATTTGACTCCATTGATAGTTTTGATTGTAGGATACATACAATCCATCATTTTGAGTTGCGGCAAATAATGCGTGATAGGGTTTTTGAATAGAGAGGAGCGAGTGAATAGTCTTGTGTTCAATACCAGAAGAGATTGAAAACCATGTAATACCTCGATCAAGAGAACAAAATACACCGCGATTTTTTGTTGAACAGAAAACTGTAGTAGGAACAACGGCATCTTGCTGGATGGAAGTTATATGACACTCTTGAATGCTATAAATTCGAGTCTCCCAATCCATACTGTTTTTGGAATACAATATGCCATGCGAACTCGTTAAAATGTAAGTCGAAGATTGTCTGGAAGAAAACTGAATTTCTTTAATCTCGTTTGAAAATGGAAAACTCAAGATTGACCAATCATTACCATTATTGTTTGAAAAAAGAAGCTTCTCTTGGGTTTGAAGCCATATTTTATCGTTATGTACATTCCAACAAGTGACATTCTCTTCTGTATAAACAGGGTGCATGAAAATTTTCAAAAATTCGTGCTCCAATAACTCGGCTTGGATAATTCCTACTGTTGAATATATCAGAAAAGAATTCTCTCCGTTTATCAGTATGTCAAGAATGGGTCCAGATTTGAAATGTTCTAATGAAATGCACTCTAAGGTTTCGTATTCAATAGAAAATAGTAATCTATTGTTTGATAGACCAATCATTAGATCAAGATTTGGTAAATCTATCAAAGAAGTGATTTCACCGTATTTTGAGCTACTTTGAATATGAGCCCAGGAATTGTTTTCTTTTAAAACGTAAAGTCCATTGGAAGTACCGCATACAATTTTCTTTGTTCCACTAGAAGAGATCACAACATCATACAGTTCAAGATTTCTTGGTTGTAAGGATGGGAACAAGTTATAAAAAAAGTGTTTGCAGGTATCAATAAATGTATCTTTTTGAGCATAAAGATTCTTCGAATAATTGAACCATGTTTTGCCACCATCAATGCTTTTGTAAAGTGTTTTTTTTGAAAAACCAATCCAAGTATTCTCTGAAATGGGGTGTGGTAGGAGCGTTTCTATAGGCATGTTACCAGGTTGTTTTGAAAGAAAACTCCAGGTTTTTCCTCCATCGTTAGATGTAAAGAAACCATCAAATGTAGAATACAGTAAAGAGTTTTCATTCCATGGATCGATATGAAAAGTCAAAATTGAATCATCGGATGGATAACTCCACATCGATGTTCTTGAGTTTGTATAAGGAAGGGAACAACTCGATATAAACAACAGAAGAACAACAAATGCAGCATGAATCTTCATCAGGACGGTATGTATCCTTTGTATTGGGCATTGTAAAGCGAATAATATCGACCTTTTTTAGCTAGAAGCTCTTCGTGAGTACCCATCTCTTCGATTCCTTCATCTGTCATTACTACAATTTTGTGTGCATGTTGTATAGTAGAAAGTCGATGGGCGATGATGATCGTAGTTCTTTTCTTCGATAAAAGATGAATGGAGGATTGAATCATAGCTTCTGTCACTGTATCTAAAGAAGAAGTTGCTTCGTCCAATATAAGGATGGGAGGATTTTTAAGAAAAGCACGTGCTATTGAAAGACGTTGTTTTTGTCCCCCAGATAGCTTTACGCCTCGTTCGCCAACATACGTATCGTATCCATGGGGAAGGCTCTGAATGAACTCATGGATATTCGCTCTTTTTGCTGCTTGAATAACTTCGTCGTGGGTTGCATCGGGTTTTCCATACAAAATGTTTTCAAAGATAGATCCCCAAAAAACGATGACATCTTGCTGGACGATCCCAATGTTCTCTCGTAAACTCTTTAACTTATAGTCCTGAATAGGAGTGTTTTTTAAGGTGATAACACCATCGTTTACATCATAGAATCTCAAAAGTAGATTTGATATTGTTGTTTTTCCTACTCCAGACGGTCCTACCAATGCCAGTGTTTCTCCGGAAGGAATGTGAAGCGAGAATCGATGCAATACTTGGTGGGATTCTTTTTCGTAGCAAAAATCAACATTTGTAAAATCAATATCAGCGTCATGGGCATTTTGCAATTCGATTGCATCGGGTTTATCTGTAATTTCTGGTTTTTCATCCATGATTTCGCAGAAACGATTAAAACCAGCTATGCCTGACTCAAACTGTTGTACAAACTGTATTAATCGTCGAATGGGTTGCATCATAATGTTTGAAAATAGAAGGTACATGACTAAATCACCCATCGTGATAATCTGTTTAAATACAAAAAACCCACCAAATCCAAGTACGGTAACATTTAACAAGCCTGTTAAAAAACCTGTTCCAGCTTGAAAAGATCCTAGCACTCGGTATGCTGTTTTCCACGATTCACGATACTCAGTATTCACATCATCGAATTTCTCAATTTCTAAGTCTTCGTTGGACAAGGATTGTGTAAGCTGTATACCAGAAATGCTTGTTTCCAATTGTTCATTGATTTCAGCATGACGTTTACGAACATTTCGAAATGAACTCCGCATTGCTCTTCGTTGTTGTACAGCAAAAAATGCAAGTACAGCAACAATGATGTATACAACAATGGTGAGAGGAACGTTTATGAAAATGAGTATGAAAAAACTACCAAGAATCATGACAGAAGAAATAAATAGATCTTCAGGTGCATGGTGAGATACTTCTGAAATTTCGCGTAAATCCCCTACCAATCGACTCATGATTTGACCGGTTTTCATTTCTGTGAAAAACCGATAGGATAAGGTTTGAAGGTGATTAAAAAGAGTTTTTCGCATGTCATATTCAATGCGAGCACCCATTACATGACCCCAATAACCAACATAATAGGCAAAGAAAGAACGAACGATGTACAAACCAATCATAACGAAACCAAGATTCAACAAAGATTGGATATTTCCCGAAGGAATTGAAACATTCACAATTTCTTTAGAAAAAACGGGAAACACAAGGTCTATCAGGGACATAAGAAATGCAAACAATAGGTCAAAAAAGAGTACTTGTCTATGGGGTTTGTAATATTGAATAAATCGTCGTAAATTAGATTGTTCTTTAGTTTTTTCCATACGTCCTACCTACTAGTTTGCATAATCACTTCGATTTCGTGGATATCTTTTGGTATTTGATTTGAGAGAACTTCGCATCCTTTCTCTGTAACAAGAACATCGTCCTCTATGCGAATACCGGTCCCAAGTTCGCGAATGTACAGACCAGGTTCAACAGTAAATACCATGCCAGGTTCAAGCTGAACATCTCGATCTCCAACATCATGTGTGTCTAAACCTAAAAAATGACTCACACCATGAAAGTAGTATTCATCGAGTTCTTCAATAGTTTGAATCATCTTGATACTTTTTAAGCCTTGGTATAGTGTATCTTTTGCGATGTTCTGAAGTTGAGAAAAAGGAAGACCCGGTTGAATGGAATCGATCACTTTCTTATTTGCATCGAGTACAATTTTGTATAGATCTTCTTGCTGAGGGCTATATTTGCCATTGATTGGATATGTTCTTGAAATATCTGCATTGTACAAATCCCATTGAGCACCCAGATCAAATAGGATTAGTTCACCATCTTTAAGAACAGAATTGTTTTCTTCATAATGTAAGGTAGTAGCATTTTTTCCGGCAGCAGCAATGGTGTTGAAGGCATGCCACTGCACATTGTTACGCTTCAGTTCGAAATCAAAATATGCTTCCATTAGGTTTTCTGTCTTGCCTGGAGCTAAGTTTCTTAAAATGCTACGCAGTCCTACATCTGTAATGTGTATGGCCTTGCGGATGGCATCCACTTCAAACTCGTTTTTGTACATTCGTTGAGAATGAATAAGTGGATTAAGTGGTTTAATGGATATATATGGATACTTTGATTGAATATTTTGTAGAAAGATTTCAGTCTCGGAATAAGGCATTTTTAAATCTCGTCTGTTAAAAGCAGTGAAAAGTTTTGTGAAGGAGGAAGAAATAAAACATTGCCCGAGAAAGCTATCGAGATCTTTTGTATACCGTACATCTTTGATTCCAGAGATAGCAGTTGCTTGATCTTTATGAATTACATCTCCGATCCACCGGACCATTGTTGGATCACGATCTACAATCCATAAGATTTCTTTAACATCATTCTTCTTTCGGTAGGCCATAAATACAAGATCAGGTTCTTTCATTCCTGTTAGGTAGTAGAAGTCTCGATTTGGCCAGTAAGGATAAAATGCATCTGCTGATTTGTGTTGTAAAGATCCGGCAAAAAGTAATAAAACAGAATTCTCAGGTATTGAATCATATAGTTTTTCTCTATTCTGTACAAAAAAATTCATATACTTTCTCCTTCAAAAGGGACATATCCAAGCTTTTCAAGAGAGATAAGGTTCTCTCTATGGATGTCTCGGTATTTCTTCCTCTGATAAGTGCTTAAATTGTCTTTATCATAGATAGCCTTAATGTACTTTGCATTGCTTTTTAGTATTTTTTTTGTTGGTAATTCATCTGGTTTGGTCATGTGGCCTGGAATAATTACTTTAAAATCAAGGTTTTCATATCGTTGAATGGTTTGTAGATAGGGTTCAAAATCAGTATTCTCAAGATACGGTATAGGATCTTCAATGTTATCACCAGCGTATAGCACTTTGTCAAATACGTCATAAAGAGAGGCGGAATCAAATGTATGCCCGGGAGATTTAAAAATTGTAATTTTCTCGTCGGGAAATGCAAGAAAATACTTAAATACGATACTCGGAGGTAATATAGTGACTTTGCCTTGCTGGTATTTTTTGAAACGGGTTAATTCTGATTCAGAATACATATGAATCATATTCACAATGGAGGCTTGCCCGATAATTAATGAGTCTTCAAAGGCACAATTCCCCCATATATGATCCCAGTGATAATGGGAGTTGAATACGATAAAAGGAAGCTTTTTGGCTTCTTTGTATAGATGTTTTTTGATTTTTTCCATAGGTTTTGGGCCAAGATAGGTATCACATATAAAATAATGATGTTTACCTTGAATAACATATACATTGGTGAAAGTATTTTCGATGTCATCAAAAGTAAACAACCATCCACGGGAACGAACACGTTGAATCTTCATAAAACTCCCCTTACTGCTCAACAGAGATAATAATGTATGCTGGTTCGTCATTATCAGGTTGGTAATAACGAACATCAGCCTTAAAGGATTCAGCAACAAAGCGAATAGGTACAAATACACGAGCCTGGAAAATCATAGGTTCAACATCAAGTTCCACTGGCTCACTATTAACATATGCAGTTTTTTGATTTACATAGAGTATTACTTCTATTTCACGATTCTCGATAGTAATGGTAATCTTCTTATCATTCTGATCCCACGAAATTTCTGCACCAAAAGCTTCTGAAAGAAATCGAAGCGGTACCATTGTACGGCCTGATAGAATGAAAGGGACAATGCTAGAATTTTGATCATCAATTGGAACATTTACGCCATTAACTTGTGCAACAGCTTGTCCAATGGTGATGCGGATAATGACAACTGGAAAGGAGCATAAAACTCGAACATCATATTTCATTTCTCCGCCATTGGTATCAATCAAAAGGGATCCTTGGTGCATCCCGTTGCTAAGTTTTTTGGGATTTAAGTACACTTCAATAGTTTGATCATTGCTAAAAAATGAACTTTCATGAATTTGAAGCCATTCTGTTTGAGATTTGATAGTCCCATATAAGTTTGTTCGTCCTTTGTTTAAAATCCGAAAGGTTGCTGTTGTCATTTCTCGATCACGGATAAGACCAAAATCAAGAAATGCGGGTTGGACTGTAAGGACGGGAGAATTATCGATAATGATTACGTATACATATACTTTAATATCTCCCCCATTCGATGTGAGGTAAATCTCTCCCTGGTAGTGTCCTTCTAACAAATCAGAAGGATCTAAAGAAACAATGATTTGTAGAGATCCAAATGTTGGTATCATGAATGAACGATCAGAAGTATTGATCCAGCGATCGGAGGTAGAAATAAATCCTGACAAAAGTCCTTCTCCTCCGTTTTCTAAAGTAAGATATTGCTTAATTCCCTTTTGGTTTTTTTCCGTAATCCCAAAAGAAACTGTTTTGGTTCCCACATAAAGAACAGGGTGGTCTTCAGACAATTTGTTTAGTTGAACTGCATATCCTTCTAACTGTTTTGACGTAGGATTGTAAGAACGTCCAGTCAAAAGGAAACCAAGATCACTTGTTCGGGTTACGTTTAGGAATGTATCGTGACCAGTACTGCCAAAACTTGATTCTGCCTGTTTGTTTCCATAGTTATCCACAAACACGATATAAGCATCTGCAATACCATTTTTATTGAGTAAGTCGTTGATCGTTACATTGGTTGCTCCAGCAATGATGTAACCATCTTGGTTCGTAGGGATAATATCCTTGGCAATTGATGATTGGGAATTATCATAAAACTTCTCCCAGTGAATCTCACCATTTTCATTTAATTTCATCATGAAAATACCGATATTTTCAGAATAAGCATCTGTTTCACCAACAACAATGTAACCGTGATCATTTGCAGAGACAATTGCATTCGCAGAGTAGTTTTTGATTTTCTCGTGAATATGTGTCCAAATGAGATTACCCTCTTTACTGATTTTCATGGTAAAAAGGTTCAATAAACCCCTTGAAGAAATGGTTTCTCCTACAATCAAAAAGGATTGATCATACAATTGAAGTACAGCTTTGGCCATACAATTTGTAGAAATCTCATACGTGTTTTCCCAAAGCAAAATTCCTTTCTGGGAAACGTTAGCAACATAAACAATTTGACTACCGTCTGTTTTGGTTTCCTGATATCCAATTATAAGAAAGGTATAATCAATGGTTGCTATAGATTTTATAGCGTATAGCTTCTTGTCGTATCCAATATTTTTTTCCCACAAAAGTTTGCCATCACGGTTGAAATTTACAATGCAAATATTCCATTGTTCGGAATCGGGATTAAGATAATTGCCAATAAGGGTGAGAGTATTGTTTGGGTTCATATGAAGCCCGATAGAAACAGCTTGATTCGTAATTGAAACATCTTGTTTCCATTGAACAACTCCCTGTAAGTCGGTTTTAAACAAAAAAATATTCTTTTTTTCTAAATTGTCAGTATTGGTGCCAGTAAAAAAAAATTCTTCAAATGGTGATTCAATAACATTTGTAATTTCGTACTTACCAGTAGCTTCAAACAGTTGCTCCCACTGCACAGATGGAGTTCGAACAACTGCTTGCGTTGATTTTTGTAAACTGGTAGGAAGCAAGAATGCAATTGTCAGAAAAAAAAGGACTGGGAAAGAATACCTTTTCATTTAAGGCTGCAATGCCTCGCTTTCGCTTCCATTTAAAAGTATGCGTACATTTTCTACAGATGAAAACTGGGTAAAAGTCTTTTCAATTTGAGTTCTGGCGGCTTGTACATTGCATGAACCAGCAATAGTTAGGGAAGAAAAGTTGAGAATAAGTGTTTTGTTTTCTTCATCAAATCTTATTTCATCGCATATGGCGTCCTCGGGCAAAGAAGTAGTGTAACCTTGGCTTCGTTCGTCCTTTGATGGACCTTGTAGCAAATCGGTGAGTACAAGTTGAAATCGAGTTACATCATCAAATTGAATTGAGCCTTTAATACTTCGAGGTTGAGAAAAGACTTCATCGCAATTGTTTGGATCTTTGGCTAAATCGAAATTTGTGAAATACAGGTTGTACTCAAATTCATTTGAACTATTTTGTGTTGGTGGGGTACCCGACCAAATTTCTTCTGCTTCAATTTCATGTTCAGAAAAGCGCTTACCTTTGATGGTAATATAGTCAGCATCTTGTAATTGATCGAAAAAAATATCAGACTTCGAGGGATGTTGTATGGGTAAATCAAAAGAAATATAGACTTTCCACTCGTTTTGGTTTTTATCTAACAGATCGATAGCATTTTCAGAAGTATATCGTCTTTGGATTGTCCCGCTTACTTCTATAGGATCATCGTAGGAAATGTTGTTAGTACATGACACAACTGCTAACAATGTAAAAACAATGCATGTTAGTATAATACGTTTCATCATAAAGTCTCTCCTTACCTACTATTTTAACATATTTTACTGAAATTAGCTACTCTTTAAAAGATCAAGAATCTTTTCAATTTTAAGCTCTGGGGCATTTTCAATGCGATTGATATTGTGCGCATATATCATGGTTGTATTAATATTTGCATGTCTTCCAAGAGCCTGTGCTTCCTGAATCGTAGCTCCAGCCTGAAGTGCTAGAGTAATAGCAGTATGGCGTAGACTATGTGCTGTAATTCTGGATGTATTGATACCAGCTTGTACAAGTTGGTTTTTTACAATTCTAGAGATAGATCGGGTTGTAAGTCTTTGTCCATTATTACGGCTGCTATTTGACATGAACAAAGGAGAACGCTCTCTTTTTGTAGAAGAAGGTCGGCATGAAAGATAATCATGAATCGGTTTTAAAGTCTCTGTGGTTAGAACGACAAACTCATCTTTTGTATCCCTACCTTTTCCTTGTATCCAGAGAATACTACATCCACCTTTTTGTCGAATATCAGCAATATTTGCTCTTGTAATTTCAATGGTTCGTAATCCAGTTCGAATTAACAAGTTAATTATTGCAAAATCGCGCTTTCCTTGTATGGTTTGGGTGTCGATAGAATTGAGAACGCTACGTATTTGATCAATTGAAAGTGTATCTTTTCGAAATCCACGATTTCTCTTTAAACCTTTTACATCTCGAGCAATATTGGGATACACTTTAGTACTTTCCATCCATGCAAAAAATTTACGAACAACAACAATGTAAGAAGAGATGGTAAGTGCAGAAAGATCCTTTTTGTACAAATATTCTTTGTACTGAAGAATATCATCGCGAGATGGAGAAGTCATTTTCTTAGCTGTAATCCATTGGATAAAGCTTTCTAGTTGACGAGAATAAACATCAATAGAAGACTTTTTTAAGTCTATACTTGACAAAAAGTCTTGTTTCAACTCTTTGAAACTTTTTCCAATAGGAGAAGTTGGCCTACTCTCTACTGAATGATCAATTACAGCCAATGTATTTTTCGTTCTAGAATTGATTTGGTTCATATTTTATGTGTATTCCATTTGTAAAGTTTGATTAACAGTATAGACGATTCTTGGCATAAAAAAAAGAGGTGGCTCAAACCACCTCTTTTTTTTGTATCAAAAGACTATTCTAGTATTGGGGATATCCGCCTCCACCTGGAGGCATTGCGGGTTCATCTTTTGGTTCTTCAGCAACGACACATTCAGCAGTAAGAATCAAGGAAGCAATGGATGCAGCATTTTGAATAGCAGAACGAACTACTTTGGCAGGATCAACAATGCCAGCTTCCATCATGTTAACATATTCAAACTTTTCAGCGTCAAAACCATGACCAAGAGGAAGAGTTTTAACTTTTTCAGCAACAATGACACCATCGTAACCGGCATTGTTTGCAATTGTTTTTACGGGTGCAAATAATGCTTTTTTAACGATGTTAATGCCAGTCATTTCATCAAGGTCATCGGTTGTTTCTTTTTCAAGGGCAGAGGCAATTTGTACTAAGGTAGTACCACCACCAGGAACAATACCCTCTTCAACAGCTGCTTTGGTTGCTGCAACAGCATCTTCAACTCGATGTTTTCTTTCTTTCAATTCAGTTTCGGTAGCAGCACCAACTTTGATAACAGCAACACCACCGGTAAGCTTTGCAAGTCTTTCTTGAAGCTTTTCGCGATCGTAATCAGATTTTGTATCTTTAATTTGTTGTTTAATTTGCTCAATGCGGCCTTTAATTTCTTCAGTTTTACCTTTTCCACCAACAATTGTTGTATCATCTTTGTCAACTTTGATTTGTTCACAAGTACCTAACATATCTAATTCGACATTTTCAAACTTCATTCCCATTTCATCAGATACAACAGTTGCACCAGTAAGAGTAGCAATGTCAGCAAGCATTTCTTTACGTCGATCACCAAATCCAGGAGCTTTTACAGCAACACAATTGAATGTTCCACGCATTTTATTGACAACTAAGGTAGCCAATGCTTCTGCTTCTACATCTTCAGCAATGATAAGGAAAGGTTTTCCAGATTTTGCGAGTTTTTCAAGTACTGGTACAAATTCTTGGATAACAGAGATTTTTTTGTCAGTGATAAAAATGTAAGGATTCTTGAGTACAGATTCCATACGTTCAGTATCAGAAACCATGTAGGGAGAAAGATATCCGCGATCAAATTGCATACCTTCTACAAAATCAACTTTGATGTCGAAACCTTCATACTCTTCGACAGTAATCACGCCATCTTTACCTACTTTGTCCATAGCATCTGCAATGGATTGACCAATAGCAGCATATTTGGAAGATATTGTTCCGATGCGTTTGATATCTTCTTGGTTTTCAATGGGACGAGAAATACTTTTGATTTCTTTGATAGCAACTTCAACGGCGCGATCAATTCCTTTTTTGAGTGTGATTGGATTAGCTCCAGCCACTACATTTCGGACACCTTCGTTTACCATAGCTTGTGCTAATACAGTAGCAGTTGTAGTTCCATCTCCTGCAACATCAGCAGTTTTGGAAGCAACTTCTTTCACTAATTGAGCACCTTCGTTTTCAAATGGATTTTCAAGTTCAATTTCTTTTGCGATCGTTACACCATCATCACACATTGTAGGAGAGCCAAATTTTCTCTCTAAAACAACATGACGTCCTTTGGGACCCAATGTAACTTTTACTGCATCTGAAAGTTTGTTTACGCCATCGACAAGATACTTTCTTGCCTTTTCTCCGAATTCAATGTTTTTTGCAGCCATGATGACCTCCTTACAATATTACTCCGAGAATATCTCTCTCGTTTACGATTAAATACGTTTCACCGTCGATTTTGACTTCAGTACCACCATACTTTGAATAAAGAACCGTATCCCCTTCGCGAATATCAAGGGGTACGCGAGTACCATTGTCTAAAATACGACCATTGCCAACGGCTAAAACTTTACCTTTTTGCTGCTTTTCTTTTGCAGAATCGGGTAAAATGATGCCGCCTTTAGTTTTTTCTTCGGCATCTAAAGCTTTTACTACAACTCGATCGCCAAGCGGTCTTATGTTCATTTAAAACCTCCAGTTTTAAAGATATCTACTAATGTTATTCCCAGTTTTTCAAAAAGTTGTAAAAAATTTTAAGAAATTGAAAAATAGGGAATGACGATACGGAAAAATTCAAAAACGAAAAGTACAATGATAAAAATCCACATACCAAAAGGAATCTGTTTCTTTTGAAAAGAGCCAATAGCTGCATACAACAAAAGTCCAATAAGAATTGATTGAACTAAATCGTTTGTTATCAACGTTAATGAGAGAATGGTGAGAATAGGAAGAAGTTCATCAATTGAGAAAGTACCAGACGTTTCAAATGTCCTTACAATCAAAACAATACCAGCAGATAACAGTGCAGGACAAAACGCTATAGGTAAAAAAACATAGCTTAATAGTGGTATAAAAAATACACCGAAGATGCTGGTAATGCCAAAAAAGATAGAAGAAACTCCTGTTTTAGCACCCAATAAAAGTGCTATTGGTGAAGAACTTGAAGATTGTAAAGATGCCAATGAGGAATTGCCAGTAAACAGCGAGGCCATACCTTCTGTAATCATCATTTTTGAAAACAATGGGGATACTTCGTTGCTGTCTTTATTCGTTGAAAGAAAGTTCTCCATAGTAAAAAACAAACATACAAATAATGTTAGATGAAGTAAAAGAAATGAAATGAAGGGTGCCCAAAAAGTTCCTATTTGATTGAAAAACATGGGAATAGTGCCAACAGGAGAACCACCAAATATGGGTAATAACTCTAATGTAGGAAGTGCTACAACACCTTGGTTACCTAACCATTGATCTGGTCTCAAAAGAATTGAATAAGAGTTTGTATATAGCAAGATCCCACCAAATAAAAATGCAACTAAAATCCACAATGATTTCTCAAGGGCATATTTAACTTTTTTGTCATGCAGAATAGAAAATAGCATTAACCAGCCTGCAATATAGCCAACAAGGATCAACCAACTCATAGGGAAGGTTGGATTGGCAGGGTTTTTACTGAGAATCATTCCAAAAAAAAGTGTAATCAAAATAGATAGTAAAAAAGCATTTTTAGTTTTAGTGTAGTGTAGGATGAGAGTTAGCAATGTTCCAAAAAGAAATAAAAACAGAGAGGGCGTTCGAATGGTTTGAGCAAGAAATGGAGTATCAGAGGATATAGTAATGAATCCTGATGTGTGTATAGCAAATAGTATCAGTAGAGATCCAAGAAAAGCAGGAGATCCCTTACGTATCCAAGTAGGAGCGTGTTCTACAATTATTTTTGGAACACCAGTAAATGCAAGGATAAGAAATACTATTCCTTCTAACAAGAGGAGACCAAAACCAGCACTGATTCCCATATGATAATGGGCAAATGTCTCTGCAGTTAAAAATACTGTTAAACCTGTGCTGATACTATAAATTAGGGGTTTTTTAATATATATCCCAGCAAGGATAGAAAGGAATGCAGAAAAAAGAAGCATAATAGTGATGATGCCAGGTATATGTTCTCCACTGATGTTTAATGCATTTACTAAAATCGTAGAGGATTGGTAATACGAGAATGACAGGATCAGAAATGTAGTAAAACCGGCTAAAAACTCATTTAACATTGTTGTTCCGTTAATTTTACACTGACATTTAAAATAACAATTCTCAGTTTGAATACTTGTCTCTTGAACCATTTCCTTTTTCTTCATAATAGACTCCTAGAGATGTACTTTTGGTTCTGGAGTAACGGCAATAACGCGATCCTTTCCAACAGTTTTAATCAAGGATACACCTTGTGTAACACGATTTAATGTGGGTATCTGCTTCGTATCAATCTGTATCATTTTCCCGTTCAACGTCACTATAACTAAATTCATACCACCGATGGGTATCGAAGTGCATGCAGCAAGTGTTTCTCCTTTGGACAAACGCATTGCTTTTACACCCTTCGATCCGCGATTTGTTTTTCTAAATTTATCATAAGCTGTGACTTTTCCTGTTCCCTTGCTGGAAATACAGAACAAATGACAGTCGGGTTGCTCAATAGCCATCGCGATAACAAAATCATCAGCTTTAAGCTGAACACCTTTGACTCCACGTGCTGTACGACCCAACACTCGCAGTTGTGAGAGATCAAATCGAACAGCTTGTCCAAATTGGGTGAGTAAAAAGACTGTATCTGTGCCCTTTACGAGTTTAGCATCAGCAACATACTCACCTGGCTTAAGATTAATGGCTTTAATGCCACTTTTTCGGATATTTTCATATAGAGTAGCTTGAACTTTCTTTACTACGCCAGTATTTGTAACAAGAACAATATAGTCATCTTTTTTAAATTCACGGTAAGCGCAAATAGCAGTAACTTTTTCTTCAGGGTCAATGGAAGAAATGAGGTAGGAGATTGGATTCCCTTTTTGTTTTTTATCTGCTTCGGGAATTTTGTATGTGCGTATATCATATGCTTTTCCCTGGTCAGAAAACAGGATTACATTTTTGTGGTTGGAAGAGCAAAAGACATTCATCAACTCATCGTCTGCTTTTCTTAGACGATCACTTGAGCCTTTTCCACCTCGCTGCTGAGTTTTTTGTGTGCTGACTTTCATACGTTTTACATAACCATCGCGCGAGAGAGTAATGACAACATCATCATCATGGATCAATTTCATTTCGTCGACTTTATCAAGATTATCAGCTAGACCAATTTCTGTTTTTCTTTCATCGCTATATCTCTGTCGAATCTCTTCAAGTTCATTTTTTATTGTTGCATGAAGATTTTCTTTGGATTCAAGAATCCACTCAAGAGAATGGATGTATTCCAGTAGTTTGGAAATCTCTTCTTCAATTTTCTGCTGTTCCATTCCGGTTAAGCGACTTAATGACATATCCAAGATGGCTTTTACTTGGGGTTCTGTAAACTCATATTTTTCAACAAGAGAATCTCTTGCTTCTTGTGTATCTTTGGAGGCTCGAATCAACTTAATGATAGCATCGATATTTTGAATAGCCTTGCGCAATCCTTCTAAAATATGAAGTCGTGCATTTGACTTACGAAGTTCAAAGTTTGTTCTTTTTGTAACAATATCTTCGCGATGCAAAATGAAATAGTCTAGCAATTTCTTCATGGGAAGAGTCATAGGTTGATTGTCAACAAGAGTTAGCATGATAGATCCAAAAGAAGTTTGAAACTGTGTCATTTTGTAGAGCTGATTTTCTAAAATTTTTGGGTTGATATTACGCTTCAGTACAATAACAACACGCATCCCATTGCGGTCAGATTCATCACGAAGGTCAGTAATTCCTTGAATTCTCTTCGCTTTAACAAGTTCCGCAATTTTTTTGATTAACTCTGATTTGTTTACCTGGTACGGAATTTCATCCATAACGTACAGTACATGATTTTTATCTTCTTCAATATGACCTTTTCCTCGTACAACAAACGAGCCTTTTCCAGTTTCAAAGTATTTTCGAATTCCCTCTTGTCCGACAATATATCCACCCGTAGGAAAGTCAGGTCCTTTTACAATATCAAGAAGTTCCTCTGTAGTGGTATCAGGATTGTCGATAACGTGGATAGTAGCATCTAATACTTCTCCAAGGTTATGAGGAGGGATATTCGTTGCCATACCAACTGCAATACCACTAGAACCATTAATAAGAAGGTTAGGAATTTTTGAGGGTAAATAGGTAGGTTCTTCTAGTGAGGAATCAAAATTAGGTGCCATATCAACAGTTTCTTGTGATAACTCATCTAACATTTCCATGGAAATTTTCGCAAGACGACATTCAGTATATCGCATAGCTGCTGCTGAATCTCCATCAACAGAACCGAAGTTACCGTGCCCATCAACCAATGTATAGCGCATTGAGAAATCCTGTGCCATTCTTACCAGTGCATCATAAATAGCAGTTTCTCCATGTGGGTGATAGTTTCCGAGTACTTGTCCTACTACTTTAGCACACTTCTTATAGGGTTTGTTGGGATAGTTCCCTAGTTCTTGCATGGAAAAAAGAATCCGACGGTGTACAGGTTTTAATCCATCTCTTACATTGGGAAGAGCTCTACCAACAATTACGCTCATGGCATAAGCCAGATAGGACTTTTTTATCTCTGAGACAAGACTTACATCTTGTATTTGCTCGGGTTGAGGTTCAAATAGTTCATCGTTGTTTTGAATTTCGTCTACCATTGTTACTCCCTACTAAATATCTAGATCTTTAACTTCTTGTGCATGGGTTTGTATAAAGTTCTTTCTTGGTAGTACTTCTTCACCCATCAATATTGTAAAAATATTATCAGCTTCTATGGCATCTTCGATGTTCACTTTTAATATGATCCGTTTTTCAATATCCATAGTTGTGTCAGCAAGCTGTTCAGCGCTCATTTCTCCTAAACCTTTATATCGCTGGATTTCAAACTTACCATCGATTTGAGCAAGTTCACGAGATAATTCTTCGTCAGAAAAGCACCATACTTCACTCTTTTTACCACTCATAATTAGATATAGAGGAGGTTGTGCGATATATATATTCCCATTTTCAATCAAAGGTTTCATGAATCGGTAGAAAAAAGTAAGAAGAAGCGTTCGGATATGTGCACCATCAACGTCAGCATCTGTCATGATAAACACTTTATGATAACGAAGTCTGCTATAATCAAATTCATCCCCAATGCCAGTTCCCAGTGCAGAAATTAAAGCTTGAATTTCAGCAGATGATAGAATTCGGTCCATAGATGCTTTTTCTACATTCAGTATTTTCCCGCGTAAAGGTAAAATTGCTTGTGTATGACGGTTTCTGGCTTGTTTTGCATTACCTCCAGCAGAATTCCCTTCTACAATAAATATTTCGCTCAGTTCTGGTTTTCGCTCGGTACAATCAGCTAATTTTCCTGGCAATACAGAACTGGAAAGAAAGTTCTTTCGAAGAACTCGTTCTCGTGCTTTTTGGGCATCTTCTCGAGCTTGTTTAGTAATCAAACATCGTTCGATAATTTCTTTCGCTATGTCTGGATTACGATCCAGATGGAAAGAAAAGTTTTGGTAAATAAAAGAATCTACTGCTTTTCGAACTTTACTATTGCCTAGTCTTCCTTTTGTTTGTCCCTCAAATTGAGGTTCAAACAAACGAGTATTAAGAATAGCTGATAGTCCTTCTTGAATGTCTGCGCTAGAAAATAGATCTTTTTCATCTTTGGTGTATTTTAACATATGAGCTTTTTCATTGATAACACGTAATAGCCCAGATTTAAATCCATTCACATGAGTACCACCATCTCGAGTACAAATGGAGTTTACAAAAGATAGTAGGTTGGTGTCTGATTTTTGAAGGTAATTGAAGGTAGTTTCAATATAAACATCCATCACTTCCCCTTCAAAATACATTGGCTCAGTGAATAAGCATTTCTCTTTTTCATGTAAGATTCCAAGATACTCTTGGATACCACCTTTGAAAAGGTATTGTACTCCAAAAGAGCTTGGATAATTGATATAGCGGATTTTTAAACTACGGTTTAAAAAAGCTAATTCTTTCAGACGATTTTGTATAAAAGTGCTGTTAAATTCAGTACTTTCGAAAATTTCAGAATCGGGTTTAAAGGTAACGAGAGTACCCGTTTCAGAAGTTTCTTCAATGGGAATCAATTCTGTGACAGGTTCTCCGCGTTCAAACTTCTGCCTGTAAAGTATTCCATCTCTTTTTACTTCAACAACCAACCATTCCGATAAGGCATTTACAACCGAAACGCCTACACCATGTAAACCACCAGATACTTTATAGCTGTTTGCATCGAATTTTCCTCCAGCATGTAGCATAGTTAATGCAACTGTGACTCCGGGTATTCCCATTTCGGGATGGTTATCAACAGGAAATCCTCGACCGTTGTCAATGACGGAGATAACATCAGGTTCTTTAAGTTCAACAGTGATGTTTGTGCAATAACCTGCCATTGCTTCGTCGATACAGTTATCGATGATTTCAAGAGCAAGATGATTGAGACCACGGTCGTCCGTAGACCCAATATACATTGCTGGACGTTTTCGGACAGCTTCCAATCCTTCCAAAACTTTAATGCTTGATGCGTTGTAGTCACCGTTTCCGTTGTTTTCTAAAACAGTGCTATTCGAACTTTCGTTCATCGTATCTTTTTCTTCTATCATAGGACTCTCCATGTAAAATTTAAACCTATAATAGTATATCAATAAGTTCGACAATAACAATAGAAGACTTACTAACTATACAAATGGTACAGCATAATAGGCAGTTTATTGCGTATTTTACAGTTCAGAAATATAAAATATATGGTTGGAGCAAAAAATAGCTTGATTAAGCCTTAATTTAATGATTTGGGAAATTTGAATTGGATTGCACTATAAGATTACGATCTTTTTAGAATTTTTCAAGATAAAATGCAACATGGGTCCTGGATTTAATTCTCTGAAGAGGATATCTCTTTTTTTGGTTCCGTTTTTTGCTCTCTCAGCACGACAATGAATAAGATACCAGCTCCAATCGTGATACAAGCATCTGCTACATTAAACACATAGAAGCTACCGACTTTGATGAAGTCAACAACAAAACCATATAAATATCGATCTATTATGTTTCCGATCGCACCACCAAGGATGAGTGAAACTGGTAACCATGGTATTTTTTTAAAAAACATGCGCAATAAGAGCAATATTACAATTATCGAGCCAATGCTTAAAGCTGCAAAATTAATGGGTTGATTTGAAAACAAGCCAAATACAGCTCCATAATTCTCTACATAGACAAATTCAAGAATTGAGAAAACATGTACAGGAGATTGGGGAAGATGCATTAATGCAAAATGTTTAGTAATTCTATCCAATATAATGGTAGCTGAAAAAAGAAAAATGGAAGAAGTAACAATCAAAAAATGTTTCGAAAGCTTCATTGGTCCAACTCCATTCAAAATACATTCAGAATTTTTATCCTCTACAAGACTACCATTGGTGAATTTGTTTTGCAAATCAATCGTTTCCCTTTATATTGATTATATGCAGAAAAATTTAGTTGTTTCGGAATCTTATGACGGTGTAAGGTTAGATCGTTTAGTTTCTATGGAATGCAATGTTACTAGATCCAAAGCAGTTGAATTGATATTCATGGGTTTCATCACAGTCGATGGTATTCTTATCCGCAGACCAGGATTAAAAGTCAAAAAGGGTCAGTTTCTTCAAGTTAACTATCCTGATGTTACAGGAGAAACCATCAAGTCTGAAGATATCCCATTGGATATTATTTATGAAGATGAACACATTATTGTAGTTAACAAACCCAAAGGTATGCTAACCCACCCAACCCCAAAAGAAGAATCAGGTACACTAGTAAACGCTTTAATGCATCACTCCAGGAATCTTGCTACCATCTATGGAATGGAAAGAGCAGGTATCATTCACCGACTTGACCGTGATACATCAGGAATTCTTGTAACTGCCAAAACCAATAGCGCACATGCAATTATCGCTGATCAATTCCAGAACCGTGAAGTAGAAAAGCATTACATTGCTATCGTATATGGAAAAGTAAAAGATGAAACCACTGACATTATCGTTCCCTTACTTGTAAATCATAAACTTCGAAAAGTTGTCCCTTCACAGAGTGGAAAGTTTTCGGCTACTCGAGCCTTTCGACTTTGGTCTAACGACGATTATTCAATTCTAAAAGTTCGCATTTTTACAGGAAGAACTCATCAGATACGTGTTCACATGCAGTATATAGGACATCCTGTTGTAGGTGATTTACTATATGGTTACAATCAACCCCATATCCCACCACATGAAACTTCTGTTTTCATACCTTCCAAGAAAACTACTGTCGACCAATTGGTCCGTGATAATGTTGAAAAGGAAGTTGATTCTGAGTACGAAAGTTTTGAAGAAAATATCAAATCGGATTCAATGGATAAATTTGTTGATCCACCCGTAACTGCACACTATCAAGTTAAAGAAGAAAATTCTTCTATCGACTACTCCAAACCAGTTCCTTTATTACTACATTCTTATTCCTTACGTTTTCGAGGGTTACACAATGAAGATTTCTTTTTTAAATGTACGCCACCGCAGTGTTTCTTCGATTTTATTCGAGACCATTCGATTGATTTTGATCTAACACAACTCTGATTATTCTTACAATTCATGATTGAATTCCTTACAGCCCTAACTATACTTGCAATCGCGAAGATACATTTGCACCAATAAGATATCATCATTCTACAGATGGAGGTATGTATGACTTTAAACGATATTCGTGAGAATTACCAAGCAGTCAATTTAGAGATTGTCGACCTTTTTGGAAAGCTCAGAAAGGTTACATTACCTATCTCTTATTTTAACGAGCATGCACTCTCACAAGGAGTTGGTTTTGATGCTTCAAATCTGGGCTATGCAGAAGTTACTTCCTCAGATCTTGTCATTATCCCTGATTTAAACAAAACATGGAATGATCCTTTTGCTATGGTTCCCACGCTTAATATGTTTGGGACAATTCATCATTTTCCTCACAATAATACGCCTATACCATTTCCATTTGATCCTGGTATACTGCTCCGTAGTGCTCAGGAAGTTCTACATCAGCACAACATTGCACAAAACTTTATGATTCTTCCAGAACTCGAGTTTCATATTTTTGAAGAGTTTGATTTTTCGATCGATCCTATGTCGCCATATGTTGATATCGTTGGAAATGAAAGACAGATTAATCAAGGTAAAGGCTACCATATAGCTCGACCTGATGATCAAACATACGATATACGCGCACAAGTAGTTCAAGAAATTGAAAAATGTGGAATACCTGTCAAATACCACCACCATGAAGTTGGAATACCGGGCCAGCAAGAAATTGAACTCGACTTTTTACCTGCAGAACAAGCAGCTGAAGCAATATTAATCACAAAAATGATGGTGCACAATATTGCTTCAAGAGAAGGTCTTGTAGCTACTTTTATGCCAAAACCCATGTATGGAGCTCCTGGAAATGGAATGCACATGCATATGTTTCTTTCTGATCAAAACAATACTTCCATCTTTTTTAATGAAAACAATTCTCTTCATCTAAGCGATACTGCCCTCCACTTTATGGGAGGAATCTTGAAACACCTTGGTGCCATCATGGCATTTTCGAATCCATCCACCAACTCTTACAAACGCTTGATTCAAGGTTTTGAAGCACCTTCCAGTAAATCATTTGCCAAATCGAACCGAAATGCAGCGATACGAATACCTGCCTATACTTCCTTAGAAGAAACTAGATTTGAATATCGGACAGGTGATGCTACATGTAACCCTTATCTAACCATTGCAGCATTACTTCTAGCAGGTATTGATGGTATCGTGCATGCAGTAGACCCATCAAATCCTGCTTCAATCGATCATGATAAGGGTGTACCCAACGATTTGTTTAGTGCATTCCATGCCCTAGAAAAAGATCAAGAATTCTTGAAGCCTATTTTTACAGAAGATTTTATCCGTATGTGGATAGAAAGAAAAACTAAAGAAGCCTTGATGCCAATGAATTATCCGAATCCTGCGGAATTTGATACATACGCGAACTATTAAACTGTTTTTCAATACAAAAAGCCTTATTCCCTAAAGAGAATAAGGCTTTTTTTTATTCTCAATATCTATTGAATAATGACTTCGTTATCTTCTTCTTTGTATTCACTCTTATCCCATGTTTCTACAGATCCTTCAAGAGTTTTGCCATCTTGCTGGATGATTTGCTGGTATTTACTGGAATAGATTAAAACGCAGATAGCAATTGGAATGATTAGAAAAGTCGAATACTGATTCAGTGTCAGATTTAGATCTAGATATCGTGGCATATCACGATAAAAACCAACAACAAAGGTTACAATGGAGTATAAAACAAGGAACCATCCAAATACTTTTCCATTCGATTTTTTGTTTTTATAAATCCAGATCAGGATAAAAAATGAAATCAAAGCTCCAGCAGAAATAAAAAGTTGGGTAGGATAGCGTGGATAGGGATCTACAGCAATAAAACGAAAACCGATCCAAGATTCAGTTGGAAGTCCAAAACAGCAGCCATTTAAAAAACATCCAATCCTTCCAATAGTATAACCAATCATAACAGCAGGAGAAACTATATCGAGGAGGGCAAAAAAGTTTACTTTTTTCTTTTTGGCATAAAACCACGCTGTGCCCAGGCCAAATATAACAATACCAATAAAGGATAATCCAGAACCAGAAAGTATATCTTTGGGATTTTGGATATAGTATAAGGGATTGTGTGTAAGAATAAAGACAATTTTAGCACCGATGATGCACATGATGATCAACCAAAGCAGCAAATCTAGAAGATCGTCATCAGTAAGAGCAATATCTTTCTTTTTAGTGGTTACAAACCAATAACCCAGTAAAGTTCCGATTGCAATCATCAATCCATAAAACCGGAATGAAAAATCACCTATAGTAAATAAGACTGGATGCATACTTCCTCCTATGAAATGATATGAAAGACTTTGTCAGCTTCAAAAATTGTGTCGATTACGTAATCCATATCCTGTTTTGTCATGTCTGAGGATACATTCATTCGAAGCCTGGATGTATTGGGTGGAACTGCTGGAGGCACAACAGGAAGAACAAAAATATCATGATCCTGCATGAATCGACAAACAGACCATGTTTTTTCTTCATCTGGGATGATAAGGGGAATAATGGCAGTTTGAGAATCAAGTAAATTAAAACCTTTACTTCGAAGAATCCCTGTAAAATACTCAATGTTCTCCTTTAGCTTCTGTACTCGCCATGTTTCCTTTTGTAGGACACGAAACGAAGCTGTGGCTGCAGCGGTATTTGCAGGAGTCAATGCTGCTGAAAACACGAAGGATCTCGATCGGTGTTTAAGATGCTTGATTAGGGTGGAGTCAGCAGCAATATATCCACCCATGGATGGGATAACTTTGCTTAAAGTCCCCATGAGAATATCGATTTCTCCATAACATTTAAAATATTCTTCTACGCCAGTACCCTTTTCTCCAAGAACACCAAGAGAATGAGCCTCATCGACAAAGAAGATTGCATCGTATTTCTTACATAGTTGGATCATTTCAGGAATAGGTGCAATATCACCATCCATACTATATACACTATCAATCAACACACAGCGATTTCGATGAGACTGAGTTTGAATGAGTCGTTTCTCAAGGCTATCTAAATCGTTGTGATTGAAACGGATCAATTCGGCACCAGACAAAAGACAACCATCTACTATTGAAGCATGGTCATATTTATCACAAATAACAGCATCGCGTCGACCAAAAAGGGTAGAAATGGCAGATAGATTGGTTACATATCCACTTGAATAGACAATTGCAGCTTCTCGTTTTTTGAAAGCTGCTATAGTTTCTTCCAACTCATTATGATAAGGGATTGTGCCTGCAAGTATTCGTACTCCATGAGTTCCAGTACCGAACTCATCGATCGCTTTTTTTGCATAAGCATCAATTTCAGGATGATGAAGTAAACCTAAATAACTATAGCTAGCCAGGTTTATCATTTTGCGATCATTACAATAGACATACTGACCATCAATACGATCGACTTGTTGTAGATAAAAATAATGATTCTTTTCAATTAGTTCATGAACTGTTTTTTCAGTTTCTAATATACCTAGGGGATACTTTCTCATAGCTATCTCTCTTCCATCATAGGGATTTTAATGTTCATTTTTTTTGCCGTATCAATGGCTTTTTCATAACCAGCATCTACATGACGGAAAATTCCACTGGTTGGGTCATTTGTCAGGACTCTTTCTAAACGTTTTGCTTGTTGATCTGTACCATCACATACGATTACCATTCCAGCATGAATCGATTTACCAATCCCTACTCCGCCGCCATGATGAACAGATACCCACGTTGCACCACTACAAGCATTTAAAAGAGCATTTAGTATTGGCCAATCTGCAATAGCATCAGAACCGTCTTTCATAGATTCAGTTTCCCGGTAAGGAGATGCAACAGATCCACAATCTAGGTGATCTCTACCAATTACAATAGGGGCAGAAATTTTACCTTCTTTGACAAGTTGATTAAATCGAAGTCCGGCTTTAGCACGTTCACCACAACCCAACCAACAAATTCGTGTTGGCAATCCTTGGAAAGCTACCTCTTTTTGGGCTTTTTGAATCCAATTGCATAGGTGTTTATTGTCTGGAAATAGTTCAAGTATAGCTTTATCAGTTTCATAGATATCTTGTGGATCACCCGATAATGCAGCCCATCGGAAGGGACCTTTTCCTTCACAAAACAAAGGACGAATATAAGCTGGTACGAAACCGGGGAAATCAAAGGCATTTTCCAATCCATTTGACTTCGCCTGTCCGCGTATATTATTTCCATAATCAAACACAACGGATCCTGCTTTTTGCATATCAAGCATTGCTTGAACATGGATTGTAATGGCGTCAAGAGTCTTTTTGATATACGTGTCAGGATCTTTCATTCGCAGTTGAAGTGCATCTTCAAGTGACATACCATTGGGAACATAACCATTTAAAGTATCATGAGCAGAAGTTTGATCTGTAACTACATCAGGAATCATGCCACGTTTTAAGATCTCTGGGAAGATATCAGCAGCATTACCAATCAAACCAACAGATAATGGTTTTCTATCTTTCACAGCAGAATTGCAAAGTGATAGAGCTTCGTCAAGAGAGGATACAACAACCTGCACGTATTTATCATGTAGGCGTTTTTCTGCTCTTTTTGGGTCTACTTCTACACACAAGCAAACACCATTATTCATAGTTACAGACAAGGGTTGAGCCCCACTCATACCACCAAGGCCAGCAGTTAACACTAACTTTCCAGTCAAATCACTTGACTCACCAAAGTGTTTCCTTGCCAGTGCTCCAAATGTTTCATATGTACCTTGGAGAATTCCTTGTGTTCCTATATATATCCAGCTACCAGCAGTCATTTGACCATACATGGTTAAACCAAGATGTTGAAGTCTACGGAACTCTTCCCAATTGGCCCAATCGGGTACTAAAAGGGAATTTGCAATCAAAACACGGGGTGCTTCTTCAGAAGTTTTTGCAATCCCTACGGGTTTTCCTGATTGAACTAATAGAGTTTCATCCGATTCTAGGCTTTGTAAACTACGAATGATTGCCTCGTATGATTCCCAATTTCTGGCAGCTTGGCCAGATCCCCCATACACAATTAACTCTTCAGGACACTCTGCAACTTCAGGGTCAAGGTTATTCATAAGCATTCTCATAGGGGCTTCTTGAAACCAACCTTTACAACTGAGTTTGGTCCCTCTGGGTGCATGAATGATATGCTTCATATAAGGTCCTTTCTATATTTCATTTTGTTCAACACAAGGTTGAAAATTTCTTGTACGTTCACTTTTATATATAATACCATATTATGAATGAAGAATATATAAATGCACACAACCCCATATTTGATTAAATGCCGGAACTTCGGTCTAACAGAAAGGAATCCTATGAAAAAAGAAGAGCTTGAATTGATACAAAAAAATACAGTAGATTTCATTGGAGCCGATGAATTATACCAACGAGCACAAGAAGGAAGGCCCTTACGGATCAAATATGGAGCTGATCCAAGTGCACCAGATTTACATCTTGGGCACTATGTACCCATTTCAAAGCTTAAGCAATTTCAAGATATGGGGCATACGATTGTATTTATTATAGGAGATTTCACAGCAAGTATTGGTGATCCAACCGGTCGATCGAAAGTTCGGAAAGCTCTTTCTCGCGAACAAATCAAAGAAAATGCAAAGACCTATTTTGAGCAAGTTGGTAAGGTGTTGGATTTGGATAAAACTGAAATCCGATATAATAGCGAATGGTCCACTGTTCTGACTATGAATGAACTTTTGAAAATGATGGCACACTTCACTCTATCGCAAATATTGGAAAGAGATGATTTTACAAAGAGATTCTCTTCCCAGACTCCCATATTCTTACACGAGTTTATGTATCCCCTTATGCAAGCTTATGATTCTGTGGCAATCAAAGCAGACCTGGAACTTGGTGGATCTGACCAGCTTTTTAATTTTTTATTAGCAAGAGAATTGCAAATTTTCTATGGGCAGAAACCCCAATCTGTCTTGACGATGCCGTTGCTAGTTGGTACAGATGGAGTAGATAAAATGAGTAAGAGTCTTGGCAATTATGTTGGACTCACCGAAGATTCCGTACAAATGTTCGGAAAGATCATGTCTATTCCTGATGATCTAATACTCCCTTATCACCAGCTTGTCCTTCAAACAAACGATAACAACCTTTGTGAAATTAAATCTAATATGCAGCAAGGTCAAAATCCGATGGATTTTAAGTTAGACCTTGCCACAAAAATCACTGAAAAATTTCATTCAACAGAAAAAGCTATGATTGCACGTGAGCATTTTATTACAGTTCACCGAAAAAAAGAAATGCCAGATGAAATTCCTGAGATATCCCTGGATTCGTCCACTCCCGTCAAAATCTACGAGTTCATCGCAGATCACCACATGGCTCCTTCAAAATCGGAAGCAAAACGAATCATTGCTGGTGGTGGAGTATCCATAAATGGCGATAAAATTTCAGATCCCTTCACTGAAGTAAACTTTTCAAAAGGCGACATTGTGAAAGTTGGTAAACGGAAATTTCTAAGAATCATTTAAACCACCTACTCTTTACATCAATGACTAGATTCGATACAATGTGATTAGACTGTTACAGGAGATTAAAATGACTCATAAAGACTATATTGACCGATACGAAACCGTTTCTTTGAAAGAATGGATTGTCTCCTATTTATTGCTTTGTATCCCCATTGCTGGCATTATATTTGCCTTTTACTGGGCTTTTTCAGGACAGGAAAAAATATCAAAACAAACATGGGCACAATGTGTATTGGTATTTTTTGGTTTTTTCATTGTTGTCTACGTCCTTTTGGAGTTTGTCTTTTCGATTCCCATTTTTCCGAAATTCTAGTTTTTTTAAATTAATCTTGATTTTTTCATTTTTTTTGATATTTCCAAGTTATCCACAGGTTATTAAGTACTGTCTTAGCATTATATAATCAATGTTTAGAGGATACTACAATGTACTTTTTACACAGATTAATATTACTAAGCGTTCATTTGATGGACATGTGACCGCAAAATGATGAGTGATTCATATTTACTGTTCGTATAGTATGTTATCATCAACATGACTTTGATCAATATCCACTATAAGATGCACTCCATCAATCATGCATATCCTTCCGTAAGTAAAGAGTAGTGCTAAAGAAACAGATTGAATCTAGATCCTTTGGATCAATTTCAACAATAGTTTTACAGTAACCATTTTGCAGATCCATCAGTTGACTACAGATCGGTAAACCTAGACCAGATGCATTGTCATTGCAGTAAATCTTTGTTTGTTGAGACTTTGCATATCGTATAAGATTTTCATTACAAGCAGTGGCATTGCGAACAGTAAAAACGATATATTCATTTTGTTCATATGCAGAGATCTCGATGGGGTAGTCCTTTAAACCATGTTTAATTGAATTCATGAATAGATTCCCAACGACACGATCAAGATAAATACGACTGACAAAAACATGGGCATCCAGAGTAGAAGGTTTTATCTTCAATTTATATCCACTTGATATGGCGATAGCTTTGGCTTCTTCACAATAGGAGGAAAACAAATCATCCCATGGTATACTTCTAAGGTTTGCCTTAGATGGTTCTTTCATAAGCGTTGTATAACTAAGGGCATTTTGAATCATCTGTTTTAATGCTTCTGCCTTGTTATAAGCTTTATGGAGATAATCAATTTCTTCTTCACGGTTTGTATGTTTTTGGTCTTGCAATAGCGTAATATATCCCATAATGGTCGAAATAGGTGTCATCAGATCATGAGATAAATTTGTTATAATGCTAGCTCGAGATTCAATATTTTTCTTTTCTTCGTCAAATTTAATTCGCAAAGTATCAACCATTTGATTGATATTGCTAGCTAAGCTAGTGAGTTCAGAATTTCCTTTTATACGGATGGGACTTTTCAAATCACCTTTGGATGCGCGTTGAATTCCCTTTTCAATCTCAACAATATAAGTAATGATAGAGTGATTGAAAAGAAAAAAGGCAAGCAAGAAAGCAAGTATTCCTACGATTAATGCGATTTGATACAAAAGAAACAGGTTTCCCCGGTATCCATAAGAGATATATCCAGAAAAATTTTGACCCACAATAGGATAATCAATTTCTTCAAAGCTTGGTTTTCGATTGAAGAAGGTTTGAATATAATCATCCATCGTGTTAACTTTTGTAAGAACATTTTTTATTAACCCCTTGTTGGGAAGATCAATTTCTTGAACATCAATTCGAGGAATGTTAGTTTGTAGAACTGCTTCTTTACAAGAATCTTTGATCATAAAGTCGTAATGGTAGTAGTTCATAATGTTCGGTACAACTTCATCGTTCATTTGTGGGTACTGAAAAATATAGGGAAAGGGAAATAAACTCCGTTTGATCTCCTCATGAATTGCTGCAAACACTTTTTCCTTATCAAACAAGTCGGGCTGGTACACATCAACATTAAAGATGATCTTTCCTTTATCTAAGGAAGTTCGAATAATGTAGGCGGGAATATCTTGTGGTTCACTTGCAAATCCAAGCGTGCTTTGGACTAACAAAAAGGGGTCAAATACGACAATTTCATCGTCATTGTTGAGAAAAACTCCAACCTCTTGCATCTCTTGTGGAGTGTAATTTCTGAAAACATCGAAAATGCTTTTTGGAAAAATACACAAGCTATATCCCTGTCCAGACCTAACATATATCGAATTGAATGCAGACCCAGAAAAAATATCATGGTAAATTACATTAATATCATAGGAAGTTTGTGGAAGATCAAAGGCCTTCATTATGTTTGTAGCGAAACCCAAAAAAATAGTCGCAAACATAAAAACAAAAGCAATCATGATACTGGCAATCACGATTACAAACAAACGTAAAGTTAAGGATACATTTTTCTTTCTTTTAATTTTTCATCTCCAACGTTCAACAAATAAAGGTCCCCCTTTTTCCGTACTCAAAACAAAACTATAAAACTCATAAAGATTTGTTAGAGTCCCATTATTTATCCCTAGCCTTGTTTCTTTTGCCCTAAGTGTTATTTGGTAAAAATAGCTCAAAACACTTTTTTATTCACCGTGTTTATTGTAAAGTACAATGGAAACAAAAAATAGGTAGTAATTCTTAAGAAATTCTTAAGATTTAATTTTCAATTTTACACCGGTTAAAAAAAATCTTCAAATTTGTATCCTTTTCCCCAAATATTTTTTACAAATCTATCAGTACCGATATGTTTCAAAAGCTTATTCTTTATATTGTTTATATGCACCATGACGTTGTTTGTGTAACATTTGCAAAATTGTTCTTCCCAAACGTTTTCGTATATATCGCATAATGATTTTACTTCATGTGAATTTTCAGCTAGATATAACAGAATCGAAAATTCAATTTTTGTCAACGGTATTCTTGTATTCCTGTAATAGACGACGTATCTTAAACGATCAAAACGAAAGTTAATCGACGTAAAAAAAAGACAATGATTCGTAGGAAAAAGGTTTCTATATCTACGTATAGCGGCTTTTACATGAGACATTAAAACAGGAAGAGTTACAGGTTTTGTGATATAGTCATCAGCACCGGATGTAAGGCCTTGAATCATATCCCCTTCTTCTGCTTTTGCTGTTAAAAAAATGATAGGAAGGTTATATGTTTGCCGTACACGTCTACATACTTCGATACCATCCATATTTGGCATGGATATATCCAATATTAAAAGATCAAAAGTATCATCCAAAACTTGAAGTGCTTCACATCCGCTATAGGCAACCTCTACAGCAAATTTCTCATATTCAAAGTATTTTTTAGTAATTGCGACTAATTCTTTCTCGTCATCAACAATAAGAAGCTTACCTAACGATTCTGATTTCAAATCTTTTTATACCTTTCGCTTACCACACTTTTTCTATTTTGCAATACTTTAATTCTTAAGAAATTCTTAAGAAATGAAAACGAAAATTTTTTTAGGTACTACAACTTGAAAAAGTTTCCGGAAAATGTCTACGTAAAAAATACGAACCAACGACCAGGATAACATATACAAAATAGCTGAACATAGGTTCCCAAAGACTGACAAATATGCCTAATATTGGGATGATGATCCGAAAAACATGAATCACATTTTCAAACTTGATTTGATTACGATCAATTTTGGTGGATATCAGGTTTACACTATTGAGTACAAACATCCAATTAAACAGAGAGACAATATAGACTAATAGAACGCTAAAATGAAATATTGCTACAGCAAGTCTTATCTGTGAATACTCGCCTACAAGAGAAGTTGTAAATGGGATGAAAGAAACAAAAAAGATAAATAAAAACACCATCACAATATGAGTACGATTTGTGCAAATGCACATTTTCAACTGCTGTATATGGGACATCCAAAAATGAGCAATCAAGTAAAAAGAGACACTGTAGGATACAATTTGTGGAATCAGCCCTTTCAGTGCTATAAACAAAACCTCACTCGAAGATTGGCTTGGTATTTCTGGAACATGAATCCCTAATACCATGATGGTAATAATGATTGCAAATATGCCGTCAGTTAAAGTTTCAAGTCGATTTAATGAAAGAAGAGGACCTTTTAGCTGTCGCATTTTACTCTCCTTAGATTAGAAGTTAATAACATTATACAAATGTGAATAGTGGAGATAAATGCTAATCACTTTTCAAGGTAGAATCATTTTGCATCGTACTAGAAACAAGAGGAATTGTAAAACAGAAAGTAGACCCTTTACCAATTGTCGATTCTACCCATATTTTCCCGTTGTGTCGCAAAATAATTTTTTTACATATCGATAATCCAAGTCCGGTACCTTTGATTTTATCTGAATACTTTTTACTCAGCTGTGTGAAAGACTCGAACAATTCTGAAATAGATTCTGTAGGAATGCCAATCCCGGTATCTTCAACACACACGCATACTTCATGGTCAAATTTTAGGGTACGTATTGTAATTCCACCTTTTTCAGTAAACTTTATTGCATTGTTGATCAAGTTGATACAAACTTGCAAAATTGAGTCTTTGTTAAACATAACCAGTGGAACATAGGGATCCAAAATCGACTGAATGGTTAATCCTTTTTGTTTTACAATTGGCTCCATGAGGAGAATTGCTTCTTGGATGGTATCGTGCAAACTCTCGTAGTACAAAGTTATATGCTTTGTTTCGGATTGATACTTCTGGTAGTCGAGAACATTATTTATCAGTCCACTAAGACGATCAATATTCCGAATGGTTATCTCCAAGAGTTGTTTCTGCGTTTCATTGAGTTCCCCGCTTTGGGGTTCTTGCATTAAATGTAATCCTTCTTGAATAGCACACATAGGTGTTCTAAGCTCATGTGAAACAGTGCTAATGAATTCATCTCGTAAGGTATCAATTCGAATTCGTTCTGTGATATCAGATAAAACACCTACAATAGAACTGCTTTCGATCATAGGGGTCAAGTGAATTTCTACCCAGGAAAGATTACCATCTTGGCGTATAATCTGAAATTTTGCTGATATGCTTTCTCTTCGATTTTCGACGATCTCTTGAAAAGAAGTAAAGAAAACTTCCTTTTGGTCCAATGGAATAAAAGATAAAAACTTTTTTCCTATGCAATCATCGATGTTGTAGCCAGAAATATTTTTCCATGCAGGATTGGCAAATAAAATCCTGCCTTGATAGTCAAACTGAAAAATAGTCTCGGAAATACACGTAACGATATGTTTTTGACGTAATAGAGATTGTGCAAGTCTTTCTTCAGCTTTCTTTCTGGATTCAATATCTTCTACATACTGATTAAACCAGGTAATCAAATCGCCAATCTCTTCATATGTTCGTCGGGAACGTCGCAAAGGTCTCAATGGCTTTCCCTTGCCATATTCCATGAAATGCAGCGTTAGTTTTCGAATAGGCCGGATATAAGTTCTGGAAAAATGTAAAAAGTATAAGTACAAAGCAATGCTAACAAAGAAAAAAACAAGAATGAAGCCTAATCCGATGTCATAAAAATCAGAAAGAAAATAGCCTAATGGCAAGAAAAGGTATAAATCCCAATTTGCTGTTGATATGTGTTCTCTAAAAAAGATATATGGGTTATCTCGAAAATACATCAGATGAATCAATTGATTTGTTTCAAACAAATCAATCAAGTCGGGGGGGATCAAAATTCCAGACTCAAAATCAGTAGAAGCATATATTACATGGTTATCCTGGGAAGATAGAATGATTCTCGAAATGTCATTTCTATAATATGGATCGATCTGTTGAAACAACTGGGGATCGATAGCAATTACAAAGTTTCCCAATAGACTCTCTTGTTTTGTTACTGTATCAATTGCATAAATAGGAGAGACTCCAACAACAATTTTATCGACAGAAGAAGCATTGTAATAATTTGGGATGATCCCAGACCAATATACTGGAGGAAAAGTAAGATTTGTTTTTTTTAAAAGATCTTCAACATTGCTTTGGTTAATTCCTTCATCGTTTAGCGGTTCTCCGAAATGATAGTGTGAACCATTTGGAGTAAAAAAATCTACAAAGAGTATTTTTTTTAGGTGATGATGATTGCTTAAAATTGATTGGATTGTTTCTTGGAAGCATTCTAGATTCTGTTCTGTATCTGATATCTGGAGTATTTCTTTCATTTCTTCATGTTGTTGAAAAGTAAGAAGTATGGAATGTATCGATTGCAGGGTTGTATCAATGTCGTCAATCCGTTCTGACATGAGCTCATTTCGCGTGTTTTGAATTCTTGATTTATACAAAGACATCATAGAGAAAATTTCTATAAGAAAGAGTGGAACAAGAGTTAAAATGAGGATAGATATTAAGAATCGACGATCAAGAGTAAAAAAGGAACGAAAACGAATATAGAGCCTATTGATCTTTTCTTTGAGCAAAAGCCAATATCT
Source organism: Calditrichota bacterium (assembly GCA_036725105.1). Lineage (GTDB taxonomy): Bacteria > Caldisericota > Caldisericia > UBA6126 > UBA6126 > JAGLCW01. Next base: position 38,062 of record DAIMET010000011.1, read on the forward strand.
TGGTATCATACTTTTAGTGAATTTGATGTGCTAGATTGAAACAAAGGGCACAAGTAAGCAATAGAAAAAAATCTTTGAATAATGTAATACAATCCTAAAAAAAAGAAAAAGAATGTCTTCATCCATTTTGTATGCTTCATTTTACCCTAATTTATCATAATATTTTCATGAAGCTTTGTAAATGAATTTAATCTTGACATAGTAAATTTTGATGTCTGTTAAGTATCCATTACAGACATACATCTCATTTAAACAGGAACTTAAGTCTCATTGTCTCAGCATTCTTAGCACTTTAATAAAGTTCTAAACATTGAAAAAATTCTTTTTTGGATTTTTCCTGTATTTTATTCTAAAAAAAACCATTTGCCAGTTGGCAATTCTTAAAAAAGACAAAATTTAATCACTAAATGATACAAAAATCATTTTTAGCCCTTTTTTAAGCACTTTTATCTTCGTAGTATTCACTAATACTTTCCAATTCAAAAAAAATAAAATTTTCCCCCTTTATTATTTTGGCGACAAATAGGTGCTGAA
>DAIMET010000012.1:0-37650 GCA_036725105.1 Calditrichota bacterium
CTACTCCCCAATGAATCTCTTTTACAAAACTCTCCATATACTGTTCTCCCCAATAGTCTTCCTGAGGAGGGTGCTCTTCTGGCCAAATACCTTGTAACAAGTGGAGTGGCTTTTGAGGATTTTCAATATTGTATAAATATAGTGCTCGATAAAAAGATGGATCCATCAGGGTATATACGCGAATCGTATTAGCATTCATCTCGCCAATCTGTTCAAACCAACTAAAATACACATTATCGTCTTTGGGAAATTCTGTAAACCAATGGCCTGGTAGCGCCATGCCCATATTAATACCTTTTACAAAATATTCCTCCCACGATGAATCGGTAAACACTTTCAGTTTTTTCTGATCTGTTTTACTGACGCGAGTAATACCATCTTTTCCAACTTCTGCAGCAATTTGCTTTTTTGGAGGAATATAGTTCTCTCGTTTGGTGACAACATCTTGCAGGACTTTTTTCATGAAAGGAAGATACCCTCTCCAATAATACTCATAGGCTTCGCCTCGAAAGTCGAGACTAAACCATTTTCGAATAGTATCTAAACCATAAACATGCCATAGAAAAGAGCTAGTTTTATGGTCCTCAAAATCTCCTGCCAAATAGTATGCAGTATAGTCAGGGGTGACTTTTTTTGTAATGGCTGGGAAAATAGAATTCAAACCCAATGAAGTAAGCATGGCTTGGCCTTCTTGCGTCACTTCCATCGTGTACTCTGCAAGAACTTCCGTACCTTCCATGGGTTGGATGAAATCAAACCAATAATAATACGAAATTTGGGATTCGCTTCGGTACTCTTCACTGTAGGGACTAAGAAACTGGAAGGAAATATCTTTACCATTTTCAAAATGGACTCCCTCTTCTAAAACTTCTACTTGATCCCAATCTGAACAGAGTACAAATCCAGGACCTGTAAATGTCCACGTGGCATCATGCTGTTGTTCCCAGTTATCAACCATCCACACAGCTACTTCTTTCCCTTTTTCCAAATCGATGAAAAATCTCCCCATCCATCTTTTCCATTCCACACCAAGTACTTTTTCATATTGCTTTCGGGTTTTTTCATCTGTGGGTTGGTTGAATGTATTAAAGCTAGATACAAGGGTAGCTTGGTCTTTCAAATTGCTTTGGATCATGAATAGATCTTCTTGTGTTAATCCACCGTAGATTTTAGTAGATCGATTTCCTTTTTTGTTAGGAACCCAGTAATCATCTTCATACACACCATACGTATCTGCAATAAGGATTAAATCTGGGTTGGGGGGTGCATAAACCAGATCGCGAATAGAAAAATCTTTGGAAGAAAGAGGGTAAAACCCATAGTAGTCTCGGTTGTATCGATAGTGAGTATGATCAATATTTTTATCGGTGATACGGTAATAATTTAAAGCCCACATAGCACCGCGATGTTCTCGATATTCTTGAGTAGGAACGGTTTTGTCCAGAATCCAGACATTCAGCTTATGATAAGGTTGCAAGGACCAGAGCGCCACAGGTAGAATTAAAATGACAAGTGCAACCAAAGCGAATATTATACCTGCAATCCTTGTCTCAGAAAAATCTGTCTTCTTTCTTTTTTTCTTTGCTTGCGATAATTGAGGTTGTTCTTCCATATCTATCCTTTACTACTTTTTGTATCTGTTATTTTTCAAAATCTTCTGCAAAGGTTCTTCTTCGTATGTGTCCCCACTGCTGCCGCCTACTTGGTCGGATGAAAAATGCCTGGAGTCGAAAGAATGCTTGCATGGGTCGATACCAAAATTGATCGAAAATGGAATACAGTATCAAAGCTGCAATCTCACTGATTTTACTATACCGCTGGTACGAAAACTCTTCCATAATGATAGAAGAAACAGAAAAGAAAAAACCAAACATAAGGGCCATCAGAAAAACGATACCCACCATGTAAGATACAGCCCCAGAAAAGAGAAGAAGGATGAAAATCAGATATCCAAGAAATTCAAAAAGCGGTGAAGCCATCTCGAAAAACCAATAATAGGGCATCGCAAAGAGTCCTACAGATCCATACAATGGGTTAAAAAACATGGCTCGGTGAATCCATAAGGAATCAATCAGACCAATTTGCCAGCGAATTCGTTGCATTCGAAGACTTCGGAAATCATTGGGTACCTGCGACCAACACTCCGCATTGGGAATAAAATCAATAAAGTACCGAACATGATTTTTACGTAAGTATCGATGGATACGCAGGGTAATTTCCATATCTTCTCCGATTGTGTTTTCATATCCCCCGATTTTCTCTACAATATCTTTTCGAAACAAACCAAATGCACCCGAAATAATTGCCAAACAATTAAATTTCTCCATACCAATTCGATTTGAAAGAAAAGCTCGTAAATATTCTATGATTTGGTATCGTACCAACCGGTTGCTGGGTAAATGTATCGATTTTACCTCACCGTTAACAATGTCGCATCCATTTGCAACTCTGACAATGCCTCCTACTGCCACTACGTCTTCTTTCAACATGAAGGGTTTCACCATTCTCATCAGTGCATTTTTCTCAATGACGCTATCAGCATCAATGGAACAGAATAATGGATGGGAACAGATGTTGATTCCTGCATTCAATGAGTCTGCCTTCCCACCATTGTATTTGTCAACAAGTAGTAAATTGTTGTACTTGTAGCTAGAATATACAGCTTTAATTCTTTCAGTAGGAATTGTACCATGAGGCATAACATCTACACGGCGGAGCTGATATTCATCAATGACATACTTTAAAGTGTGGTCTCGCGAACCGTCATTGATAACAACAATTTCAAACTTTGGATATGACAAGGATAGAAGGGATTTTATCGTTTCACAAATAGTGTTTTCTTCGTTATAGGCAGGAATAATAATTGATATGGGCATTGCATGAGATTCTTCAAATGGAAATCCCGTACGGTCTTCACGATTGTAATGCAGAATTCGAGAAAAAGAAACGATAATTAAGAAAACATATTGAATACAGATCAAAATAAAATAGACAAATACCATCCAGCTTAAGATATTGAAAATTTTAACTAGCATGCCATACCCTATCTTGTGAATACTGTTCTTTTTTAAATCGCTCAATGAGAGATGTCATTTGCGGAATTTCAGAAATGATTTGGTAAATCAAATAGTATGTTGACGGATACTTTGAGAGAAAATTAGTATTCATAGACAACTCAAATATCTTTCTATATCCTTCTTCTCCCATTCTTGCCAAGGACTCAAAAGACGCTAATCGAACCCAATAATTCTCATGTTGAGCAAGCTGGTACAGAAGAGACAAAGATCTATGTTCTGGAGGGAATTTGGAACAACAATCTGCAACTGCTGCCAAAACAGTGGGACTACTCCATAACTCAGCAGTGTGCAAAACTAAATCTAGTGCTACAGGTAGTCTAGTATCACTAATCACATCTAATGCAGCAACCACAACTTCCTCCGTATCCTGGAGATAGTTTTTCAGTTGATCAATGATGACCTGGTTTTGAATGCGGAGTTTTTTTTCTAAAAATCGGAATCGAGTGGTAAAGCCAATTACTCTTTGCTTCATAGCATTTAGCAAAATAATCTTCTCTCGAATAGTAGTTTGTAGGGGTAACAATTCTAAAAACAAGTTGAGAGAAGGTTGCATGGTGGAGATGATTTCAATCAGACGTTGTTTGGTGATGGTGGTTTTCAGTAATATCTGAATGACTTCTTTTTTTTGGTACGATTCCAGAGAAATATAGGAAAGGGCGTATCCTGCTCGATACGATAATTCAATATCATCAGATTGAAGTAAACGTAGTAAGTACTCATACGAAGCGGGAGATTTGATAACAGATAAATCCTTAAGTGCTTGTCGATCGTAGTTTTTTTCAACTCGCTCAATCATTTCTTGAGTGAAGTTCATTTCATCAAAGATACCATGAAAATCATATCCATTTTCGGTCACAAGTTTCTTGAGAACATCATATATATAAGGTCGTTTTCTTGGATCATCAAATGCTTTTTTAAAATCCTCGGGGGCAAGGGAGAACAATTTGTCTTCGATTTCGGCATAAATCTTTCTTTTGACTTCTTCGTCCCTTCTGCGTTTTACTTGTAAAATATATTTTCTTAACAGGACGAAAGCCACCATAAAACCCAAAACAACAGCCATAAAAACAATAATAGAAGCAATAATATCTCGCACGGCTTCTCCCTATGATAAACTTAACGTAAAACTATTTTGAGTATAGCATGAAATACATCAATCCACTAGGATTTAACAAAAAATTAACAGAAGGAGATGCTATATTTTTCACCAATTTGTAACATTTGTTGATATGTCGGGTCGTCAAGTTGAATCCCATGCAATAGTGAATCTTCTCGCTTTTTGTACTCCAATTCATTGTGAATGAAAATTTCAGAATGCTCCTCTGATGGATTTGAGTTTTTTATCTCGGTAGTGATTTGATTTACATGATTCAGAATGGCATGGTTATCGCCAAATAAATCCAAGCGGATTGCCATGAAAAAATGACTGATACAGCCATTCTTTTTGTACGTATCCGATGATGCTTCTCCCATGCTTAAACCAGCAGTCAGTAGCTCTACCATCAGGGCTAAACCAAATCCTTTGTGACCACCAAATGTAGTAGATTCACCACCTAATGGGACAATTCCTCCACCACTCTTATTCTTTAGATTTTTCAGCACACAAACGGGATCGTCTGTAGGTTTTCCCTGAGAATCCACTGCCCAGCCATGCGGTATTGAATGGTTTCTTCGGGCATATACTTCCAATTTACCTCTTGGAATAACGCTTGTGGCCATATCCAACATGATAGGAGTCTGAAAATAACTAGGGAATGCAATTGCAATTGGGTTCGTACCTAAAACTGCTTCTTTTCCAAATGTAGGAACTACTAAAGGAGCAGTGTTCGAAGAGCTCATCCCAATCATTTCATTTTTCATGATTTGTTCAGCCCAGTATCCTGCTATTCCATAATGGTTTGAATTTCGCACAACTGCAATCCCAACACCATTTTTCTGAGCCATATCGACGGCTTTTTCGGATACAATCTTTGATATGTATTGCCCCACGCCATGGTGACCATCATATACAGCAGATACACTGGTTTTAAAAAGTAGTTCTGGTTCAGCATCCAGCACGATAGAACCATTTTCCATATAGGAAATATATCGTGGTAACCTAGCAACTCCGTGGGAAGATATTCCTCGCATATCAGCTTCTAAACAAACATCTGTAATAATGGAAGATCGCACTTCGTCACAACCTAGCTTTGCAAAAACTTGCATACAAAAATCATGGAGTTGTTCTCGGGGGAAACGTCTATCTTGTGTCATCAAAACCTCCGGTTCTTGAAGTCTTTAGTTAAGCTCATTTAATGCCCATTGCAAAGCATCTTGCAAAATACTTTGTGGAATGGTTTGAATCCACCCTTTCTGGATCGAATCCTCCAGCATTGCATGTATTTTTTGTACTTCGGTATAGGTCTCATCGTAGACTTCTTGCCATGTTTTTTGAGTTCTCGCAATGCCTGTTTTTACTGCTTCCATAGCAACTTCTGCTGCCTCATATGGATATACTTTCAGGTCATTCATTTTGCAGATCACTTGGTCATAGTGAATTCCTTGCTTCCGAGAATACTCTGCTATAGACTCTGCTGCAGCAATAGCCATTTGATCGGTAATTTTCCTGGATCGAACCAACAAAGCCCCTTTTAGTATTCCTGGGAAACAAAGCGAATTATTGATTTGATTAGGAAAATCTCCTCTTCCTGTGCCCACAATAAAAGCTCCTGCTTCTTTGGCTTCGTAGGGGTAGATTTCTGGAACGGGATTGGCGCAAGCAAAAATGATAGATTTATCATTCATGGAAGACACCCATTCCTTTTTGATTACACCTGGACCTGGCTTTGAACAAGAAATTAAAACATCTGCTCCAACAAGAGCTTGCGGGAGAGTTGAGTAATTTTGGGGATTCGTCGTTTCACAAATCTTTTTGTGGGCGTAGTATCGAGGATCATCAATAAAATCTTTACGGGCAGGATTCAAAGCACCCGATACATCAAACATAGAAATGTTCTCTGGTTTTGCTCCTGCTGCTAAAATAAGTCGAACGTTTGCCATATTCGCAGCACCAGCTCCATTAAAAACAATACGGACCTTGTCCAATTCTTTTCCAGCTAGAATAAGTGAATTCAAAAGACCAGCCAAGATAACACACGCAGTGCCTTGCTGATCGTCATGCCAAACAGGGATACTGCATTCTTCCCGTAGCGTATCAAGAATTTGATAACAATTGGGCTGAGAAATGTCTTCTAAATTAATTGCTCCGTAGCTATGCTGTATGCGCTTCACAAAATCAATCACAATAGCAGGATCTGGTTCTCCTTTATCGTTGCGGCTATCAATGCATAAAGCATTTGCATCTACACCTCCTAGGTATTTCATTAGAAAAGCTTTTCCTTCCATGACACCCAATCCTCCAGAAGGAGTAACATCGCCATCGCCCAATACTCTGGTAGAATCAGATACAATCCCCACTAGATTGCCTCGGTTGGAGGTTGAAAATGATACATCATTATTGTCACGAATAGCGGTGGAGATGCTGGAAACTCCTGGTGTATACCAGGCATTGAACCAGTTAAATCCAAACACACCTGCTTTTGGAAAGGTTTGCATTTTCCCTTTATAGAATGAATGGGCTTCAAGAGATAGCTTTTTGTAAAATAAAGTTTTCACGCGAGCTTTTTGCTCTTCTGTTAAATCCTCTGGAAGTACTTCTACCAAATTGTCTAATGAAATGTGTAATTCCTTCATACACTACTCCTTTGATGTAAAAAGATACCAATTGTAGGGTGCCCAATCGATCGGTATTCCAGATTGTGGAATCATAATGCCCTGCATTTGACTGGAACATATCGCGATTGAAGGTACATAAAACAAGGGGATGGTCCGCAAATCTTGCATTGCTTCAAATTGAACATCTCGCAGAAACTGTGCTCTTTTTTCAGCATTAGGTTCTGATAAAGTCTTCACAAGAAGTGCATCAATTTTAGCATTTTGAAAGCCAGTATAATTCTCACTGAGCTGATGGTTTTTCACGCCTGGAATACAGCTTGAGTGAAGGATGGAGAAAAGATTGGATTCAGGTGTAAAAATCCAGGCATAAAGAAAAGCTCGTGGAACCTCTTTGGAGGGTGATGCAAGCAAATCATAAAAAGATTCCTTGGGGTGGTATTCAATTTCTACCTTTAGTCCAACAGACTCCCATTTTTGTTCAATGTATTGTGCTGTTTGTTTTCTCTTTTCATCTGCAGATAAAACGATAAGTTGAATCGTTTCTTCTAGTAGCATTGATTCATTCTCGGTGACGTTTCTGGAAATGCATCCCTCTTTTTGCAATGAAGGATGCAAAGGTAAAAACCAACCCGAAGATATCGTTGCATGTCCATGCCAGATTTCATCATTTAAAGTGGTTACAGAGATCGCATCAAAAAGAGTTTGTCGGAGGGATGTATCGTTTAAGATTTTGTTGGGTAATTTAAAATCAATATGCTCCCATTGCATAGATGGTGCAACCAAAACTCTAGTTTCGTCATGTTGAGCTTTTTTGGTATCAAAATAGCTATCTATATCGTCATATTGGGCCGGGATCATCACATCGTATTCTTCCATGTTAGCAGGAGAGTGCTGTAAAAAATCAATACGAATGGAAGCATTTGGGATACATCCTGTTACCGATCTTCCATTCTCTGTAAGAGTCAGAGTTTTATCATTCAAGTAATCGATCAAAAATGGTGCACAATGTTGATAATCATCCCATAAAAGTGGAAATGTTAACGATTGAGGATATAGAAAGAATGCACGTTCCACTCCATAAAAAGGTCGTTTCCACGTAACTAATACCGTATTTGGTGTTTCTACTTTTATGCCCAGCAGCCAATCAAAAGGAATCGAAACCTGTAGATAATGCCTGGCGAATTGAAATCCCGTGATAGCATCCTGGGCAACAATTGGGTCGTTGTTAGACCACATCAGGTGATCACGTATTGTGTAAATACATTGCACACGGCCATCATCCAGAAAACGCAAGCTTCCGGTATCCACCGAGGGAATCTCTGTCACAAGTAGTGGTGCATATCCCCAATTCATGTCGCGCTGGCTTATGGCTGGCGTATATAAATAGGATGACAGCAACCCAAAACTTTCTTTTGTGATTGGTTGCTCAAATTCAACCTGTCCTTGTTTTGCAATTCGTATGGTGGAATCAGCCTGGGGTGGAAAAAGAAAATGAAACAAAGCAAAGCTTGCTTCAGCTACATTCAATAAACCAAAAGGTTTTGCTAATCGATATTCATGGTTGACCGACCAGCGATAGGGAAGAAGTTGATGAGCAGGATGAAGGCTAACTCCTATTGCTAATCTTGCTCTTTCAGAAGGAAATCCCGAAAGACCATCTTGTGTAAAAATATACAGTACGTTTTCCTGATAATAAGAGAATTCTACTTTTTTAGCATTTGTGAGCCAGATAGCGGCTTCCCATCTGGTAATAGGAGATTGGGGATGAAAAGAAGGTTTATGAAGGTCCTCTGCTTCCGGAATATCAAGAATGCCAACCTGGACAGCCAATGCAATGTCGTCATATAGTGGAGTATTCTCTGGTACATCGTCATAGGGAATATCACCCGATATCTTGGTGGGCATATCGATACACCTGCAAAGCTTTGAAAGAAATTGAGCCTTTGTCAAGGATGCTGCAGGTGTTTGAACTTCTTCTATTGAAAAAAATTGTATTTTTACACTTTGTAGCAGGTAGTAGTCTGCCCAGTGATAAAAAGCTCTGGTTTCATCCTCTGGTAAATCGTCCCATGACAGCGGGGGTAAAGCTGGAAGCTCTGATACAAAAAACGGAGAAGAAATATTATTTAGGTTCTTCTCAGAAACACAACCAAATGAAAATCCAAAAAAAACGATGAATAGTAAAACAATTGAAAAAAAACGAACCGTTTTCATGTTCTTACATCCAAAAAAAAGGGGCTCCTCGTTTGGGTGCGCGTGGAGCCCATGGGGTGTTTTGATGAAGACAAAAGAGGATTCTTTCTCTTTAGTAGAAATTGTAACACTTTTTTCAACTTTTCCAATAAATTTCAAAAAAAGATCCCAAAAAGGTATTGTGCTACTCTTGGTGATCGTCAATAGCAGGTTCTTCCACATTGTCTGGTGGTTGCACCTGAGAAGAATCTTGTGTCACGAAATAATCTTGGACAAATATTGGATCAATTGAGGGATTGTACTTTATACTTTCAATCAATTGCCGGTAAATGGAAGCATTGAAGAAAATTAGATAAAAAGTAACAAAGGTAGTAAGAAAAGTGCTCCATATGTTTTGAAAAGAAAACCACAATTGAGTGGTGGTTGATTCGGGAAATAAAAAATTAACAGGAATTGTAAGAGCTAAAATGAATACGATCACTATGACACCAATTAATAGTAAGGATGCAAAATAAGACCATCGGACACCATTGATCAGTCGATGACCCATGCGAAACGCATGGATGGTTCCCTTTTGTTTGTCCAGGAGCATAAAGGGTGCAAATGCATACGTTACTGACCAAATAATGCCAGGTATTATGAATAAAAGTATTCCAGCAGTTTGGAGGAGCCCAAAAAGAAGCATAAGCCAGAAATAGTTTAGAATCACTTTCCAGGGTACTTTAAAAAAACTCGGTTCGATATCCTCCCCAGAAAAACGATGAGATAGAATGGCAGCTCTGCGAAGCAAAATCTCGATGATTGTGGTGAATATAGCAACAATTAGTAGTGGGACATAAAACCATGGACTTGTAACAACTCCCAATACAGACTCCAAAACAGCTGGATCTGCAGCTCCTACGATACCCAGATCAAGATTGGAATAGTTTTGCGAAATTTGGTTATTGACTAAGGTTTGTGTGACTGTGTTGCTTAATATTGTACTACCCAGCATCAATCCCCACATTGCAAAAAACAATCCCCACAATAATTTACAACGACGACCTACCCGAGAAAGAAAATAAAAACCTTCAGCAAAAGCTTTTTCAAACGTAAATCCTTTCATAAAATCCCTCCAAGTTTTGAATTTGGACATGTTCATTATAACATTATTATGAAAGGAGTGCCATGAACCAAGAGTCGACTCATGTAGAACAACAAGATATACACTATATTTCGCAGCAAATGGGTATTGCCCATACTCGGATAGAAGCCGCACTAACTTTACGAGAACAAGGGTGCAGTTTGGCTTTTATTGCCCGGTATCGAAAAGAAACCACAAAAAATCTGTCCGATGAAGAATTGCGAGATATTTTCCAGTGGGCAGATATTCGCATTGAACTGAAAGAAAGAAAACAGTCAGTGCTGAACATTCTTCAGAAAAAAGAACGACTGTATCCCCTTCTTGAAGAACGTCTAAAAAATGCACAAACTATAGAGGAGCTTGAAGCAATCTACCAGCCCTATAAGCAGCCTCGAATCACCGCAGCAGAAAAAGCAAGAAAAGCTGGCTTGGAGAAATTGAAAGAGCAAATTGTAAAAGCAAGAACAACAGTCTCTTTACCCCTCTCATCGTATATCTCTGCCGAGTATCAAGATGAAAAAGCTGTTTGGGAAGGAATATGTTCACTAATCGAGGAAGATTTTGTATTACAGCCTGTATATCATCAAGAGCTGTACCGTATACAAAAGCGATATTCCAGTATCGTTACTGAAGCAAAACAAGACAAAGATCCTGGGCAAACCTATAAACGCTATCACCACTTCACCTGTCCTCTAATGAATTGCAAACCTTACCAATTACTGGCAATCTTTCGAGGAGAAAAAGAGAAGGCACTCAAAGTTCAGTTCTCGCAGCCTAATCAATGGGTAGAACGGATTCTCGATCGATACCCTATAGTCTCTACTCATCACCCTTACCGAAAAGAAATTGTCGAAATCGGTAAAAATGCTTTACAAAAAAGGATTTTACCTAGCGTTACTAGACAACTTCGCACAGAACTTCTGAAATATGCCCAAAACCGTAGTCTAGTTGTATTTGGGAAAAACCTTCGTTCACTGCTTTTGCAAAAACCTCTGGGAAGCCAGCCTATTGTAGGAATTGATCCTGGTTTCAAAATGGGATCGAAGTGGGCCCTTATTGATGAAAAAGGAGATCTTCGCGACATAGGATTGATGTTTCCTGCCCCTCCACAAAAGGAAATCCGCCAAACCTTTCAAATTTTGGATCGATGTATGGAAACCATGCCATTTACTTTCATTGTCATTGGGAATGGTACAGCTAGTTTTGAAGTTTCCCAGGTAATTGCTCAATGGATCCAGAAAAGAAATGGCCATGTAGGGTTTCGCCGAGTATCTGAAACAGGAGCTTCCATATATTCAGCATCTGACAAAGCTAGGAAAGAATTCCCTCATATTGATGTACTATACCGCGGTGCCATCTCTATTGCTCGAAGAGCACAAAACCCTTTATCTGAATTTCTAAAAATTCCTCCAGAATCTCTTGGGGTCGGGATGTACCAGCATGATATCCCTGCTGGCCAACTCAAAGAATATCTAGCAGGGGAAGTATCAATGGCAGTCAACAAAGTTGGGATTAATCTGAACACTGCATCCGTTGAACTGCTCCAACACATCTCTGGTATTTCAACTTCTATTGCAGAAAAGATTATTCAACATAGAAATGAAAAGGGAATTTTTAAAAATCGATCTGAGTTGCTCTTGATTCGTGGCATCGGAGAAAAAACATTCCAGCAATGTGCTGGTTTTTGTCGTATCCCTGATGGGGAATGCATTCTTGATAACACAATGGTGCATCCAGAGTCGTACGATTTCGCTAAAAAAATTCTTGCCTATGTTCAGGTATCCTTGAAGGATTATGCACAAAAGTCTACGTGGGTAGAAGAAAAGCTACAATCGTTTCCCACTACATCATTTTGCAGCGAAAATGATGCAACAAAAGAATCTGTAGAACAGATTCTTGCATTTCTACTTCTCCGAGACGGGGATTTCCGAGACACCTTAGAAGAACCCCCTCATCAGGCTACTTGTCTTAGCCTGGAAGAGTTACACACTGGTATGCAGATTAGCGGCTGCAGCACGAACATTACTGATTTTGGAATCTTCTTTGATATTGGCTGCGAAAGCAGCGGATTTATGCCACTCAAAATTCCTCTTGAAAAGGCCTTTCGATTGTATCCAATCGGGCAATCCGTAGAATTGACCATCGCTGAAATTGATCAAGAGAGAAAGCGGATCATCGTAGCTTCGAATTAACTGGAAAGAATTTTTTTATCGAATGTACGCCTTCTCAATGTAGTATTCTTCAAGGGGTTCATCAAATTTATCTGTTGCAGCCTCATCAATGATTTCCATGGCTTCAACTCCTTGTATGACTTGCCCCAAAGGAGTATATCGACCATTTAAATATTGAAGCCCATTTGGATTAGTTACGATAAATACTTGAGATTGATTGGTATCGGGTCCTTGATTAGCCATGGCTATGACTCCATAACGAAGCGGCATGGAACGAACTTTGTAATTAAACACATACCCGGCTTCTTCGTATTGCACAATCAGCTCATCGGATAGTTTTAGATCGTTGGGATTAATTTCATCTGGTATCTTGTAATCCAGCATATCCATGGAACTACTTCCTCGGTCAAAGCCTCCGGTTTGAATGACTTCCCCGGAAATCACGCGATGAAACCTTTTCCCATCGTAAAATCCATCTTTGGTTAACTGAACAATATTGGCAACATTTTTGGGTGCAACCCATGGATACAATTCAATCTCAATAGTGCCAACATTGGTTTCCCATACCAATATTTTTGGCTTACGACCGCAACCAACCAATAAAATAATAACAAGGGCAGGTATCACAATATAGAATAGGTTTCGAATTTTCATTTTTCACCTCGATTTGATGTTGTATTTAATTGTCCTGCTACAAAACCGGTGGACAAAGCAATTTGAAGATTGTAACCGCCAGTCTTGCCTGCAATATCTAAAATTTCTCCTGCAAAAAACAAACCAGGTTGAATTTTAGATGCAAGAGACCCAGGGTGGATTTCTTTTAAATGTACCCCACCCAATGTGACCATTGCTTTTTCAATGGAGCTTTTACGAACGATATTCTCGTTTCCTCCGCGAAGGTAAGTCCACAGCTTTGCATCTTCTTTCTTTGAAAACTCTGCTCCTGTGATGGTTTCTGATAATTCAATCTGATGTAGCAAAACATAAACAAGTTTTTTAGGAAACCACTGCTGAAGCCATGTATTCATCTGCATTTTTGAGTGAATTGTGCGCCATTCTTGTACTTTCTGTGCCCATTCCTCATTGGAACAATGTGGTAAAAAATCAATACAAAGTATGCGTTCTGTAAAGAAATCCAAGCTCATATCAAAAACCACCGGACCAGAGAATCCCTTTTCGGTAAACAAAAAATCCCCTTGAAGATACTTCTTCCCTTCTTTCCAACGGAGCCCAATATTGGAAAGTGAGATCCCCTGACAGTCTTTCCAAGGATTAGAGTCTACTACAAGTTGTACCAATCCAGGTTCAGTAGGTACTATTGTGTGTCCCAATCGTTGGGCAAGTGTATAGCCAAATCCCGTGGAACCTGTATGAGCATAACTTTTCCCGCCCGTTGCCAAAATGACAAACCGTGACTTCCAGGTAGTAGTAAAACTACCTTCTTGTGCAGTAATAGTAAAGGTTTCATCGTTCTTTTGAATATCTTGTACAGTAGCCTGACGAAATAAAACATGCTTTTTTTTCAGTTCTTCTTCAAGACAAAATCGTATTGTTTCCGCTTTATCGGAAACAGGAAATACAGCATAGTTTTTTTCAATTTTCAGCTGTACGTTTCGGCTTTGAAAAAACCGAAGAGTATCCAATGGAGAAAACTGATGAAGCGAAGAATATAGGAATGCGGAATGGTGAGGAACTCCCAATAAAAAATCTTTGACCGATTGGTTGGTTGTAATATTGCACCGACCTCCTCCGGTGAGAAGAAGCTTCTTTCCTGGAGCAGAATTGGTGTCGGCAATACAAACACTTCCTTTTTTACTTGCTTCTATTGCAGCCATCATTCCAGCTGGACCAGCACCAACGATTAAAGTATTAAAGGTCTTCATTTTTGATTTTGTCAATGATTTCTTTAAAGTTTTTGTATGTTACATTGGCATCGTTTTGCTTGATATCATCAACCATATCTTGCATTTCCTTCTGCCCCAATTTTGTCGCCAATCGTTGAATGGTTTGTCTGAGAACGTTTTCTATTCGGGGAGGACACTGTTTCGATGCTTCAAATTCTTCCAAGACATCCAAAGAGTCTTGATACAAAAGTCTTCCAAGGCCTTCGATAGCAGATCGTACAATCTTATCAGATGGATCCCGCAAGATCTTCTTTAGCACCTGAATTCCATTTTGGCAACCCAGTCTACCTAGTGCGCCTGCTGCGTTTGACTTTACATACATGTCCTCATCGTCCAAACGATTACAAATACTGGTGAAAGCTTTGGTATACTCAATTACTCCCAAAGCATGTACCGCATTTCTACGAACGGCTGGATGTGGATCTTCCAAGATTTTCATTAATTGTGTTCCCGCTCGTTTATCACCTAATCGTCCAAGTCCTTGTGCTGCTTTTGCACGAACCATCCCGGAAGGATCTTTCAGTGCTGTAATGAGTGGAGTTAAAGCAGAAATATTTTTCGTAAACCCTAATGTTTCTGCAGCTGTACTGCGTACTTCTTCAGAAGGGTCAACACGAAGAACATCAATCAAAGCTTGAAACACTTCTCGATCTTTCATCTTGCTCAATGCCCTGACAATTTCAAGACGATAGGGGTATCGCGGATCTCGCAGGAGACTCAACAAACCTGCTATGTCCCCATTATCAACTAAAATTTGAACCAATTCTTCTTTCATTGTTACTCCATTATAGTGCTTGGTAAGGTATGATTTGAACAGGACCCATTAAGCCCTCTCTACGGTTTAATCCAATGGTTTGCTTTGGGATCTTTCCTGAAACACGAACTTCAATAGAATTTTCTCCTCTTTGTAGCGCTTTAAAAATCTGATACCGATATGGGGGCCAGCAGCGAAGTCCATAGAATTTTCCATTGAAATATAGTTCAGCATTATCGCGCACTTGTCCCAGGTCAACGACCAAACCAAAATGCAAATACTCGTTGGGAACAATAAAATCTTTTTTGTAGACAACTTTAAAAACCCCATCTTGGTCAGCGTATAGCTGCTGTAAGGAGGAAAGATTGGAAACAAAAGGCTTCTCGCCATTGATGGAAATCTCCCAGTCTCCTCGCAAAACAAAGGATGAAGGAATTCCATTCACTGTTAGAGGAATGCCCCCAATCTTGTAGTTCCCATTTTGGAAAACAAACACAGAAGATGGAACAATATCCTTTAAAGGATCGTGGACAAACAATTTAGATTCATAAGGGTACAACTGAACAGAATACACGTCTTTCTTTTCGTGGTATCGAACTCGAATGGGCTGGACTCGACCATTTTCCGCATTCCACATTTCTAATTTATGCTGATCGGGAAAGATTAAAGCATTATTGATAACGCTCGATCCAAGATTCGCAACAAAGTAAAAATTTTTATTGTCTTTGATGCGGTGGATAATATGAATGTTGGGATCGGGATCGAGTAAACGAACCTCTGATCCGATGTTATGGTCTTGAAATGCTTGGAAAATGGGTTTGGGATTCATAGAGAAAGTAAGTGGATTGGTAATCTCATTTTGTGAGAAAAACAAAACTTTATCCGATTGTAATAGAGTTGCTATGGCTACATCAAATTCATCTTGATTTTTCTCGTTTACGCTAATGCTCGGAATGGTATGGAGAAACAACACACTTCCACCTTGATCCACATATCGTTGAAGCCGTTTTAACTCAGAAAGATATAAGCAGCTACAACGGCAGAAAATAATCATTGTAAATTCTAATTCTTCCTCCATCAATTTCTCATGATTGAGGAAGTTGTGATCCATCTGATGCGATAATAACAAATTTGAAAGCTCACTAAGCAAAGATTCCAAAATATCTACCTGGTCCCAACGATTAGGCACCATAAGACCGTATGAACTTTTTATGGGGTAGTACACTCCAACTTTGCATAATCGCTCGCTGTTGGACAATACATATCCCATTCTTTTCACATAGTCAGAGAATACTTTAAAGTGCTCCCAGTAGGAGTATTTTGAAACATCCGGATCATCCGGATCTCCGTATAGCAAAACCTTGTCAATTCCCTTGAGAAATTCCCAATCAGCATTTGCTTTCATTTGCTGAAGTGTTGGTTCCCATTGACTAAAGGCATAGGTTTCTGAGATGGTTCTTTTTTCTTGATTTATCCAGGAAGCTGAACTAGTTAGTTTTTCTGCATACGAAAAAATCGCGGTTGAAATATCGGAATGCCGATAATTTTGAATAGATTCGTTTAAAAATTCATCAAAATGGAATCTTCCGATCACTTCAATATTTTTCTCTTTGCATCGTTGCAAAATTGGTTTTGAATAATGCTTTTTAAACAGACTATTAAGGGCTGTATAATACTGAACGCGAAATCGACTAATATGATTTGGTTCATCAATCCAAAGTCGATAGATATGTCGGATATCAATGGTATCTTTTTGATTCTGTTCAGACGCAACCAGATCAGAATTCCACAACACTTTTTTCCCATTGGACTGTGATGCAATGTCTCGGACAAAACGGTAAAAACCGATAGGGTCAACAAACAACCCCTTTATCACATGATTAAACTCGTTTTCGTACAAATGAATATAATAGTCCAGATCTGTGATTTCGTCTGCAGAGGGTACATAATCTTCTTCTTGAAAAATCAATAGTTGGTCTGCTTCGTCTGCTAGCAGAACTACTTGATCCTGGCTGGACACATTTGGAATATGCTTAAACTCATCACCCTTTTGTAAGAAAATTGCCCGTACATTTCCGTCGTATTGCGCCAAATTCAAAACTCTGTTTTCCAAAATTGGATATCGCAATAGACGGAGAGTAGAAAAATTGAGCTCTGAATGAGGTGTGTAAATCCACCCCCGTAAATAAAGCCACAATGAAACATTGGATGAAGTACATTGAACAAAGAGTTTTTGTTTTTCTTTTGAAGCAAAATTGGTTAAAATTTTCGCATCAACCACACACTCATGTATACCATGGGAAGCATATTCCTGTATCATTTTTAGCAAACTATCCATGGAGGAGTTGGTTTGCCAGTTCCATACCGGTACTGGACCATACTCGACCTGAGGAATTTTAAAAGACTCTAAAAAATCCATTGTACTTCTTTCTTGTTCTACAAAACTGCTTTTACGAACACAAAAAGCGGAGGCTGGTTACCTCCGCTTTTTGGTCTGTTTTTTGTAGATTCTAGTATTCTTGAGGAAGCTTCGACAGGTCGGCATAGTTAATGACAGGACCATGTTTACATACATAAAAGTTACCGACATTACAGCGACCACATTTCCCCAAGCCGCATTTCATTTTGTTCTCGAGTGTAGTATAGATATTTTCTGGAACAAAACCCATTTTCTCCAGTACCGGTAAAGTATATTTAATCATAATGGGAGGTCCGCAGACAACAGCAATATCATCTTTTCCACCCTTGATATCCGATTGGTCAAGTACTGTTGGAACAAAACCTACACATCCATCCCATTTTATACTGCAGCCGCACTCTGGAGCGTCTCCACCGGGATCTACGGTTTTGACCAAATGAACATCTTTACGGTCTTCCCACTCTTTAAGTTCGTGCTTATACACCAAATCAGAATAGGTTCTTGCACCATACACAATATGGACATCTTTAAACTTATCACGCAAATCCAGTACATTCCAAATCACACATCGAACAGGAGCTAGTCCGATTCCACCGGCAACAAATGTAATATTCTTCCCATAAAACTTTTCTTCGAGGGGGAAAAAATTACCGTAGGGGCCGCGGAATCCGATTGTATCACCAACATTCATATTGGCTAGTTCGGTTGTGACACGTCCAGTTGTTCGGAAGGTGCATTCGATATAGTCTTTACGGGTAGGAGGAGAAGCAATACAGAATGTAGATTCACCTGATCCAAAAGCAGAATACAAACCAAATTGACCGGATTTGAATGAGAATTTTTCTTTCACAGCAGGATCTTTAAAAACCAATCGAAAAGTCTGTGTGTCAGGAGTTTCTTGTAGTATCTCTTTAATTTCCATCAAATAGGGTTCATAGATATTCTCGGGCATTATTTCTCTCCTTTTGTAGATTCTTTATCAATTCTTTTCAAGATATCCAAAATGTTCACACCGGCTTTACAAACTCGACTACATCGACCGCAGCCCGTGCATAATACGTGATTAAACAAATCAATGTAGTAGCTGAATTTGTGGGAGATTCGCTGTCGGTATCGTTCATATGATTCACTTCGCGGATTGTGTCCTGAGGCATGTTTTGTGAAGAATGGTAGTGTGCAAGCATCCCAGTTTTTCGTACGAACACCTTGCCACATTGTGGCGTCATCGGTGATATCAAAACAATGGCAAGTTGGACAAACAAAAGTGCAAGCTGCACAGCTCCAGCAATTTGAAGCTAATTCTTCCCATAAGGGATTTTCAAAGTTCTTTTCTATCCACTGTTTCACTCTCTTGGGGTCAAACACCACGGGAACATCTTTGTCTTGAAGTTTTGGATAGCCTTTTTCGGGTGTGAGTTTTTCTTTAAAGAAACTTTCATGGTCTTTAATGAACTTGTTTCCTTTGTCTGTGATAGGTTTTACTTGCCATCCATCTTTAGTTACTCGTTCCAGTAGTAGATCAGAACCTGCTTCTCCGTGGGGAGAACCTCCAAGAGAAGTACAGAAACAATCCTTGTCCTTTTCATCGCATGCCAATGTAATAATCACAACATTTTCCATACGTTGCAGGTAGAATTTGTCTTTGTAGTCCCAGTTAAAAAGATCTTTCATGATTGGGATAGAAGCAGCATCGCATGGATGCCCACCAAAAACAACAAGTGGTTTTAAAGGAGGAAGATCTTCCAGGGTGATTCCCTCGGTCTGAATTCTGTATTTCAAAATGGGTTCAAATCTTGGGAATACGGCTTCTTTGATAGAATTTACTGTTGTAAAATAATCGAAGCACAGCTCTGATTTCTCGGTCAACTTGGAAATGAAAGCATCATTTCCCTTTTTAACGGGTCCAAATACTTCCATATCAGAATTTTTCGCTAATTCTCTTAGGAGCGTATCCATTTTTGATTGAGTTATGTAATATTCAGCCATTATTCCCTCCTATCGAATAAATTCTTCATCGTCTTCTTTGCGGAAGGTGGTTAAAGGTGGTTGTGATTCAAGATCAAATCCTGCTTCCCAACCAAATTTATCTTGCGCTTCTTCTTGAAGAGATTGATTTAACAACATCAATGGAATGTTTGCTGGACAGACTCTCTCGCATTCTCCACAATCTATACATCGCCCAGCCAGGTGCAGAGCTCGTACAATATTCCATGCAAAATTCCCTCGTGGGTTTGAACGAGTATCAATCCATTGAGGTGTATTGTAGTCTACAATACATCGATCACAATAACACAATGGACATGCTTGTCTGCAGGCATAACACCGTATGCATCTGGAAAACTCTTCAGACCAGAATTCCCATCGTTGCTCGGGTGACATTGCATTCAATTTTTCAAGACCAGCATGATGAATGGGTTGATCTTTGGATAATCGTTCTTTTACTTCTGGTCCAAGAATGATATCAGCAACATGAGGGTGCCTGACTTTGCATACTTTGCATTTTTCGTTTTCGCCTATTCCATCTGATGAAACAACGTGGTCGCAATTCATTCCAATGATATAGACATCATCGCGATTGATCTGATTTTCTGTAATTAGCATAACCAATGCACGTATGTCACAACCTTTGGCGACAATAGCAACTTTTTTTAATTTTTTTACATCGGATCTTTTCAGATAGGTAGCAAGATTGTTTACGCAGTATTCGTTGAAAACAAGTTTTTCTGCCTGCTGTGAATTCTTCACTAGCAAGGGTTTCGTTTTCTTGTCTCCATCACTTTGATATCCAATCAGTAAATCGACTTCTTTGTTGTCTAAAAGTTCTTTTGCTTTCTGAATTAATTCTTGCATCGATCTACCTCTCTTCCTGGTTTAGTTGATGATACTCGTTGTAAGGTCCAAGTTTTTTGATGTTTTCAGAGACTTCATTGACCAATCGAGAAAACTTGATTCCTTCTGAAGCACTACACCATGCAAAAATGACTCTACGAGTATCCACACCAATGGTTTCAAGCAATCGTTTCATCATGGTAAATTTACGTCTGGCGTTATAGTTGCCTTCATTGTAGTGGCAATCGCCAGGATGGCATCCAGAAATTAAAACTGCATCAGCACCTTTTTCAAAAGCCGAAACAATAAACATAGGATCAATTCTCCCGCTACAGGGAGTCTTGATAATCCGAATATTTGGTGAATATTTAAATCTGGAAGTGCCTGCTAAATCAGCGCCAGCATACGTACACCAATTACAGACAAATGTGATAATTTTGGGTTCCCAATTTTCTGACATGTGCATCTCCTTCCTACAACTCAGCTAATGCATTGATTTCTGCATACAGTTCGGTATCTCGGAAACCTTGCAGTTCAATACTTCGAGAAGGACAACTTGGTGTACAAGTTCCACAACCAGTACAAAGACCTGGGTTCACATGAGCAACTTGTCGTTGTAATTCTCCCTGTCGATTGCAAATATCTTTTAATTCAATTGCATTGTATGGACATACTCGGATGCAATTTTGACATCCAACACATGTAAGCTCGTTTACAACAGCAACAACACCTTCTTTTTCAAGGGTTTCTTTGGATAGAAGTCCAAGAACTTTTGCTGCAGCGCCACTTGCTTCCGATACACTATCGGGAATATCTCTAGGGCTCAAAGCACAACCAGCTAAGAAAACACCTGCTGTGGCTGTTTCTACAGGACGCAGTTTGGGATGAGCTTCTGTTAAGAATCCGTGTTGATCATACCCAATACCTAGTTTTTGAGCTAATTCTTTGATCCCATCTGGTGCTTCCATGGCGGTTGCTAAAACCACCAAATCGCATTTGATTTTGATTTGAGAATTGGTCAGAGTATCCGCTCCTTCGACAACCATATCTTCGCCATCTTTGTATACTGCTGAAACTCGTCCGCGAATATACTGGGCTCCATCTTTCTCTTGGGCACGTCTGACAAATTCTTCATAGTTTTTCCCATTGGATCGCACATCGATATAGAAAACATAGCAGTTTCCGTGGTGCACTTTATGACGATACAACATGGTTTGCTTTGCTACATACATACAGCAAATCTTGGAGCAATAGGAATGATAATGCTCTGGATCTCGAGAGCCAACGCATTTTACAAACACGACTGTTTCCGGTACTTTGCCATCGGAAGGTCGTTTCAGGTCGCCCAAGGTGGGGCCTGAGGCACAAACCATTCTTTCAAATTGTAGCGATGTTACAACGTCGGCATATTGACCTGCTCCGTATTCGGGGAAAGCAGAAACAGGCATAATTTTGTAGCCTGTTGTAACAACAATTGCTCCAATATCAATTTCAATAAACTCATCTTTATCATCGTAATGAATCGCTTTCGTAGGACAGACTTTTTCACAAATTCCGCAGCGATCTTTGGTTAATTTTAAACAATTCTCCGCATCGATACGAGGTCTACTGGGGATTGCCTGAGGAAAGGGAATGAAAATAGCTTTACGTTTTCCCATGCCTTGTTCAAACTCAGAATCTACTTTGACAGGACATTTTTGCCAGCAGGTACCGCACCCTGTACAAGCATCAATATCGACATATCGTGCTTTCTTACGAATGGTCGCTTTGAAGTTTCCCACAAATCCTTCTAGTTTTTCAAGCTCTGAATAACTCATGATGTGGATAAGAGGATGTTGTGCAACTTCTACCATTTTTGGTGTAAGAATACACTGCGAACAATCTAAGGTGGGGAATGTTTCGTCTAAGGCAGACATTTTCCCTCCTATAGAAGATTCTTTTTCCACCAGCACCACAGGTATGCCACCAGCAGCAATGTCCAATGCTGCCTGGATACCCGTTACGCCTCCTCCAATCACCATGGCTTTTTTCGTTACGGGAATACTGATGTCTTCCAAAGGCTTGTTTCTTTTGACTTTTTCAACCATCATACGTACAAGGTCGATAGATTTTTGTGTTCCTTCGTCTGTGTTATCATGAACCCAGGAGCACTGTTCGCGAATATTCGCCATTTCAAGCATATACGGATTCAGTCCAGCTTCTGCAGCAGCTTTTCGGAATGTTTTTTCGTGCATCCGAGGGGAGCATGAAGCAACGACGACTCCTGTTAAATTGTGTTCTTTGATTGCATTCTTAACCAGTTCTTGTCCTGGATCAGAACACATATATTTATAGTCTACAGAATAAACAACACCAGGAATGCTTTTTGAAACCTCAGCAACTTTACTTACTTCAACGGTTTCAGCAATATTGGATCCGCACCAACATACAAATACACCAATTCTTGCCATCACAGCCTCCTTTACAATATTCCCTTGCTTTTCAGCAAAGGAAAAGGATTCACGAATAAACGGTTTAACTGAAGCATGTTTGGATCCAAACCAAAAGCCAGTCCAAGAAGTTGTGTATAGTAAAGAACAGGTAAATCCATTTTCTCACCATATCGCTCTTCGATGCGTTTTTGTCTGAGATCAAGGTTGTTTTGACACAATGGACATAAAACTGCAATACAATCTGCTCCATTGTTTCTGGCCATTCGTAAAATTTCATAGGTTAAATCTAGCGATATGTCAGTATCTGAAATGGCGGTACCTGCACCACAACATTTTGTTTTAAAGGGCCACTGTACTGGTTGGGCTCCACAAGCAGCCATTAGATTGTCCATCACCATTGGGTTTTCTGGGTCATCATACTGCATTAATTCTGGGGGACGAACAATCAGGCAACCATAATACGAAGCTATATGTAAAGATTCCAGTGATTTAGTCACTTTTTCACGAATCTTATCAATTCCATATTCATCATGTAGAATGGAAGTAAAATGACGTATTTTCATATCAGATGCAACGTCTTTTCCTACAGCTTCTACAACATCTGCTCTGAAATCGGTTTCTTCCGACAAAACTTCTTTTGCTTCTAGCACATGCTGAAGACAAGCAGGACACTGCACCATAATATCTCTTTTCTCTGCATTGGCAGCATCAAGAGTCATAGCAGAAAGAGCTGTGTGAAGGACTTTGTCAACCGAATGCAAAGAACTTGCACCACAACAAACCCAATCTTTCAATTCTTTGATATCAAGATGCAAATAGTCGATAAGGGCAAGAGTAGAGGCATCAAACTCGGGAGCAGTTGATTTCGCACTGCATCCAGGATAATATCCGTATTTCATTTTGCTTCCTCCTGTTCTTTCGCTTTGCGCAATTGAATTTTTCTAGCTCTTTTCATTACTTGGCGAACTTCACCTGCTCTTTTAAAATGAGGTTTTAAGCTGATTTTTCTTTTCAGAAGAAGCAGTGGGAAATATCCTACATCATGGAGAAAATTCCCTGATCGCATATTGTAAAGAGCAACCATACCTGGTTCGTAGACTCTTCCAAACATATAAATAATAGTCTGAAAAGCCTTTTCTAAAAAGCGAACATTGGATTTTGGCTTAATGTTCCGTGCTACCGCCATTCGTCGTAGTCCATCCATTACGCCCTTGATGTCCACACCCTGAGGACATCTTGTAGAGCAAGTGTCGCAAAAAATACAATACCAGATGGTTCTTGTATTTAACACTTTTTCTTCCATTCCCAACTGGCAAAAACGGATAACCTGAGAAGGGGAAATATCCATTTCGAAATTCATTGGGCAACCTGCTGTACATTTTCCGCATTGGTAGCATTTACGGACATCTGTACCGGTTTCTTTTTCTAACTTCTTGCTGAATGCTAAAAGATTCACTTCGCGTCCGATTTTAATTAGCATCAGTAGCCTCCTTCATCAAAACTCTCCCAGAATAAGACATATTGTCTAGTTGCTCGATTCTTTTTTCAATGGGAGGGTGAGTGGAAAACAATTCTTTAACATGTGCACCTTTTAATGGTTCGGCAATAAACAACGGATTCACAGCTGCATTAGTAAATCGAGGTTTAGCCCGTGGCGAAGAGATTTTACGCAAGGCATCCGCAAGTGCACTTGGATTTCTTGTCATGTAGGCAGCACTAGAATCTGCCAAAAATTCTCTTTGCCGGGAAATCGCCATTTGGATAATCTGAGCAGCCAATGGAGCAAAGATAATGAGTAGCAGCCCAATGATGGCAAACAAACCACCACCGCTATCATCTCTTCTACGTGATCCTCCGCCGAACCATAAGGAGGTTCTGTAAACAGAAGAAATGATGACTACAGCTCCTACTAAAACTGATACCATCGTAACAAAAAGAATGTCACGATTCTGAATATGGGACATTTCATGAGCAATCACTCCCTGGAGTTCTGCTCGATTTAAAAGTTGGAGTAATCCTTGCGATACAGCAATGGAAGAATGCTGCGGATCTCGACCTGTAGCAAAAGCATTGGGCGAGGGATCAGGATACACATAAACAGTAGGTTTTGGTAATCCAGAAGCGATAGACATTTCAGTGACAACATCGTGCAGTACTTTGTATCGATAAGGATCTGCTTTTACCGCTCGAACAGTAGAAAGAACGATAGAATCTCCTGCATAATAGCTGGTAAAAGCAGAAATTGCTGCAATACCAAGGCCAATCAATAATCCAATAACACCTTCACCCCAAAAGTAATCTCCTACAAACCAGCAGACACCACAGGAGAAAAGTGTCATTCCAATCATCAAAAAAACAGAATTTCGCTTATTCCTCGCAATTGAGTCGTAAATCAAATAATTCCTCGGCTTTGGTTAAAAGGATTACGAAGTTTTTTCATCAACACCAGTGGAAGCCGTGGGAGGGGAATCAAAAGTAAGATCAATGGTGGGAGCATTTTGTACGGTGTTCATGTCTACTTCAAAGTAGTCTTGTTTTGTGAACCCAAAAATAGAAGCCACAATGTTTCCTGGGAACATCATGATGGATTCATTGAATCGAAGTACGATATCGTTGTAAAACTGTCTAGAAAATGCAATGCGATTTTCCGTATTGGTCAATTCTTCCTGCATTTTCATGACATTCTGGTTGGATTTTAAATCGGGATAATTTTCCATTAAGGCAAAGAGTTGGCGCAATGCACCAGAAAGCTGATTTTCTGCGATTCCTTGTTCAGCTACGCTGGACGCTTTAATACAAGTATTTCGGGCTGCAATCACAGACTCAAGAGTTTCTTTTTCAAACTTCATATAGCCTTTAACAGCGTTTACAAGATTGGGAATCAAATCATATCGACGTTTCAGTTCAACATTAATTTGAGCCCATGCATTTTGAATTCGATTTTTCAGTTGAATCAACTTGTTGTAGGTACCCCAAACAAACATAATGAGGAGTACTACAATGCCTAGTATAATCCATATTGCCATTTTTTGTCTCCCTTACAGCTTACACTGTGTATATAAGGTGTGCATTTAAATATAACGCAAACCAGGATAAATAGGGAAGCGATCTGTCATCGCCTTCACTTTTTCAGATAGGCTTTTCAGGAAAGCTTCATCATCACGTCGAATCAATGCTTCGTATAAATATGAGCCAAGTTCTTCCATATCAGATTCTTTCATACCGCGAGTAGTAATGGCTGGAGTACCGATACGAATTCCACTGGTTACAAATGGTTTTTCCGGATCAAAAGGAATCGTATTTTTATTGACAGTGATGCCAATATCATCCAGAATTTTCTCGGCTTTCTTACCAGTAATATGAATGGGTCGCATGTCCACTAGTAGAAGATGGTTGTCGGTTCCACCGGAAACAATGCGTAATCCTTTATCAGCCAATACTTCTGCAAGTTTTTTTGCATTTGCAACAACTTGCTGCTGGTATTCTTTAAAAGAAGGCTGTAGTGCTTCATGAAAAGCAACTGCTTTTGCTGCAATCACGTGCATTAATGGACCACCCTGAATGCCAGGGAAAACAGCTCTATCAATTGTTTTTGCATTGGCTTCATTGCAAAGAATCAAACCACCTCGTGGTCCTCGTAAGGTTTTATGAGTTGTAGTAGTGACAAAATCTGCGTGAGGGATAGGACTAGGATGCAATCCAGTTACAATCAATCCTGCAATGTGAGCCACGTCGGTCATTAAATAGGCTCCCACTTCATGGGCAATAGCGGCAAACTTCTGAAAATCGATGGTTCGAGGATATGCGCTTGCCCCTGCTACGATCAATTTTGGTTTGTGTTTACGAGCCATTTCTGCAACAGATTCATAGTTGATTTGTTCTGTTTCCGGATCTACTTCATATTGGACAGTTTCAAAATAGCTACCGGAAATAGAGAGTGGATGACCATGGGTAAGATGACCACCATGAGACAAATTCATTCCCATGATAAGGTCACCAGGACGAAGGACGGCAAAATAAACAGAAGTGTTGGCTTGTGCACCAGAATGGGGTTGAACATTGGCATGTTCAGCACCAAACAATTGTTTGGCACGGTCTCGAGCTAGATCTTCGGCAATGTCCACATATTCACATCCACCATAATACCGTTTACCAGGATAACCCTCTGCATATTTATTGGTTCCGACCGAACCCATTGCTTCTAAAACTGCTTCTGAAACAATATTTTCAGAGGCAATCAATTCAATTTTTTCGCGCTCGCGAACCAATTCGCCTTCTAAGGCTTTTGCAATTTCAGGATCCACATTTTTTAAATGTTCAATTTTCATACAGTTTTCCCCTCTAGCAAATGAATTTTTTGAATTCGTTTTTCATGACGACCGCCTTCAAAGTCGGTCGTGAAAAAGACAGACAGAATGTTTTCTGCCATGGTAGAACCAATAAGACGTCCTGCCATACAAAGAACATTTGCATCATTATGAAGTCGTGATAGCTTTGCAGATAAGGGTTCACTACACAGGGCAGCTCGTATGGAATGCATTTTGTTTGCTGCCATGGAGATTCCAATTCCCGATCCGCAAATGAGAATGCCATAGGTATCCCTCTGCTTCTGAACAGCATTTCCAACTTTCTCAGCAAAATCTGGATAATCTACAGACACATCTTCTGTGTAGGGTCCAAGATCTTCGTATTGAAAATTCGCACTCTTCAGCCATTCAACAGCAGTCTTTTTCAGACATACTCCAGCATGATCAGACGCAATAAATACCTTCTGAATCCTCATGAATATGATTATATAAAAGCCCTGATCAATGTAAATAACAAATAGGTAGGGAAAAGTAACAATTTCAAAGAAGAGTGGGAAAGAATAGATAAAAGTAAGTAGCGCCAAGGAGAGTTGAACTCCTGTCTGGGGATTGAGAGCCCCCCGAACTAACCGTTGTTCTATGGCGCCATAAACTGCCCGACTAGGGGTCGAACCTAGACTTTTCTGATCCAGAGTCAGACGTGTTGCCAATTACACCATCGGGCAAAGCTATCAATGATTTTACATAACTTCTAAAAAAAGTGCAAATTTTTCCTTTGTTCAGTAAGACGCCAATGGTAGAGAAGACTGCACTTCAAAATCAAGAGTATCCGATCCCTCAGCGATGTACCGGCAATATCCTGCCCAGGCAATCATAGCAGCATTATCCGTAGAAAGACCTGGCCCAGGCTTCAATACCGGGCATTCCACTGCCTTCTCCATCATGTTATACAAAGTTTTATTGGCTGAAACGCCCCCAGAAATAAGAACCATTTTCGAAGGATATGCTGCCAGGATGCGTTTAGCGGTTGTAATAATATGCCGAAAAAGAGCTTTTTGGAAAGAAGCACAAAGAGAATTTTTATGCGTTTCAAGCTCTGGCAAACTCATTGATTTCATTTGAAGTAAAACAGCTGTTTTCAACCCAGAAAAACTCATATCAAAGGGGCGATTTCGAACGATTGGTAAAGGAAAAGAAAATTCAGTTTCATTTCCGTCTAACGCAAGTTTTTCAATCATGGGACCAGCTGGGTATGGAATACCAATAGATTTCCCAAATTTATCCAAGGACTCACCGCATGCATCATCCACCGTAGAACCAATCAATTCATACGAACCTGGCTTCGTTACGTAGACAAACTCAGTGTGCCCACCCGAGACGATCAATCCCAAATATGGGTATTGAACAGACTGTGACAAAGTAGGAGAAAGCAAGTGTCCTTCCAGGTGATGAATCCCTTTGATTGGTTTTTGTAGGGAGAGAGCGATCGCTTTTGCATATTCTACACCTACTAACAGAGAACCAACCAAGCCTGGTCCTTTCGTTACACAAATGATGGCAATATCGTTCCACGTAAGCTGTGCAGATTGCAATGCTTCCATACATACATGAGAGATTAATTCCAAATGCTTCCGAGATGCAATTTCGGGGACAATACCACCGTATTTGGCATGAAAAGAAGTTTGTGAAGATAAAACGCTAGCTATAATTTTCTGTTCGCTTGTTACAATCGCTGCTGCTGTATCGTCGCAAGAAGTCTCAATACCAAGAATATTCATCATTATTGATTCTCCTTCTTCACAAACAAATCTTCTATAGACTTCCAGTATTGAGGCTGAACATCTTTTGAGTAATGAGCTTCGGTAAAAACAGCAGGAAGAGATTGGTATTCTTCAATGCATTTCTGGGGAGCATGAAATGCAGGAATTTTTGTATGCACATACAAAGGTTTTTCAAGTGTCTGGTCTATGTATGCTTGCTCCACCCACTCCATGGACACAGATTCAACCTGTAGTAGTTCATTTCCCATCATATGTCCCAAATAACCTTCTTTTTTCGAAGAAGGAATAAAGATATTGCATTCTGGAATGGCAGAAGAAATTCCAGTCCGCAGGTGATGAAACGTAGATACCAGACGTAAAGATACACAAGAGGTATCCAAAAAGGCTTTTGCAATTGCCAATCCAATTCGAATGCCCGTATAATAACCAGGTCCATTCACAATCCAAATGCGATGAATATCAGAAAATGACATCTTCCTTTCCAACAACAGGTTTTGGAGATCGTAGACAACAGTGTTGTTGCTTTTTTGCAAAGAAGAAGACTGCTTTTTACTCACCATTTGGTTCTGCTGAAAGGCTATAATCTCGATGGAAGACAAAACGGTTTGTAAAAGTATTTCCACTTAGCTAACTCTTTCAATGCAAATGCTTCTTTGGGTTGCACCCAAAATGCGAAGGTGACAAATGTAATGGGCATATTTTGCCAGGGAAGGAAATTTATCTGGCCATTCGACAATTTTCAAACCAGGAAGGTCTAATGTTTCGTAAAAATCGATGTCGTGTAGCTGCTGCTCCTCTTCCAATCGATACAAATCAAAATGATAGATAGGAAGTACCCCTTGATAATGCTTCAATAAAACAAATGTTGGGCTGATTACAGCAGAAGAATCTACTGAAAAACATTCTGCAATTTTCTTCGTAAACGTTGTTTTTCCAGCTCCAAGTTCACCCTGTAAATACAGAATTTCATCTCCTTGCAGCATAGAAGAAAAAGTCTCTGCAAGCATTTTCAGTTCAATCTCAGAATTAATTTGAAACTGCAATTTCATTGGCATCAATTTTTTCATATTCACTATTTTATCTATCGCTCCCTATTTCACAACAAAAAGGAATTTGTATAATGGAAGTAACAAAATGCCAGGGGGTAAGAATGAAAAAGACTTTGCATATTGTTGTAGCAAGTTTTCTTGTTTTTGCTTTGAGTACCGTTGTTTTAACAGGTTGTTCTTCCAAGCCAAAGAACATCGATGCAGATACTACAGAAGCTGCATACGAAATGAATATTGAAGATACTATCACGATTCGTTTGGAAGAAAATGCTACCACAGGTTATACATGGAACTACACCATTGCCGATGCTGATGTTGTGGAATATGTCTCCGACGAATTCATAGCTCCATCAGATACTGAAATGGTTGGAGTACCCGGAGAACACGTGTGGATTTTCAAAGCTATCGGATCCGGTGCCACAACCGTCAATTTAGAATTATCCCGTGAGTGGGAAGCAGGCGAAACCCCTGCCGAAACAAAGGAATTTCAAATCACTGTAAAGTAATCAATCCTTCATTAATTTTTGATCACGCAAGCCACCTCCAAAAAAGGTGGCTTGTTTTATTTTGTGCTTTTTATCCAATCACACTTTAATTAGATACAATTTTATTATTTTGTCTATCAGGTCTTAGAATCTCATCTGCTATCTGCTCTGCTTGTTGCAAAACGGTTTCTGTGGCAAGTTTCCGCATATCGGGCGGATAACCATATTTGCGAAGAGTCCGTTTCACAATCACCTTCAGCTTTGCTCTAACGCTTTCTTTAATTGTCCAATCAATTGAAGCGTTTTCTTTTACTTTTTGGTATAAAACAATGGCCAACTCTCGTAGTTTGTCTTTTCCCATCACATCAACTGCACTTTGATTGTTTGAAATAGCTGTATAAAACGCATATTCAAAGTCAGTCAATCCAAGCTCAGATGGTTTTTTATCCAAGGATTGGATTTCCTTTCCCAGTTGAATCAATTCTTCGATAACTTCTGCTGCAGTCAATATTTTATTATGATACCTTTTTATGGAGTTCTCCAACAGATCCATAAGGGTTTTGCTTTGGATCAAATTCTTTTTTGTTCTTGATTTAATCTCATCGTGTAAAAGCTTTTTCAGAATCTCAAGGGCAATATTTTTATGATCCATATTTCGAACTTCCATAAGGAACTCATCAGAAAGAATAGAAATGTCAGGCTTTTTAATCCCCGCTGCATCAAAAACATCAATCACTTGATCCGTAACAAGAGCTTGATCAATAACCTGTCGAATGGTGGTTTCAATTTCTTCATTTGTTTTCCCGTTTCCACCGCTCTCAAACTTCACTAGTCTAGCTTTCACAGCTTGAAAGAATGCGATCTCATCTTTTACATCCAGCGCTTGCTCATGTGGTATGGCTATAGAAAAAGCTTGGGATAAAGCAGTCACTTCGTTCACATATCTTTTTTTCCCCTCTTCCAATCCCAGGATATGCTCTTCCGCTGCTAATATTATGTTTAATTTTTCTCTTGTTTCGGCATCGAAATAGTCTTCATAGGCAAAGCCATGAAACATTTGAGAAACTACTTCCAATTTTTCCAGCATGATTTGAACGGCTTTTTCTTGATTTTCAGCAGGATTTCCTTTTCCACCACTATCCG
Organism: Calditrichota bacterium; assembly: GCA_036725105.1. Lineage (GTDB taxonomy): Bacteria > Caldisericota > Caldisericia > UBA6126 > UBA6126 > JAGLCW01. Next base: position 31,382 of record DAIMET010000012.1, read on the forward strand.
AATAAAAGGAAAGTGCTTTTTTTAAGTCAGAAGCGATTCCTAGATAATCAACTACAAGCCCTCCCGGTTTGTCTTTATACACCCTATTCACGCGTGCAATTGCCTGCATTAAATTATGCCCTTGCATGGGTTTGTCAATATATAAAGTATGCAAGCAAGGTACATCAAAACCTGTCAGCCACATATCTCGCACAATCACGATTCTCAATTCATCATCGGGGTCTTTCATTCGTTCTGCCAGAATTCTTCGCTGTTCTTTTGTAGTGTGGTGTTTAGAAATAGCAGGGGGGTCGGAAGAAGAGGTTGTCATAACCACCTTGATGGCACCTTTTTTCAACTCTTTGGAATGCCAATCTGGTCTCATACAAACAATTTCTTCGTACAATTCTGCTGCAATCCTTCTGGACATAGCAACAATCATAACTTTGCCTTTGGCTACTTCCTGACGAAGTTCGTAATGCCTTATAATATCCAGTGCTACTTGTCGAATCCGATTTTTACTACCAATGAGTGCTTCTAGTTGTGTCCATTTTGCAACTGCTTTATTTGAATCATGCAAATCGTCAAATTTCAAATCTGTATCTAAATCCTGGATTAATCTCTTTCCTTCTTCACTTAAATGTATTTTTGCTAATCGGCTTTCATAGTAGATTTTTACTGTTGCCCCATCTTCCACGGCTTGCTGAATGTCGTACACATCCACATAATTCCCAAACACTGCGGGAGTATTGATATCCGTCTTTTCGATAGGTGTCCCCGTAAAGCCAATATAGGTGGCATTAGGCAAAGCATCACGCATATATTTCGCAAACCCATACACAATTTTCTTACCGATGACATCACCATTTTGATCTTTTTCATCCATTGTTTTTGCTTTGAAACCATACTGTGTCCGGTGGGCTTCATCTGCAATCACCACAATATTACTTCTTTCTGATAAAGTTTCGTATACATTTCCGTTTTCTGGGCTAAATTTCTGAATGGTTGTAAAAACCACACCCCCTGAAGAAACTTTTAAAAGTTCTTTCAAATGTTCCCGGTTTTCAGCCTGCTTTGGTTCTTGCCTAAGCAATTGCTTCGAAGAAGCAAACGTATCAAACAACTGGTTGTCCAGGTCATTACGATCAGTAATCACAACTACCGTAGGGTTGTTCATGGCTAGAACGATTTTCCCGGTGTAAAAAACCATGGAAAGGGATTTTCCACTTCCTTGGGTATGCCATATCACACCACCTTTACGATCTCCAGGTTTTTGGGATTGCACACTGGGGAGTCCGTATAATTCAGGGCTTTCTTTAAAACTAGAAAAACCAGATGCGCGAAGGGTTGATTGCACTGCTTTATTGACTGCAAAGTATTGATGATAAGAGGCAAGAATTTTCACTGAATGAATAGAAGTTAAACCTGTTTCCTCATCTTCCTTTTTCTGCGTTTCAAATACGACGAAATGTCGAATTAGATCCAGCAGAATATTTGGTTTCAGCATTCCTAAAATCATCGTTTCAAGTTGGCACACCAAAGAAGAATCTTCTTTAGACCCATCTTTGGTTTTCCACGCCATAAACCGGCTCCAATCCGAAGAAATAGTTCCCGCCTTTGATTCCAATCCATCGGAAATCACAAGAATACTGTTGTATGTAAAAAGGGAAGGAATCATCTGCTTATAGGTTTGAATCTGATTGTAAGCAGATTTTAAGGTAGCATTTTCATCCACAGGATTTTTCAATTCGATCACAACCAAGGGGAGACCGTTTACAAACAAAACCACGTCAGGTCTTTTTTGGTGATGATTTTCAATGACGGTAAATTGGTGAACGGCAACATATTCATTGTTTGATGGATTCTGAAAATCCACTAGCCAAACCAATCCACCACGCATCTGTCCATCTTTTTGGTAATTCACAGAGATTCCCTCTGTAAGCATTCGATGGAAAGCTTCATTGTTGGTAATTACTTCTGGGCTATTCAATCGCTGTATCTGTTTCACAGCTTCTTCTTTCGCTTCAGTTGGAATCGTTGGATTCAACCTGAATATCGCCTTACGAACTCTCTCTTCCAGTATTACCTCTTCATAATTATTTCTTTCTGGTCGAATTCCATCAAACGCAATGTCAGGTCCATACACACCCTCATACTCCAAAGACCCCAACAGCTCCATCACCAATGTTTCAATCTGCTGTTCATAGATTTTACTCATGCTTATCTCTTTGTTGTATTTAGTATATTCATAGCGATGGATCACTATTTTTCATTTTTATTCTCCCAGTTTATTCTCAAGTAATACTTTCATTAGAATATTCCTTTTTTTCTTGAGCGTAGATATTTGGATTAAATTATTTTCTTGCTTTTTATGAATAGGAAAGATAAAGTTGGAGTAATCATTAATTTTTTCACTTTTACATATGGGGGTTTTCAATTGTTCAATATTTTTTACATGTAAACTCCTTAAAATTGTTCCATCGCTAGTATTTGTTTCAATTTGATCTCTCATCCAAGAAGAAAACATTAAGTCTTTTAAAAATTCCTTTGTTACAGATTTTCTTGGTCTGATTACGACTAGATTTCTACCAATTCCTGCTGTAACATAATGGGGAATTTGCATCATAGCTCCAACTCTGCCAGTTTTAGAAATTACAATGTCACCATGCTTTACTTCTATCCTTTTAGTCCACTCTTTGTAATCACTCTCTGAAACACAGAATTTATTGCTTAAATCAATATTCCCATCTTCTCCAATATTGTAAACTTGCAGCAAGTAGCTTGAAGAGTTTTCCAAATCAACCTGCTCAGGCTTTTTACTATGTAAACAATCAACAATATTGCAGCTTTTTGAAAGAATTTCAAACTCGCACTTCTCGTCAGCTTCTTTGATGAACCATTGGTGGAAGAGGGTTTGGGCGATGGATTCGAGAGTTTTGTTTTGCCGATGGAGAAGGTCGATTTTGTCATCAAGACAAGAAAGGATAGAGGCAATTTCTTTTTGTTTGTGAAGTGGAGGTAAATCTATTTCTAAACTTGCAAGAATTTGATATGTTATTTGAGGAAAAGTCCCAGATCTGTCTTCGGCGAGAGTTTGAAGACAGGATAGAGTTTTATCGGAAGTAAGAAATGCAAGAAAAAACTTTAAATCAATATCTTTTGTAGGTCTTAGAACCATTAATTTAGTTGAAACTACATAATTACTTGATTCGAAGTCTATAACAGCATAATGCTTATTTATTGGTCTTATTTCACTAAAAACAACATCTCCAAAAGAAATGCGTTTTTTCGCTTGACCAGGTAAAGTAGAAGAATCGACAAGTTCATGATTGTTAACATTACCATCATAAACATCGGAAGTATTTAAAAAAACTACCTTTTGGTTCTTCTCGAAAATATATCGCTCAGATATGTTTTCGACCACATCTCCCAATTTGCATTTCTTCCAGCCAGCACGGTAGATGGAGATACCTTTGGTGTTGATGTGTTTGATTAGGTCTTGGTTGGTGATACTTGGGAAAGAAATGATATCAAAGAAGAAGGGTAGGTAGGTATCTTCCAGGTCAGATTGTATTTTTGTGGCTATTATAACCGATACATCTTTCCCTTTTATCGCTATATCAATGTCCGATGCTTCTTTGTAAGTTCCTATAGCACGGGAACCAAACAGAATGGCTTCTTCAACTTCAGGGTATTTCCGAAAAATATCTAGTATTTCGGAAAGTTGATTCTCGCCAAGTCCATATTTCATGAAAGGGAATCACGCAACTCTTTCATTCGTGTTAAAAAGTTTTGTAAAGCATGAAAAAACTGCTCTTGTATGAACGCTAATGTTTCGTGGAGAACTTCAGAATTGTAGAGGTGGCTGGTTAGATTTCTTGTTTTCAGTGCGACCATCCATACTTCTGCTTCGTGAATCAACTCTCGTTGAAAAGCAAACCGTATGGCTTCTTTCCCATTATATACCTCATCGTATCCTTCGTTTTCGAGATAATCTTTAATTGTTTTCCACGAAAGCTCTACAATGATTTCAAAAGCTTGGGTTAATGCAAGTTGGAACGATTCTCTGTTGGGGTCACTCTGATATTCATCCATTTGACGGATAAAAACTGAGTATGCTTTTTCTAGGTTTTGCAAACGCTGCAACCATCTCTTTTCATTATTCATTAGCAACCACCCTTGATGCATAGATACAAAAAAGTGGGGATTCTCATAGAAGTTTCACTTTGTCTAGGTTTTCTTTGATTATTTGATTCAAACGTTCTTCTTCTTTCATTTGCTCTTCTAATTCTGCTCTAAGTGTCGTAAAACGTTCATTGAAATCAAAATCCTCTTCCTCTTCAGCAATACCAACATAGCGTCCGGGGGTTAGAACATAATCGAACTCTTTGACTTGTTCTAAACTAGCTGAACAGCAAAATCCTTTAATATCGCTGTAATCACCATCAATATTTCGCCAGTTATGATAGGTATTGGCAATTGTTTGAATGTCGTCTGGCGTAAATGCTCTGGTTCTCCGGTTTACCAGATATCCCATATCTCTAGCATCAATGAATAAAATTTCTTTTGTTCGATTTCGAAACTTTCCGTTCATTTTGTTACGAGTCAAAAACCACAAACTAGCTGGGATTTGTGTATTCAAAAAAAGCTTTGAGGGTAAATTGACGATGCAATCCACTAAATGGTTTTCGATGAGTGCTTTTCGTATTTCTCCCTCTCCCGATGTTTTGGAGGTTAAAGCTCCTTTAGCTAATACAAATCCTGCTTGTCCATTAGGATTTAGATGATATAAAAAATGTTGGATCCAAGCAAAATTGGCATTGTTTACAGGAGGAATACCATATTTCCATCGCGCATCTTTTCGAAGCAGTTCCCCACCCCAATCACTATCGTTAAAAGGGGGATTTGCAATCACATAATCTGCTTTTAAATCTTTATGAACATCGTTCAAAAAAGAACCTTCGTTGTTCCACTTTACTTGAGAACTATCAATACCTCGTATAGCAAGATTCATTTTTGCCAATCTCCACGTGGTTTGATTACTCTCTTGTCCATATATGGAAATGTCATTGATTCGTCCGCGGTGTTCTTTTACAAATTTCTCGGATTGTACAAACATTCCACCGCTACCACAACATGGATCTAACACTCTGCCCTTGTAGGGTTGTAGCATTTCTACCAAAAGATCAACTACACTTCTTGGAGTATAGAATTGTCCGCCCTTTTTGCCTTCTGCTAAAGCAAACTCACCAAGAAAATATTCAAAAACACTTCCTAGTACATCGGTGCTTTGTGACGTATCTTCTCCTATATCAACATCGCTAATAAGATCAATAAGTCCCCCCAGATTTGTTGGATCAATATTACCCCTTGCATATACCTTGGGAAGAACATTTTTCAAAGGTGGATTTTCTTTCTCAAGGGCATCCATGGCAGAATCAACAACTTCTCCAATAACGGGTTGTTTTGCATTGGATTGCAATGTTGTCCACCTAGCTTTTTCGGGTACATAAAACACATTTTCAGCTTTGTATTCATCTTTGTCTTCGGGATCTGCTCCTGAATACTCTCCAATAGCTTCTTTTAATATATGGTATAGCGTAGAAAAAGCCTGGGATATGTATTTTAGAAAAACTAAACCTAAAACAATATGTTTATATTCTGCAGCATCAATATTTTTTCTCAGCTTATCAGCTGATTTCCAAAGCTGCTTTGCCAGAGGTTCAATACCATTTTCACTATGTTTCTTTTTTGCCATCATGAATCCAGTCTTTTTCATTCCTGAAAACAATAGTTGTGAATAACACTTTAATGCAATTATAGAATTGTGGGAAAGAGTGTCAAAGTTTGAAATAGCATGAAAATCGCACTGAGAAAATCATTCTGCTGAACGCTTTTTTTTTATTGTGATAAAGATAATTTCTGTACCACTACTGAGACAATGTGAGTGTAATATACATTTTTGGATTCAATCCAAGATATCAAATGGTATCAATAGAGATAATCAGTATCAAGAAGTAGAAATTCAGCTTTTCATGAGTCCAAGAAGCAATGGAACGAGTATTAACAAGGATACTCGTAACAATCGTATTCATTAAAAACGGATTTTTTTGCCTCGGATGGTGGAGAATTTGTGAATGACATCAACCAAGGCAGTTTTGACTTTGTCGGGGCTGTGTCGTATGCGGTCGCTAGCTTGGTCAACCAGGTCATAAAACAGTGGCTCAACTTGCAGACTTTTTATAGCCTCAACATCGGGGTAAACAGGCGATGCGTTATACTTCTTATAA
>DAIMET010000013.1:0-37648 GCA_036725105.1 Calditrichota bacterium
TTGACATGCGGTTTTGTTCGTTCAAATTTTTCTTTAGCCATTTGTTCCTCCTATGGGAATGGTTCCTAAAACTTTAATTTCAAACATTATCTTTCTTCGTTATAAGCCCACGGACAGATTTGAACTGTCGACCTCATCCTTACCAAGGATGCGCTCTACCTACTGAGCTACATGGGCATAAATTCAAAAAAAAGCGGGAAACGAGAGTCGAACTCGCGACAACTTGCTTGGAAGGCAAGGGCTCTACCACTGAGCTATTCCCGCAGAAATGGTGGACAGGGAAGGATTCGAACCTCCGAAGACACTGTCAACAGATTTACAGTCTGCTCCCGTTGACCACTTGGGTACCTGTCCATTTAACTGCTTTTCTATTATACGTACAATTTGAAATTTTCAAGTTGCAATTCAAAGCCGACGATCCGGATCGAACGGATGACCTACTGATTACAAATCAGTTGCTCTACCAGCTGAGCTACGTCGGCACACCGGAGAGATATTTTATGAGAATTTCCACTGGTGTCAACTGGTTTCACTACTTTTCTTGGGTAAAAATTTCGTACCCAATAATACCAAATGCAACCGAAACATTTAGAGAATTTGTTTTTTCTGAAATTGGTATACGAACAAGATGATCGCACTTTTCTAACGTTTTCTTTTTAAGACCACTATTCTCATTTCCCATCACAACGGCAATGTGTGATTTGTAATTAATAAGGCGGGGATTCTCTTCTCCTCGAATATCTGTTCCTACAATCCAAAAACCATGATTTTTTAAATATTCAATGGTGCTTCCCATATTGTTTACTCGGCAAATTTTGCATTGAAAAATACCTCCCGAAGAAGCACTCATGGCACCTTTTCCGAGAAGAGTAGAGTGGTGTTTTGTAATAACAACAGAATGGAACCCAAAGCATGCTGCACTTCGAAACATAGCGCCGGCATTTTGAGGATCTTCAATTTCTTCCATCAGAAGAATTCTTCCATATTCTCCAAGAGGAATATTGGTAGCGTCTTCGAGTGTCGATAGAGTAACATCATCACATAGAGCAACGACCGAATCCATATCGGGATATTTTTTTTGAAATACGCTTTTTTCTAACTGAATGATGGGTATTCTCTGGTCTCGAAACAATAGAAATAATCGACTTGGAAGATGGTAATTCTTCGGAATAATAACTTTCAGGATAGGTTTTTCGTTCTGTATAGCTTCTTCGATTTCATGCTTACCGCTTATAATCATTGTTTTTCCAATCTATACGTGGTTTTTCCCTGAGAATCTTCTAACACAATCTGATGTTTTTGTAATTGGTCTCGGATTTCATCCGAAAGAGAGAAATCTTTGTTTTTTCTAGCCTCTGTTCTTTTTTGAATCAATAGATTGACCAAATCATCCAAAGATATATTTTCATCTGGTAGATCAATGTCAAATGAAATAACTACAGCGCGGATTGCATTGGTAATATCAGAAGTATCCAATACAAAAGTAGTATTTTGGATATCAACAAATCCAAGAGTTTCAAAGAAGTCCTGCAAATAGGATTCAATCTGTTTCATGGTAGTACTTGTCAAAGATTCAATTTCATCTAAAACACGATTCAGTTCTCGTAAAGCCACGTGTATAGTTCCAAAAGCTGCAGGAGTATTAAAGTTGTCTCGCAGGTGAGAATGATATTCGTCCTGTGCACGAGAAAAAAATTCCAAGAGTTGTAGTTCATATGGTGGGATTACAGAAGAATCTTGGAGTTTTACATCTTGAAATCTCCGAATAGAAGTTGCTATTTTTTCAACATTTTTCCCTGCTCTTTCTATTGCCTCAACGTTGAACTCAAGGGGAGAAGAATAGAGCGTTGCTAAGAAAAAATACCGCAAAACATTGGGATGATAATGCTTTAATGCATCCTTAATACGAAAGACATTTCCTACTGATTTGGACATTTTTACTTTATCAAGTGTGACCCACCCAGTATGAATCCAGTAGTGGCAAAATGGTTTTGCACAGGTTATACCTTCGGCTTGTGCAATTTCGTTTTCATGATGTGGAAAAATTAAATCTTGTCCCCCACCATGTATATCAAAATGGTTACCCAGATACTTGAGTGCCATGACGGAACATTCGATATGCCACCCGGGACGTCCATTTCCCCAAGGACTTTCCCAAAATGGTTCTCCTGGTTTTGCTTCTTTCCAAAGGGCGAAGTCCAAAGGATCTTCTTTCTTTTCTCCGGGAAGAATACGAGCACCGGATATCAACTCATCAAGTTTCTTCTTGGATAATTTTCCATATTCTTCACTTTTTCGAACTCGAAAATACACATCTCCCGACGATTCGTAGGCAAATCCGTTTTCAATCAGTTTTTCAACTGCTTCAATGATCTGGGGGATGTGATCCGTTACCTTTGGATACATGTCAGGTTCTGATATATGCATCTTTTGAATAACATCAATATAGCGGTGCATATATCTTTCGGCAATCTCTTGTGCTGTAGTGTTCTCTTCCTGTGCTTTCTGGATGATTTTATCGTCAATATCGGTGAAATTACTGATATATTTTACTTTGTATCCATTTTTTCGGAAAATTCGTCGAATCACATCAAAAACAATGGCAGTTCTGGCGTGACCAATATGAGAATCATTGCTGGTGGTAAGTCCACAAACATACATACTCATTTCACCAGGAATTCTTGGTTCAAATTCAACTTTTTTGCCTTGCATTGTGTCATGAAAATAGATTGAGTTCAATGAATTCTCCTTTCAGATTTTTGTTTGAAGCTCTTGTAAAATACCAAGAACTTTCTTTTTACCCATAAGATAAATGACCAAATATATCTCAGGACCTTGATCTTCATTAGTCATCATGATTCGTAGTGGCATCCATAAGTGTTTACCTTTTACTTTAGCATCTTTACCTGCTTGCCGAATAGCATTTAAAACAGAATCGGGAGTCCATTCCGGTGTATTTGAAAACTGCTCAATTAGAGCGGGAAGCAAACTTTGAGTCTCTGGAGTCTGTATTTCTGGTAATCGATCTGATTGAATCCCCTCGTAGCTAGAAATGGTTTCTAGATTTGTAATGATATCCGTTGTTAAAACCAAATAGTCTTTCATGTGCTGAAATGCCTGCAGATAAAACTCTTTGTTTTTTTCATCAGTTAAAAAACCTTTTTCCTTAAGGTCAGGTTCCACCATATGGAATAATTCTTCATTCGATTTCTGACGTAAATAATGAGCGTTGTACCATTTCAACTTTTCATAATCGAAGATAGCGGGACTTGTGTTTACATTTTTTATTTCAAATCTCTGTATCAATTCTTCCATAGTAAAGAATTCTTCTTCAGTTTTTGGTGACCAACCTAAAAAAGCCATATAATTCACAAATGCTTCGGGTAGAAAGCCCATATTGCCATATTCTGTGATAGCAAAAGCACCATGACGTTTACTTAGCTTTGTTTTATCATCACCAAGGATCATGGGCATATGAGCAAAAATAGGAATTGGATAACCAAGAGCTTCGTACAACAAAACTTGTCTGGGTGTATTACCAAAAAAGTGGTCTTCTCCTCGAACAATGTGGGTGATTTCCATGGTAGCATCATCAACTGTTACGGCTAAATTATAGGTTGGCATACCATCAGATCGAGCAATAATAAAATCATCCAGGGAAGATACAGGAAACGTTTTTGTACCACGGATTAGATCAACAACTTCTACATTTTCTTTCTCAGGAAGTTTAAATCGAATAACATACGGATCTCCCTTTGCAATTCGATCTTCTACCTGATCTTTTGTTAAACTCCTACAACGTCCGCTGTATCGTGGTGGCATATTGTTCTTTCTTGCTTCTTCTCGATCCTCCTCTATTTGTTCAGAAGAACAAAAACAGATATAGGCATGGTTGGTTTCGAGTAGTTTTTGTATATGTGTTTGATACAGTTCCATGCGTTCACTTTGCTTATAGGGTCCATGTTCTCCACCAATTAAAATCCCTTCATCCCAGTCGATGCCCATCCACTTCATGGCTTCAATTTCATTTTGAATAAACTCATCTCTGGATCTTTCCCTATCAGTATCTTCGATGCGAAAAACAAAAGTACCGTCATGATGTCGACAAAACAAATAGTTAAACAAAGCAGTTCTTGCATTTCCAACATGCAAATTGCCGGTAGGGGAAGGGGGGAATCGAACTCGCAGCTTAGACATGTTTCACCTCGAAGTGGAATAATTCTTTAATTTCTTGAATTGTTTGTTTTGCAACCATTTGTGCCCTTTCTTTACCATTGTGGATTGAATACTGGATGGTGGATTTCCCTTCCGGAGTATTCATTAAATCATTTTTTTTGTCTCGAATTGGTGCTATAAAGTCATTTAATACTTTCATCATACGCTTCTTACATTGTGCACAACCTATGGTAGCACTTTTGCAATTTTCTCGTATTTCTTCTACTGATGAGGAATCCAATATTTGATAATAGGAAAAAACATTGCATATTTCTGGATTCCCCGGATCCGTTCGATATACTCTACCAGGATCTGTTACAGCGGATTTAACAGCAGTTTCTATTTCTTTTTCAGTAGCTGTTAAAAATATAGTATTGTGGAGAGATTTACTCATCTTTTTACCATCAAGTCCTTTTAATAATGGTACTTCAGTTAATTTTTCCTGAGGTTCTGGGAAAAAGTCTCCATATAGATTATTGAAACGTCTCACAATCTCACGAGATAGTTCCAGGTGTGGAAGCTGGTCTTTGCCCACAGGTACAAAATGCCCTTTATACAGAGCAATATCCGCAGCTTGTAAAATCGGATACCCGAGAAGTCCATGAGTGACATTCGTCTTTAAGTCGTAATCTCGTATCATTTCCTTAACGGTTGGATTTCTTTCAACCCACCCAATGGGGGTAATCATGGAGAAAATAAGGAATAGTTCTGCATGTCCAGGAACGTCAGATTGGATAAAAATAGTGGATCGATTGGGATCCAAACCAATCGCAAGAAGATCCGCATACAGTTCAAACAATTGATCTCCCGCATTCTGAGGATTTGCATAATCTGTGGTAAGTGCATGATAGTTAGCTAAAAACCAAAAGCAATCATAGGTGTTTTCATTTTGAATCTGAACCCAGTTTTTTAACGAACCTAAGTAGTTTCCTATGTGTAATCTACCGGTTGTACGTGCACCACTCACTATTCTTTTTTTGCAAGATTGATTCATATGTTTCTCCTCGGTTACAAACGATGTATACTTTATTATACTTTTCAATCAGATTTTGAACAAATAAGGAGTATGATATGGATTTGATCGAAGAAATCAAAGGAAGAGAAATCATCGACTCTCGAGGATTTCCCACAGTCGAGGCAGTGATTACTTTATCCTCTGGTATAGAAGCAAGTGCTGCTGTTCCCTCTGGGGCATCAACGGGCAAAAGAGAAGCTCTTGAGCTCCGCGACACTAATTCAAAGCGATTTCACGGTAAAGGTGTTAAAACCGCAATCGACAATATCACCAATGTTATTGAATCTGAACTTATTGGATACAGCGTGCTTCAACAGCATGTTATTGACTCTATCTTGCTTGATTTAGATGGAACAGAAAACAAAGAAAAGCTTGGAGCAAACGCCATATTGGCAGTTTCTTTGGCTACAGCAAGAGCAGCATCGAAACTTCTAAATATTCCACTATACAGGTATTTAGGAGGAGTTCAGGCCAACACTATGCCCATCCCAATGATGAACATTATTAATGGAGGAAAACACGCAGACAACTCCATTGATATTCAAGAGTTCATGATAGTACCCCATGGTTTTACTACATTTAAAGAATCTCTTCAGGCAGGTTGTGAAACGTATTACACGCTAAAAAAACTACTGCAAGAAAAATCTCTATCGACCGGTGTAGGAGACGAGGGAGGATTTGCACCTAATCTAGATTCAAATCGAGCTGCTTTGGATATCTTGGTGGAAGCAATAGAAAAAGCAGGATACAAACCTGATGAACAAATTTCTATCGCTCTGGATTGTGCTGCAGATAGTTACTACAAAGAAAAAATGTATGTCCTGCATGGTGAAAAAGCCATGAATTCTGATGAATTGGGACTCTATTACCAAACACTCATGGAAACCTACCCCATATATTCCATTGAAGATCCATTTGAAGAAGACGATGAAACAGGTTGGATCAATTTTACAAAAGCAGTAAAAAACAAAGTACGCATTATTGGAGATGATGTATTTGTTACAAATTTGAAAATTTTCCAAGATCGATCCGCCAAAGGCATTGCTAATGGAATTCTTATCAAAGTAAATCAAATTGGTACTCTTACCGAAACATTACAAACCGTCAAATATGCACAAAAGAATCGCTATGGTTATGTTATTTCCCACCGCTCTGGTGAAACAGAAGATACGTTTATTGCTGACCTTGCTGTAGCTCTTGGTGGCGGATTAATCAAAACTGGAGCTCCATGTAGAAGCGAAAGAACAGCAAAATACAATCAACTTCTACGCATCGAAGAAGATTTGGATCATTCTGGTTCATTTGGGAATATTTGGATGCCTTCATGAACAAAACAACCAAAAGGTTGTTGGGGATTCTTCTATTAGTATCCCTGTCCTTGCAAGGTTTATCATTCTACCCAACCAGATCTTTTGGACAAGAAGACATGTTCACCCCCGGCAGACTGGTATATGCTATCCACGATTGGTCTTCTGTAGAAAACGAAGTATTCGATATATCCACAACCATGAAGGTAAATTGTCCAAAACACCAGGTAACTGAATACTACTGGGGAGTTCAATTTGTCTTTAAAAATGGCAATATTGGTTGGTTTGGTATGACAAGCTCTTGTATGGGTGTAGGTGGTGGAGGTTTTATTTTCACAATCTGTGATGCCATATCAGCAGAACCCTCATCTGAGGGATATTTAAGTAAGAATATTGAACCAGGAAATGGGTTATCCTGTGTTCTTCCGTATGAGTGGAACAATGGGATGGAGTATCGGTTTACTCTTACTAAAAATCTTCCCCGAACTACATCTACGCGTATATGTTGGAGTTTACAAGCAGAAGAAATTCCTACATCGCAGTTCATTCACATCGGGGATATTTTTACTGCACCCCAGTGGGATCAGTTCTATCCTTGGTCGAGTTATTTCGTAGAGTATTTTGGACCCATTTTAGACTGTAAAGTAATGCCAAGAGGCACAGTTACGTTTCACCCCCTTGAATTGACAGGTCAAACGAACGTACCGTATTCTGAAATCTATATCACAGAAAATTGCAAAAATCAGACAGAGGTTTCCTTCGAAAAAGAAGAAAAAATCTACATAAAGACAGGTTCAAAATATTAAATCATTTGACTTTACAGACTTTTTTTTTATAAATTTCGTAGCTTGATATTTTTAATTGATCGAGAGGAGATTTGTTAGTGGTAAAAATTAAACTAAAAAGACTTGGAGCACCTCACAAACCCTGTTTTCGTATTGTAGTTCAGGACGCACGCAAAAGTCCCGTCAGTAAATACATCGATCTACTCGGCACCTATCAACCACTGGAAAAAGATGCCAACAACAAAGTACAAATCGATGAAGCTAAAACTATCGATTGGTTGAAAAAAGGTGCACAACCAACCGACAAAACATTGGCACTACTTAAACACACCAAAATTTGGAGCAAATTCATTGACTCGAAACATGACAAGGAGGACACCCAATGAAAGCATTAATTGAAGAAATCGTAAAAACCTTAGTAGACAACCCGGATGCCGTAGTAGTAAGAGAATCTGGCGAAGATTTAGAAGAAACTGTCGCCTATGAAATCAAAGTTGATGAATCCGATAAAGGAAAACTTATCGGTAAAAATGGTAAAAATATCAATGCTATAAGACTTTTGATCCGTGCTGCCGCAGCAAAAACCGGAAAGAACGCCATCATTAATCCCGTAAGAGATTAGTATGAGCAACATCACAGTCCCACGCAAGATTATCATTAAAGCCATTGTAACTGCTAGTTTTAAAGCAAGCTTTAAAGCACAGCTTGAATCTTTACGCAAAGAAATGGCTGATCATGTTGACAAGATCAAAACCGAAGAAAGCAGACTCCTACTCAATGTAGGAGGAGCATTTAGTCAAAATGAACTAAACTCTGCCAGATCAAAATTGGCTTATGATCGTCAGCAGCAAGAAGCGGGGATGAAAGAGATTGATGAAAAACTGAAGGAAATGGAAACTCTTAAAGAAGGTTCCATTTATCCTTACACTCAGTTAGATAGTTTTGTTGACATTCAAGAAGGCGACAACCTTTTTGAAAAGTTAAGCCCTGGTGAAATTACTATTCGCGATGGAATCATCATTTCCATTAAAGAATAACGAAACACACCTGTGTGAATACAAGGCTACAGTATGTAACTACTTTCCCTGGAATTCTTGACGCCTACTTCGGATACAGTCTTCCAGGGAGAGCAGTTCAAAAAGGCTTAATCTCGTACCAAACCATCAATATTCGCGACTTCACGCAAGATCTTCATCGTACAACCGATGATACTCCTTTTGGTGGTGGGCCAGGAATGGTCATGAAGCTTGAGCCTATTGTCAAAGCCATACAACAGCACCGCACTCCAGAAACTCTTGTAATCCTTCCTACACCAAAAGGACAGCTCCTTACCCAAGAAGTAGTACACCATATTAGCTCTTTCAAGGATATCATGTTTTTATGTGGTCATTACGAAGGTATTGATGATAGGGTGTTTCAATATGTAGACATGCCCATATCCATTGGAGATTATGTTCTTGGTGGCGGTGAGATCTCTTCTATCGTAATTACAGATGCAGTAATTCGTTTTGTACAGGGAGTCGTAGGGAATCAAGAATCAACCCAAAAAGAAAGTTTTGAGCACAAGCATCGCTTAGAATACCCCACCTTCACTAGGCCAGCTGATTTTGAAGATTTCTCTGTACCCTCAGTGCTTCTCTCGGGTCATCATAAGAATATTGAAGAATGGAGAAAGCTCGAATCTCTCCGCTGGACGCTTTTACTAAAGCCCGAGTTGATACAGACCGATTCTTTATCCAAAAATGATGTCAAACGTTTACGGAAAATTCAAGCTGAAATGAACAATACAATTGATCAATTGCTAAAAAACCATGGATAAAACTTTCCCTATATTTGTATCATTGGTTCACTATCCTGTCTTGGATAAAAATGGTGCAACCGTCACAACATCTGTCACACTTTTCGACATCCACGATATTGCTCGCTCCTGCGTAACCTTTGGAGTTTCAGCATTTTATATCATCAATCACGCTCCAAAACAACAAGAAGTGGTGCAGCGCGTCATTGATTTTTGGAATACAGGATTTGGCAAAGAATACAATGCAAATCGGAAAGAAGCTCTTGATATTGTCCGAACCACAAATTATTGGGAAGAATCCAGAGATGCAATCGAAAGAGAGACAGGACAAAAACCGATTGTAATTGGCACTTCAGCACGCAGACATCAAAGCAAGTTGTTGACCAATGAACAAGCACAGCAAGCTTTGCTCAAGAAGCCAATTCTACTCCTGTTTGGTACTGGTTGGGGATTAAGTCCAGAAATAGTTCAATCTGTAGATTATATGCTCCAGCCTATTGAAGGACCCACAGACTACAACCATTTATCAGTTCGATCAGCAGTGGCAATTCTTCTATATGAACTGACGAAAGTATTATAACCCATCGAAAAGGGTTAGTTCTGATCTCCAAAAAACATCCCACCACCTGAACGATGCTCTTCATTTCTTTCATAGTATCTTTGATAGATCATAAAAGCCAGAATCCCTAACACAAGAATGAAAATGATGATCACAAAAACTGCATTTACTTCATCCGGTGGTAGAGTATGCCCTTTCTGAAGAAGAATCACGTCATTTACTTCCAATTCTGTTTCACCACCATGCTCTTCTCTTGCAGAGTGGTAAACCCCTTTCAGTAAAAGGATATCTCCTTGAATCTTATATCTTCCTAAGAATTTAATATCCTCAGCGAAAATCCCAGGCATATAACAACCTAAAGAATTTCCATCTTCGTCCATAACATTTAACCAGCAGTAATCCCCCCGATGCATAATCTGTCCAATAGCTTCCCCATGAAATAGGATTTCTTTTTCATTGTATACAGATGGGAAAGTGATTAATTCTGCTACTTTCGGATTGTCAAGGTGTGACAAATCTTCTACAGTAAGGAAGTCTCGAAGGAATAATTCGGTATTTTTTTCAATCTGTTCATCTGTCATTCTTGCCTGCAAATAACGATCGTTGAGTTTTTCTAAGTATTTCCCCAAAGACCCCTTCATCCAGTCTTGCTTTGCAGAAACACTTAATGGTGGAATAAAACAAGGAATGCAGATGAAAATAATTACGCCGACTACTAAATAATGGCAAAATCGTCTCATAGTACTTTGCTTTCTTTGTTTTTTCGATGAAGAAAACCGTTGACAATATATGAGATAAGCACGATCACTGCAGTAAACTCTAATCGTCCTAAATACATGTTAAGAATATAGGCAATTTTCATATTGAATGGCATCGTTGTAGAAGTAATACCGCAGCTCAAACCTACATTAGCAGTCGCAGAAACGGATTCGAAAAAAGAATCTACTAAGGGATATCCGTTTAAAACGCCCACAACTGCACCGAAAAGATGGATCAGCATATACAAGGCAATAATATTCATGGTAGTCTTAATAGTCTTCACGTTCAATATTCGATCGGTTAAATGACGATATTTTGAAATGTATACACTTGTGCGGGGAATGAGAAATTGCTGTATATCTGAAAGAATAGACTTGAATACAATACCAATACGAATAGCTTTGAAACCGCCAGCCGTCGAAGCCGACCATCCTCCAAACAACATTACCAAGATGACTGCAATAAGTCCTACATCTCCCCACTGTGTCAAAAATTGCGTAGCATAAATCGTCATTTGACCAGTTCCTGAATGACCTGACAAAAGGATGAAAAACCCTTTTCGTACAAGGGGCAGGAAAGAAGAATAGATTTGATCCTTTAGAAGTCCCGCTGTCAACAATATACTGGTGATGGTTAAGGTAATAATAAAAGATCGAGTTTCAATGTCTTTTAGCAATTCACGACTATCTTTAAACCATACGTAATAGTGCAAACCAAAGTTCATGGATCCTAAAATAAAAAAGATCATGCAGGCAAACTCATACAAAAAACTGTGATAATACATGGTATTCATCATTTGAGGTGCAAAACCACCTGTACTCCAGGAAGACATAAAAATACAAAAACCATGGAATAGTGACCATCCTGGTTCTAGACCAATAACCAAACCAATAATGAAATAGATTAAAAGACCAACAAACATGAAGAAAAAGCTGATAAACCAGATTGCCTTACCAGTATCTTTCACATTTGGAATCAATTTTTCTTCTTTGCCTTCTCCCACCATAGCCTGAAAACCAACTGCTGCAGGAGGAACAAATGATAAAGCTACCAGGATTACACCCTGTCCACCAATAAATGTAAGAACATGTCTCCATATATTCAAACTGATGGGAATATGGTCTACATTTTGAATCAAGGTCAAACCAGTAGTAGTAATTCCACTCATTGTATCAAAACAAGCATCAATATAGGAATTAAAAAAACCACTCCAATAATAGGGCAATGCGGCTATACACATAACGATCAACCACGATATGGCTGTTGCACTCATTCCATGAACCCACTGGGTGTTTGTGTTGTATCGAAAAGTGTTCCGCAATAAAAGCCCAATGGATACACATATCATAAAACCCATTGCAAAATCAACGAGGGTTTTGTATTCTCCGAAAAAGATTGATACAATAATGGGAACCACCATGGTGAAACCGTAAAAATAGGTAAAAGTACCCGTAAGATGAAAAATTGCATGCCAATCCTTGGAACTAACCTGTATTCTCATGGCTTCATCAATACATAAAGAATGTAAATGATACCAAGATTAAGCAGGATTAGTCCAATAGCAAAAGCGAACTCTTCCAGTACATGTAGTAAGTTTTTGCCTGTCATTCTAATCATATTGTATCAGTATAGAACTTAAGATGGTTTTTGGTATATTCAAGAAATATTTTTTTTACACGAGGTGAAAGCATGATTGATCAAATTTGCAGCGAGATTTCCCAATGGGAGTTTGCTCGAACTGAAGAAGTACTGCAGCGTATCCATCAATGTCTGCAAGATGCAATGAGATACTACAATAGCTTTGCCGATTACTTCATTTCGGATTTTTTACAAGGAAAGGATAGAGAAGCTAAGTCTTTCTTTCTTTTTTCTGAATCTCATTTGATTGCTTTTCCAAAATTCTTTGATCAAGACCTTATGCAGATACTACCTTTACAAAAACAAATCCATTTTGTAGAGATCAAGAAAAAATCATTCGATGATCCAATGCAAGCAACATTGAAGTCTCGATACCTTGTGAATGCAACATTTTTACAGCATCAATCTGTCGAATTGAAATCCTCTGGTAAGAATTGTACAAAAGCTTTTCATATTGTACAAAAATATTTGATTCCAAACCTTCTTGTATAGTTCTCGATACCTATCAAGAAGAAAACATAGGGAATGTGGTATTAAAACCCTTCAAAAAGGTATTCAACTGTTTGTAAAACCAAATTTCCAAACTCCACTTCCAATCATCCAGTATGTTTTGAAGTCTCTTTCTAACCAAAAGATAAACCTCTTCTATAAGAGTTTTTTTGTCAGTTTCTGGAGGATACACAAAAAGAAAATCAATAGGTTTCTGGGCAAATTGATCGATAGAGATTTCCTGTATGGTATCCTTCAAAGGTGTATAAACCAGAAAACGTTGGCTTTGTGTATCCTGAACAAGACCTACTACAGCATAGACCTGGTTAGCATCCATTTGAAGCACTACGGGTTGTTGATTCATCAAAAACGGTGTCACCGTGTTTTTTAACTCTACTTCGGATAAGGTACTATGCTGCTGTTCCACTATAAGACCTTGCTTTTCCAGATAATGATGCAAGAATACATCACCAGAATGAAATGCTCCTTGTGCTCCATTTGTAAAGGTTTCTCCAGATGGCAATGAATAGGTACTGATAAGATAAGTTGAAAATGGATGAATCCCTTTTTTTGTAGAAACAGCTTTAATGGGTAACAACTTGTAGTACGACAGAAGTACAACTGCTACACATGATATTGGAGCAACTGGAGATTGATATTCCTTAGGAATATCTTGTTCCAATGAAATTGGAAAAATGTTTTCCTCATCAATCTTGATTTCGAAAGAATTGTTATCGGAACCAAAGGATAAAGGAGTCCAAAGAAAAATAAAGACTAAACAAGCACAAACAACCACAAGATACCTGTTTCTGGAAGACAATCTTGCTTTAGTCATGCTTTATCCCTGTTTTTCTTGTAGCAACCTAACAATCTCGTTTCCAAACTTTTTCGCAGCAGCGGGACCATTTGCGGTTACAATATTGTCTTGAACAATCACATTTTTGTCTTTAAAGATTGCCCCTGTCTGAATGAATTCTTTCTTTGCAGATTCGTAAATTGTGCCCTTTACACCCTTCATCAAGCCGCATTTTCCTAGAGTTAAAGGTGCAAGACAAATGGCAGCTACAACCTTTTCCTCTTTATTCATCTCCAAAGCAATTTCATGGGCCTTTGGGTGATCCCAGTACTCAGTAGATCCTGATCCGCCTACAAACACAACAGCATCGTAGTCACTGGGCTGAACGTCCTGTAGCAGTATATCTGCTTTGATTTTCATTGAGAGCATGCCTGGTATCACTTTTTTTGTAGTAGAAGCAATGGTTACAGAATAGCCTGCTTTTTTAAAGACATCAAGAGGATGCTGATATTCTTCATCCCGAAAGTTTTTGCTGGCTACAATCATGAGAATTTTATTGGTCTGCATGTTACACCCTTTCTTTTGATAATTTACTTGTAGTATAGCATTTGTCTCTTTCAAGAAAAAGAAAACCTCTATAGTAAAAAGTTTCCTCGATACTATAATAGAATGGTACGTTGTATTACTAGTTTCCCTGGAGGAATTGAATGAACAATCTAACCAAGCATCGGTTTTTTCTGAAATCCAAACTGAATTGGATGGAAAAGAAAAGAATAAAAACTGATCAAGAACAAAGATTTCCAAGGCCCGATCTTTTCAAACCTTATGAAAAGAAGGGATCGACTTTCGTATATCTCCCTATTCCAGAAAAAACAGTTATAAAGAAACAGGACTTTTTTCAAATCCTTTTAGATCGTCGTAGTCATCGTAATTTTACTGCAGAATCCATCACCCTTGATGAACTAGCTTGGCTTTTGTATGCTACCCAGGGCATCAAAGAAATCGGTCCAAAACAAGCATTTTCACTTCGTACTGTACCATCTGGAGGTGCAAGACACTCATTGGTAACATACGTAGCTATACTAAACGTTGACAAAGTAGAACCAGGTGTTTACAGATATCTACCACAAGAACATCAGCTCATCCGCACTATACAAGATGAGGAACTGACAACCAATATTATAAAATGCTGTCACAATCAAGCATTTACTGAAAAAGCATCCGCTGTCTTTTTTTGGACTAGCATTCCATACAGAAGCGAGTGGAGATATCATCTAGAAGCTCATCGGTATATTTTAATGGATGCCGGCCATGTTTGTCAAAACTTGTATCTTGCTGGCGAGTCTATTGACCTGGGCGTCTGTGCAATCGGTGCCTACGATCAATTGTTCACCGACCAATACTTAAAAGTAGATGGAATCAATGAACTTACCATTTACGCTGCAGCAGTGGGTAAAAAAGAAGAGAGCAAGTAGAATCGGTTCATGATTTTTTTATTTGTATCTGTTCTTTGCAGTTCTGGTATTGCTATCGTTTTTTCCTGGAGCGAAGCAAAAAAGGGGCAATGGTCTGGTATTTTAGTAGCAAATTATTTTTTTGCTACTCTGCTCAGTGTTCCTTTTTTTTGGCAGAAATCAATTCAATGGACCCCATTGCGTGATTCTTTCTTTTTTTTCCAGCAAGAGTATTTGCAAGTGTTTTCAACACACACTACATTTTCTCCATCTGCTAGTATCTCCTACAGTATTCTATTAGGTATTGTTGCAGGTCTTCTCTTTTTTGGGAGTCTTGTCTTGTATCGTTATAGTATTCGCTACAATGGTCTTGCTATATCAGGAACATTTGCCAAGCTTGGTATAAGTGTTCCTGTCCTCATGTCCCTCCTCCTTTGGAATACCTTCCCCTCCCCTGTCCAATGGAGCGGAATCATATTATCCATGGCAGCTGTGTTGTTTTTGTACAACTGGAAACAATCGGGAGCAACTTCTCATTTCTCTTTGTCTCTTGTTTTTGTTTTAGTGCTGATGGGACTAGCAGAATTTTCAAATAAAATTTTTCAACAATACTCAGTACCGTCCTACAAATCTCTTTTTTTGTTCGTAGTGTTTGGTACAGCTTTTCTATATTCTGTTCTAAACCAATTGTTCCGAAAAACAAAATTTGGAAGTAAAGAGCTCTTGTTTGGTCTATTGATTGGAATTTTGAATTATGGGTCTTCTTATTTTCTTATCCAGGCATTGGAGTCAATTCCTGCAGTTATTGCCTTCCCTATGTTTAGTGCCGGAACAATTCTTTGTATCAGCGTATTCAGCCGGATCGTGTTTAAAGAAAAATGGTCTCAAAACATGATTATTGCCATCATCTTATCGACAATTGGTGTCATTTTGATGAATAGCAGCTAATCAAGAAATCTTATTTACACCCTGTCGGTTTGACATATAATAATATTTCTATGAAACAAATATGGATTTTTGTACGCGAAAACTTACGCTGGTATATTTTAATTGGGCTTCTCCTTCTCATTGTCAATGGCGCACAATTGGTCATGCCTATTTATATTGGTAATATCATTGACTACATTACCACAAACAATCCATCATCCATTGCAAACTATCATCCCATATGGATAAACGCCATATATTTTACCAGCGCTGCCTTTGCTATTGTGATATTTCGCATTATTTACATTAACATCATGCGACGTTTCGCCATACACTTTGAACACACAAAAAGAAAACAATTATTTCAAAAGTATCTTGCACTGCACGATTCTTTCTTTTTTGAAAATGAGATTGGCGATCTTATGGCTCGTGCCAACAACGATACAATCGCTGTTCGTCAATTCCTGGTTATGGGTCTTCTATCGATGTATGATATTTTTGTTCTAGGTGTTGGTGCGATCGTGATAATGCTTACTAAAGCTCCAACACTGACGCTTTGGATTGTTCTACCGTTAGCAATTCTCATTTTTCTTTCCCGCTTTGTTTCTAAACGTATACATAAACTATTTAAACGAATCCAAGAAACTTTTGCAGACATCACGACACGGGTCAGAGAAACTCTGGTAGGAATGAACGTAATTCGTACTTTTTGCCGTGAAACCTACTATATGAATAGATTTATTGATATCTGTTCTTCGTATCTTCGCATAAACCTAAACCTTGGCAAACTCATGGGATTGTTCCATCCTGCTATTGCAATGGTAATCTCTCTAACCATTCTTTTGATAACCATCATTGGCGGATATCAAGTTATGAATGGCATGATTACCCTAGGTACATTGGTAGAATTCACACAATATATTCAACTCCTTGCCTGGCCAATGATGGCGGTAGGCTTTGTGGTCAACATGTACCAACGAGCAAGTATCTCCATGGGACGTATCCAAGAAATTCTTACTACTCCATCAGCAGATGCAGAACAACGTATTGTTTTAAAACCTACACTTGAAATGAAAACCATTTCAATCAACAATCTCTCTTTTTCTTATCCTCTTCAGAATAAAGAAGGTGCTATTCAAAACTTATCCCTGCAATTCCATAAAGGAGAAAGTATTGGTATCACCGGACCAACAGGAAGCGGTAAAACAACTATTCTGTCCTTGCTTCTTCGGATTTGGGATCCACCAGAAAACTCTATCTTTGTTGATGACATCGATGTTACTCATATCCACATTGACACACTTCGAAAGCAATTTGCTTACGTTCCGCAAGTTTCCTTCCTCTTTTCTAACACCGTATGGGAAAACTTGAAATTTGGGAAACCAGACGCCCAAAAAGAAGAAATCATGGAAGCTGCAAGGATTGCACGAGTTTTGGAAGATGTTAAAAAACTAGACCATGGTTTTGATACGATTATTGGTGAACGAGGTGTCACTCTATCAGGTGGTCAAAAGCAACGCCTGGCTTTAGCAAGAGCACTCGTAACACAAAGACCTTTCTTGATATTGGATGATTCCCTTTCCGCTGTTGACCCAGAAACAGAAGAGATCATCATTCAAAATTTAAAAGAACATTTGCGCAAATCCGGACAAACTTGTATTATCGTTTCACACCGAATAACCACGCTTTACTGGTTGGACAAGATTGCCGTAATTGAAAAGGGCAAACTCACTGAATTTGATTCACCCAATGCCTTGATTGAATCAAAAAAAGGATACTTCTACCGTCTGTACCACTATCAATATCTTGAAGGATTGGAGGGTTTACAAAATGGAATTTGATGATTTTTCTACACACGATTCACACAAAAAACCCTCTATGAGCGTTCTTCGGGATTTGATTCCCTATATGCGTACTGTAAAAGGAATTCTTGTCGCCACCATGATCTATCTCCTTATTGCCACTCTTACCTCAACCATTGTTCCTCTTCTTCTGAAAACAGCTATCGATGATTATATTGTCCCAAAGGATTTCCAAGGCCTTCTCATGATAGGACTTTATTCTCTACTTCTCGTTTTAGGTACCTATGTTTTCCAATATTTGGGAACTTACTATTCTTTTGTGGCTGCACAAAAGATTGTACTCGACCTTCGAAGAGACATTTTCCACAAACTCCTTACACTTTCCAATCGATATTTAGGGAAAACCCCCCTCGGGGTTATCATTACACGAACCACAAATGACACAGAAAAACTCTCCGAACTCATGAGTAGTGGAGCCGTACAACTTATCAACGATGCGATACTTCTGATAGTAACGTTGTTTTTCCTTTTTTCTACCAATGTTACACTGTCACTATATTCTTTGTGCTTAACTCCACTAGTCATATGGTCTGTAGTGTTCTTTTCAAAACTCTTGCGAAAATCCTATGATTTAGCAAGAAATAAACTTACCCAGCTCAATATCAATCTCCAAGAAAACTTAAGTGGTATTTCCATCATCAAAATTTTTAACCGACAAGCTAAAAATCGAACCTATTTTGATTCTATTTCTGAAGCGTATGGCAATTCCACCTATACAGCACTAAAACAACATACTTACTTCAATCAAACCATCAATATCTGTAGTTTTCTTTCCCGTATTACTGTTGTTGTTGCTGGTAGCTATATGGTCATTAAAGGAACAAGCACAATAGGAACATTAACTGCCTTCCTCTTTTGGGTCAATTATTTTTACCAACCATTGCGAGATATGGGGGAAAGATTTAATATCCTACAAGATGCTGCCTCGTCCATGGGAAAGATTGGAAACATTCTACACTGCGATGAAGTGATTCCCGATAAAGCTCTCCCATCACCAAAACCTCCCGTTTTCGAAGGGAAAATTGAATTTAAGGACGTAGTATTCCGGTATAGCGAAGAAAAAGAGATTTTAAAGCATGTATCCTTCACCATTGAACCCAGTCAGAGAATAGCGTTGGTAGGTCCTACTGGTGCTGGTAAATCAACCATCATGAATATTCTTCTCAGACTGTTTGATATTGAAAGTGGTTCTGTACTCATCGACGGTATTGATATACAATCTATACCCTTGCAAGAACTGCGAAGCAATATGTCCATAGTTCTCCAAGATGTATTCATTTTCAAGGGTACCGTGATGGAAAATATCACTTTGGGACAAGATATCCCAGAAGAAAAAATTATAGAAGCGTCGAAGTATTTAAATGCCCATCCGTTTATTTCCGCTCTATCAAAAGGATATCACACCCAATTGAGCTCGGAAGGATCCAACTTATCCCACGGTCAAAAACAACTCATTTCTTTTATACGAGCACTTGTCCATAATCCCAGAATATTGCTGCTAGATGAAGCAACCTCAAGTGTAGACACCTATACTGAAAAACTCATCCAAGAGGGAATCAACAAGCTTATGCAAGGAAGAACTTCCATTGCCATTGCTCATCGCCTTTCCACAATTACAAGTTGTGATCAAATCTTTGTAATAGATCAAGGCAAAATTATCGAAAAAGGGAATCACGATGAGTTACTAGCGAAAAAAGGTTTCTATTACGATTTGTACACGACACAATTCCAAGACAGCCTGTAAATTCAATCATTTTAATGGCCAGCACTATCCTATATAGTTTCCCAATGGGTAGGCTTTATTGATGCAAGGACCGAATCGCAGAAGCAATCCAAGAAAGAACATCTTTCATTTGAGCTGCCTCCCCTATTTGCTCTTGTAAAGAATCACATATCTCACTTAACTTTGCAATAGATGTTTCGGAATGATCCAATAAGGTATCAACATCTTCTTTCCAGGAAACAATGTCATCCATCTTATTGTTCATTTCTAACAAATGGTCATCTATACTTCGAAGCAAAGATAAGAATTCTATCGTTTCAGCATCGTTCATACTTTTCACTCCTTCTATCAAGACTTGCTTTTCACTGTTTTCCTCTATTGTGTCATCATGCGATCATTTGTAAAGATCTAGAACATTTTTTTTATCCATATCATATTTTCGGTTGCAACAAAGGCGTTTATCAATAAGATAGAGTTTCAATCATTATATGAGGTAAGTATATGAAAACATTAAGCAAAGAAACTGGTATCGGAATACCGAGCATTGTGTTGCCCCGCTCCGATGTTTCTCTTCACAAATGGGCCGTCATTGCTTGTGATCAGTTTACAAGCGAACCTGAGTATTGGGAAGAAGTTGAATCTATTATCTGCTCTTCTCCTTCTACCTACCGCATTATTTTTCCAGAAGTTTTTTTGGGAAAAGGTAGCAAGCAAAAAAGAATTCAATCCATCAATGCACAAATGAAAGAGTATATCGATAAGAAAATCCTGCAGGACGCAGTCCATGGGTTTGTATATGTCAATCGCACCTTCCCAAGCGGTAAGCATCGTAAAGGACTTATGGTCAGCATCGATTTAGATCAATATGACTTCCATGAAGGCTCGAAAACCTATATGAGAGCTACTGAAAAAACTGTATTGGAACGCATTCCACCTCGCGTAGAAATCCGTGAAAATGCACCTCTGGAACTACCCCATGTGTTAGTTCTCATTGACGATCCAGAACATACAATCATCGAGCCTTTAGAAGAAAAAAAGGGAACACTTCGAAAGCTTTACTCTACAGAGTTAATGCTTGATGGTGGTTCCATTGAAGGGTATGCAATAGAAAATGAAACCACAATTCGAAGCATAATGGAATCTCTTGTAGATTTAAAAAAAGAAGATGGACTTCTATATGCAGTTGGTGATGGTAATCACTCACTTGCAACTGCAAAACAATGCTGGGAAAATCTGAAGGGCACTCTGAGTCCAGAACTGCAAGAAACTCATCCTGCCCGATATGCACTTGTTGAATTAAACAATCTTCATGAACCAGATTTAACTTTTGAGCCAATCCACCGATGGATTTCGAATATTGATATCGATGATTTCCTTTCCTTCCTACAAGGGGATGGTAAAGAAGTAGACATGATCCAAAATGGTGTACACAAAACCATTCGACTGAAGGACATCCCGGGGGAGTTAACATTAGGAGTTCTTCAGCAGCTTCTGGATGAATACAGATCCAATCATCCAGAAATGACAATGGATTACATTCATGGTGAAAAAAGTTTGGAAAAATTATCTCAGCAACCTTCTAGTGTAGGATTTCTATTGAAAGGCATTGATAAGAATACTCTTTTCTCGGTTATATCAACCGATGGATGCCTTCCTAGAAAAACATTTTCCATGGGAGAAGCCAACGAAAAAAGATACTACATGGAAGCTCGAAAAATAAAGTAATCGAATCCACACTGTACATCTCAATAAAAAAAGCCCTATTCACACACGAATAGGGCTTTTTATCATTTGTGGAGGTTTATTCTTCTATAAAAAATGGATCCCAATAAAAGTCTTCACTCACTTGTACGGGTCCGTAATCAATATGGGCAGCACCATTAATTTCTACTGTTTTCGCTACAACTTTCCCATGCAAATCAGATGATCCGTTTAGAGTAAGGTGTGCTTCGGGGGCATACAGCAGCGAATCAGCTAAACGTGGACCTGTTCCTCCCGAAACTGTTACTCGGTCGCCCCCTACAATAATGTTCCCTGCATTGCTAGAGCTACCTCGCAAATTTAAATCAGCTTGTTCAATGTATATGTTTCCGGTGAAGCTCTGTGCTCCACCAAAATTAAAATCTTGTGAACCGCGATAATAAATAATAGCAGAATCTGGAAGACCGTCTGGATTAAAAGAAGAGTCACCGTTAAAGGTAAAAGTTTCATTGATTACGATGATCAGTTTCCCTTCACCTTCTAAATATATATCCCCAGTGCCCCCCGTAGTGAAATGATCCACTACAATCGTTCGAACATCCCCTTCGTTGCCAGTATCAATAACAACCGATTTTTTGATATCAAAAGTGGGGTAATAAGCATCTTCCACAATAGGATCTTCAACTGGTGGCCACCAAGGAGCTTCAAAATTTCCTTTATTTTCAAATTGATCGGCTGTGATATCCGGAAAAACAGGCAGTGGAAAGTTGTAGGAATAGCCAGCATATGTAACAAGTTCACCTTCAACACGGCTAGTTCCTCTGGTAATAACATTTCCATTTGTAACAACATTTCCATATACAATAGAAGACCCAATAAGATAAATATCACCATTAGCATATAATGTTTGATTGTCATCAAGAGCCAGCTGGGGTGGAAACCAACCCTCTTCTGTCGGATCTTCTCCTGGATCAGGATCTTCAACAGGATCTACTTCGCCTTCAATTACATTAAAATCTTGTGTAGTTGCAGCAAAAACATTTAAAACAGAATTGCGCAATCCAGGAATACCAACCACTAAAAATAGGACAAGTACTCCTAAAAATAAACCGTACTCAATTAAAGTTTGACCTTGAGAATCGCGAAAAAAAGATTTCATGTTATACCTCTCCTATTTACATTATACCCCAACCAGGGAAAAGTAAAACATTTCAGGTATTTTCAAACGTTGTTTTTCTTGAAGCAAAAAAAGAAGAAGTGGATAGTACGATTAATCCTGCCCAAATAATACAAAAAGAGGCAAAATGTAAAGCTGAGAAATATTCATTGTAAATAAATACACCCACCATTAAGGAAAGTGTTGGAGCAACATATTGCAAAAATCCCATCCAGTATAAAGGTAAACGATTCGTACCTGCATTGAATAACAACAAAGGAAAAGAAGTAATTACACCCGTTAAAACAAGGAATACGTTGATTTTTAGATTAGCAGATGGGAATGCAAGAGTAGAATTCTGTGATAAAATCATCAGATAGCCCACACTTAGAATGCTTCCGATAAACATCTCCAGCGTTAGAGAGGTGATTGGTTGTAAGGCAAGCTTCTTTTTTACCATTCCATACATACCAAAGCTAAATGCGAGTGTAAATGAAATCCATGGGATTGTCTGGATACCAAAGATCAGAAGCAACACACCGGCTGTTACTAATGCAAATGCAACCCATTGCATTTTGGTCAAAGATTCTTTTAAAACTATTACACCAAGAAGGATGCTAAAGACTGGATTGATATAATACCCCAAACTTGTGAATACAATATACCCATTGTTTACTGCCCAGATAAAGGTAAACCAGTTAACCAGAAGAAAAGCAGTAGCAACAAGAATGAGAATATATGTTTTTCGAGTATATGTTCGCAATTCCTTCCAAAACTGTTTCCATTTCCCCGATAGGACAATGATGAGAATCAGAAATGGCATTGACCATACAATGCGATATGCCAGGAGTTCAAAACTTTGAACCGAAGAAAGCACTTTCCAAAAAATAGGGGTAATTCCCCATATCACATACGATCCAAGCGCATAGAACAGTCCAGCAACTGATATTTGTTTTTTCATAAAGAGTATTGTACCAGGTTCAAAAAAAACTTCTTCCCTATTTTCGAGGAGATTCCTTCGTCATTACATAGAATGACGAAGGAATAAATCATTGGTCTTGTAAGAATGAAAAGTAAACGACCAATTAGGCACAATGGATGTTAACAGAAATAACATTAGTTTTCCTCCAATCTGATTTTCTCATCACCACTTTTGATTTTTACAATCAATTCTACATCTGTACCATTTCCAAAAGATACGGGTTTACTAGAAAACGATCTTTCTTTGCCTTCTAAGTCAATGAATTTTCTAGGTTTTTCAGTCTCTTTTGTGGCAATAGTACCACCTTTGGTGAATAAGTGTGCATATAGGTCACCTGAAAAAGTTTTCAGATAGACCGTTTTTTCAGGGGTTACGTCTTTTAGAGAAATGTCACCACTAAAAGTACCAAGCTCAGAGTCAAGCACATGGGTGTTCTCTAGTTGGATATCACCAGAGAAGCATTTCAAATGTCCATGAATCATGCTATTGGTAATTTCAATGTCACCGCTTTTGGTGATCGCTTTTTCGATTTTCTGGACAGCATCTAACTCAATATCTCCACTAATCGTTTCAAATTCACTCAAACCAGTTAGTTCGCATCCTTGTATGTCTCCTGAAACAGACTTTGCAAGAATATTTTGTGAAAGATTGTGGAGTCGCAAATCACCGGAAACAGTTTTCAAAGTAACAGCAATGTTTGTGGGTACAAGTATTTGGATTAATCGTTTTCTGCGACCCGTAAAGATAGATCCCGGAGAAAGATTTTTTTTACTTTTGATCGATACATTGGTTTCGGATGTACGAACATCGACCAAATCACGTCCTTTACGAATTTCAATTTGCTCAAGGTTTGGATCCCCCACAATTTCAATATCTTCATCGATACATTTACAAACTATCATGGTACCGGGAAGAACTGGAAATGAGGTTTGACAGTCTTCTTCGTTGTTTTCAAAGTCTCTGGTGGAAGAATCAAAGTCAGAATCTTCTTCTGGTGGTGATTCTTGTTTTGAAGCAGGCTGAGAATTGAAATATTCTTTCTCCAACTGTAATCTCTGTTCATGAGTAATTTTCCCTGCTTCTTCCAATGCATCTAATTTATCAATAATGGTTCTTTTCATTCTATTCTCCTTTCTCACTCATTTTTTTGAGTAACTCTTCGTAGGAAATGTCGCCGTCATCAAATTGTTCAAGAATATCCATCATTTCTTGATCCTCTTCTGAGATGCTATCTCGTACTTTTGTTGCAGAATCGGTCCAGGTATCTTTTATTCGACGAAAAGAATCCTGTATTTCGTGGATTGTGCTTTTGATTTTTACCGGATCCACAACTTTTTCAACAAAACTTTGCTCACTTTTCACTGATTCCACATGCTTTCGGATACTTTCCAAAAGCTGGTCCAATTTGTTTCGAGCTGTTGGATAAGAAATGTTAAGTCGTTCTTGAACTTCTTTAAGGTTGCCACGAGAAATTAAAAAACAATACAGAAAGTTCTCTTCTTCTTTCGTTAAATGTGCAAACGGACCCATTGCAAAAGAACCGTTTACTTCTGTTTTACAAGAAGGGCAAGCAAGAACTTTTATACGCAACTTTGAACCACAAGAAGGGCATACAGTTGGCACAGACTGTATTTTCGAATTTTCATAAGTGTGCGTTTTCATTTGTACCTCCAAAAATTAAGATTATTAAAGTTAACATTAACAATCTTAATAGTCTTTTCAATTTTTTCAAGTTTATCTCTTTTTTTTCTTCTTTTTTTTCCACTTGCCAAAAAAAAGGGAATTCATCATACTAAACACATACACAAGTGAGGTGAATATGAAAAAGATTCAAGAAAAATTTGGATACAAGGGTAAATGGGTTGGAATTCTCGAAAAAACATTCGAATGTGACAATGGCGATCTTTCCCACTGGGAAGTTGTAACACGAGTCAAAAATCCAATATCGATGACCATGATCGCCAGAATGAAACCTTCTAACCGCTATGTGTTAATCCGTCAATATAGGCCAACCATTGAAAACTGGGTAATTGCTCTTCCCGCTGGTTTATCAGAATCCGATGATATTGCCAAAGAAGCATCCAGAGAACTCACCGAAGAAACCGGATATACAGGAAAAGTACTTCGGGTAAGTCCTAGAATTTGCAGCAATGCAGGACTTTTTTCAGATTTTATGCATGTTGTTGAATTGGAAATTGATGAAAATGATCCTATCAACCAAAATGTATCTCCTGCTCTCGAATCTTCCGAAGAAATTGAAGTGTTCCTTATTCCTCATTCTGATATTCTCTCTTTTGCTTTGAAACAAAAGGAAAAGGGAGATGAAATCTCTGTTGGAGTATGGTACTCTTTTGCTCTCCTTCGTTAAAAAAATTATAACTGCCCATACTATCATCCCTGCAAGGTTTTGCTATAATGAGGATAGACACTCATCATTTTCTTCGGCCCGATAGGAGCAAAAGCATTGAATTCAACATGTGACCTGAGCAAAACATACCAGGAGATCTTTCGTACTTCTCTTCACCCAATGTATTATGGAAAACTTATTTACAAAGACTCCAAGCCTGTCGATATTGAAATCATTGATGCAAATCCTTCTTTTGGAGATCTGTATCACATCACCCTAGACCAGATCATCCACAAAAAAGGGTCAGAAGTTTTTCAGACAAACCTCCTACCCTATTTACACATATACGACCACGTCATCAAAACATCCCAGGATCAATGCATTGAAGTATTTCACAAAGAACACTACTACCAGATGCACCTTTCCACGCCCCGCTACCCTTATTTTTTTGCCATCTATATCGACATTACATCCATCAAACAAAATTTCCTGGAACTCCAAAACAAGGATCAATTTTTTCAAAATCTAATCGAAAACTTGGCAGGGTTCATGTATCGGTGCAAAATGGACAAAAACTGGACGATGATGTATGTCAGTAAAGGCTTTGAAAGCATAACCGGCTATGCAGCAGAAGAAGTACTGCACAATCACAGCATCAGTTATAACGACTTGATCCACAAGGATTTCAGACAATCTATTTGGGAAAAATGGAATCACATCATATCTACCCCAGAAGCATTTCAAGATGAATATCCCATTATTACAAAAGAAGGATCGATGAAATGGGTATGGGAAAAGGGTAGAGCAGTACACGATATACAGGGGAATGTAACCTATTTAGAAGGTTTCATTACCGATATTACCCAGCGCAAAGAAATGGAAATCTCCTATCAGAAATCATTAGAAGAAGAAAAACAAAGAACTGGTGAATTGGAAGCCTTGTTTGAGTCTGCCAAAATTGTAATTCAACAAAAAGATTTTCGGCATTCCCTGCAAAACATGTTTGATCTTCTTCTATCTGTAACTTCTTCAACCCAAGGTTTCGTAGCACTGATTCAAAAGCACTCTTCTCATTATTCATTGCTTCCATTAAAGTCTAAGGGTATTTTAGAGGATATAGCAGAATCTATTCCCATTTCCCTCCAAGATTGGGCTTTTCTGGATACGATTGAAGAACCTGTTTTAAACAACCATCTCCTTCCTACAATATGGCACAGTGATAAGCAGAAATTTTTCACTGATTCTACCTTTACTCTCTATACTCCCATTCGTTTTCAGTCCAAAACAATTGGCATCATAGCTCTTTCTGGAAAGCAAGATCAATACCATATGCAAGATCAAAAAATCTGCAATGCTTTCAGTTATTTATCTTCACTAGCATATCAAAACTGGCAAAGTATGCAGATGATAGAAAAAAATGAAAAAATGAAAGATCAATTTGTCAATCAGGTTTCACATGAGCTACGGACTCCACTGCTTGCAATTCAAAGTTGCCTTCGACTCATGAAAGACCATTCTTTCAAAGAAACAGATTCAACTTTACAAGAGCTTCTATCCATTTGTGATAAAAACTGCCATCGGTTGGCATACTTTATTCAAGAAATTTTGGATTTTCAAAAGTTAAAATCATCCTCAAGCTCACCACAAGAAGATCATATATACATTCCTAGACTTTTTCAAGAAATCATTAAAATGGTACAGCCTTTAGCAGATGAAAAACATCTCCAGATTCACCAAGAGATTCCTTCCACCCTGTCGATCATTCAAGCCAACAAAGACGAAATGATCACGCTGTTCTCCAATTTACTTCACAATGCCATCAAATATACCCAAGATGGTTCCATTTCTATTTCTGCACAAGAAGACTCCCAAAAAAATACGATTCACATCCAGGTAGCGGACACCGGTGATGGCATTCACCAGGAAGATATATCCAAGCTATTTACAAGTTTTTCCACACTCTCCTATGCCAGCAAACAAAACAATAGCAGTGGTTTGGGTTTATCAATTTGTAAGCAAATCGTCGATCGTCATCATGGAAGCATTCTTGTAGATTCTGAATGGGGCAAAGGGAGTACATTTCATGTCATACTTCCCATTCGAAGACCAAGCCATACAACTTCACAGACAAAGGAGATCAAATGAACCACATCAGTTTGACAAAAGAAACAATCCATCATGCAACCTTGGCCTGTATTACAGGAGATCCATATCGCATCGAAGAACTTGCCAATCAAAAAACATTTCAGGCGACCATTATTGAACGAAAAAGAGAATTTACCATTGCTCTTGCACACGTTCAAAACAATCCATTTCTCTTTGCTTCTCATGGCATTGGCGGTTCTTCTTTGGAAATTCTCGTTGAGGAATTGTCCCAAATTGGCATTCGAGACATCCTTCGAGTAGGCACTTCTGGTGCAATTCAATCATTTGTTGAACAAGGTGAAGTTGTTATTTCTCAGGCATCTGTCCGGCTTGATGGCGTGAGTTCATTTTATGCCCCCATTGAATACCCTGCCATTGCTCATCATGAATGGGTTTCGATGTTACTAAACATAGCAAAAAAGAAAAATATTCCGCATCATGTTGGAATTACTGCCTCTACCGCCTCTTTCTACCCTGGTCAAAACCGGTTCGATACCACCAAAAAATACATTATCCCCCACTGGAATGATGCAATGGAACAGTGGAAACAACTTGGAGTCTTGAATTACGAAATGGAATCTGCTAGTTTATTTGTGATTGCCAGCACCTTAGGAATTCGCGCGGGATGTATAACCTCTATTGTATCCGATCGAACACTGAAAGAAGATTTACTCGCTACAGAAGTAGATCCAGTTTCGCTTTCGTGGGATGTGGCATTTGATTCTATACAGTGCTGGCTTGAAAGTAAATAAGGAACTTATCGATTATTTTTGTACCACACATTCATGCTTTCAATATGACCTGAAATGTCAGTATTGTTGGGCAAACGACCGCCAAAAGTATAATTTTGCTTGGTAAATGTCGCATTCATACCAATTGATATTGCGCGCGCAATCGTGTAGAACGTGTAAATTTCTTTTTCCTGCATATCTTGTTCCATGCGATGTAACAGTTCCCCTGCGAAACCCTGACCACATTCAGTTGGAAGAGTAGCAAAATCCGTCATTTCTACATTTTTGTATTGAAATGACATTTCTGCAGATGCAAGAGCAACCATCTGACCACCTTTTTTAACATGGTAGTATTCGATATTGTCGTGCATGGTTTCATACAGATATTGTGCATCTCCAATGGGAAAAGGATACGAAGGGAAAACAAGCCGGTATAAGTCTACCATGGCGGGAATATCCTGCGGGGTACATTTTTCCACCTGAATCTCTCTGGTAGCAACCAAAGGCTGAAAACTGCCTCTTTTCTCTTCTGCTATTTGCTTCACTTGCTCGTATTTATGTTTCATCTCCTCTATTTGTCGCAAAGGATCACCATAGAAACACAAAAAATGAGCAGCCTCATTGCCTAGATAAAATCCTGGAATGATGGCTTCTTCTATATATCCATTCTGCAAAAAACAATCTTTGTAACAAGAGGGGATTTTGCAGACAATTTTGGTATATCCATTCTCTGCAGAAAATTCCTTCAGCCGTAGAGGATAATCATCCTTCATAGAAGAAGGATATTCCATCACATAGATACGGTTGCTGGATTTTCCATGTTGAATAAGAGAATCGTGAAATCGTTCAATTGTATCCATGAAACCTATCGACGATCCGTTCGCTCATTCTCTGCAGGTACCAATGATATTGCATCGTCGGAATCGGACAGCAGTTTCTCAACTCCCAGGGCTTTTTGCTCATCTGCATCATCCAGGCTTAACTGTAAATCACAGTTTTCGCAATCGCGGTTACAAAAGATTGGTTTGTAAGAATCCGGCTCTTTATACGTGGTAATGATTCCTTCGTAGTTTCGAAGAATCACTTTATTGGTGGACCATGAGATCAAATAATTTGGCATCACAGGGATTTTTCCACCCCCGCCCGGGGCATCAATGACATATCGAGGAACACAAAAGCCACTTGTATGACCAATCAAACTTTCCATAATTTCAATCCCTTTACCAACAGGAGTACGGAAGTGTTTCAGACCTTCGGACAAATCGCATTGATATAAATAATAGGGTCTGACTCGATTTGCTACCAGTTTGTGAACCAATGCTCGCATAATTCTGGGACAGTCATTTACTCCTGCTAACAAAACCGATTGATTCCCTAGAGGAATGCCAGCATCTGCAAGTTTTCGCAGCGCGCTGCGAGACGACTTCGTAATTTCTCTGGGATGATTAAATTGCGTATTGACCCATATAGGCTGGTGCTTCTTTAACACATTCACCAGAGAATCTGTGATTCGAAAGGGCAGTACAGCAGGTACTCGCGATCCAATACGAATCACTTCTACATGATCAATTGCTTGAAGTTCAGTTAAAATCCAATCCAGATATTCATCGGACAATAAAAAAGGATCGCCTCCGCTAAGGAGAACATCTCGCACTTGTTTAGTTTCCTTGATATATTGAATCCCCTTCATGATTTGTTCTCGATCGGGGATACTATCGATATCGCCTACTTTTCTTTTTCGAGTGCAATGCCGACAGTACATAGCACAAGTATTACTTACAAGAAACAACACACGGTCTGGGTATCGATGGGTAATACCAGGCACTGGGCTATCAGCATCTTCTGATAGAGGATCTTTCATGTCACAACGGGATACTTCCAACTCCTGTACCGAAGGAAAACTCTGTCGAAACACTGGATCATCGCTGATATTTTTTGTATCAATCAGTGACAAATAATAGGGAGTAATGGAAACGGGAAATTTATTCACAGTTTTTCGTAAGTCTTCTTTTTCTTCTGCAGAAAATTGAATTCCCAACACTTTTTCAAACATCTCAATGGATCGGATACAATGCTTCATTTGCCATTTCCAATCACACCAATTCGATTCAGTACCATCGGAAAAATGTGATCGGAAATTCTGTTCAGATTCAGATATCATACAACCTCTTTCTAGTCTTCATCGAAGTATAGGCAAAACGGTCAATCGTAATTTTTGCATAATTCGCATGCAATATACCACTTATTATATCTAGAAAATCAGTATTGTCAATTATACTTTTTAGTATGATATAAAATCTGATAAATGTTCTTTTCAATAGATTAAAGGTGGCTGAAAACAATCTCTATAAATGACAGTGTAAGAAACATTACATCTGATCAATCTGCAGTTGTATCAAGTTTTCGAGTTCAGGAAGCAGATTCTTTTTCACCCATGTTTTTTGAGATGGTTCTAGTATTTCTCCTAGCCCATTTAAAATGTGGGAAGACCGTATTGAGATTATTTTTTTTTGAAGACTTAGCAAATACTCTTTCGGAGATGTTTTTGTTAAAGCTTCCAGCAAAGAATAACGAATAGATGTCGCATATGGAGATTGTAAGAAATAATGCAAATCAAATAAATCTCGATTAGCTAATTGTTTGCGAGTCATGGCTGCAATCATCTTATACACGATCATATCCTGAGCATCCATAATATGTACCGTCACGCCATAAAACAAAACGGGATGATAGTGATTCAGGATTGAGTTTCTGGTTGATATCTCTATTTTCACTTGAGCGAAATGAAGTTCATATCGAATCAACCAAAAAAGCGTATTAAACTTCATACACTCGTCGGTTACTTGATATTTGCGATGCAAAAGTTTGGTTATATATTCATATAACAATGCGGAATTGATAGAACGTTTTGAAGTATCCGCCATGATATCAAAATCCAAATCCACCGAAAACCTTGGTAGATCATAAAACATCATCGCTGCAGTTCCTCCCTTAAATCCTAGGAGAGGGGAAATCCTGGAATCTTTATAAAAATCCAATAGCAGCTGTGTCATTACTATTCGATGTTTTGATCTATCCAAAGTGATCATGGTTTGTTCTCCTTAACAAACAAAGCAATATTCCGATTGTCGTTGTAGACTTTTTGGTTAAGTGATATTACGAAATCCCAATTGATCGATCGAAGATTGTCAAAATACTCTTGATGATCCAGGTATATTTTATCGCATAGAGCTCTTTCTGGACTTGCTTTGAATACACCATTCTCAGAAGCAATACCAAGTGGTTGAAGGAGAATGGAATCTTTGATCTTGCGGTACACATAGTTTTGCCCATCTCTTGCCATTGTTTCGTTTCGGTTTGCGATGGAAAAAACCGAAGTATAAGGTTGAAACACTATGTTGTATTCTTGCAAAACTGTATACAAACTAATGTAAGAAGGAGACCGTAATTTGTTCGCATATTCGTATTTTGAATACTGATGATCAAAAGCATACAAGCCTTTTGAAATGCGGATCAGATGATTTGTTTTTACAGCATATTTCAATGCAGAATACAATTTTCCATCGCTATAGTGCGTTATATACGAGATCTCTGAAATAGTGAAAACGGTCTGCAATCCCCGCATCTTGGATAACTTTTGTATAAATGTCATATAACACCTAACTGTAAAATATTTACAGTACCATGTTACATAAAAAGATCACAAATGTCAAAAAGCTAAAACAAAAAAAATCACTTTTGCAATGTTTAAAGTGTACCTTGCGTGAGTGAATTGAAGTTTTTTTTTCTTGAAGTATAATGTTCGGAGAATGCTTAATCTTCTTCAGAAGAGTGGGGGACCCATAGGTATTTGGGGTGAATCCATTTTTGGTAGGGCTGGTAATCCATCCCGAACCCGTCAGCTAACCTCGCCAGCAAAGTTGATTTGTTTGGTGGAGGTTTCCATTGAAAGTAAATTGGCTTCATGAATTAATGGCTGGCATTACAGTTGGAATAGTTGCTTTGCCCCTGGCATTAGCATTTGGCACCGCAAGCGGTGCTGGCCCAGCAGCAGGTATCTATACCGCTATCATTAGTGGTTTCGTTGCAGGAATTCTGGGAGGTTGTCGTTTTCAAATCACTGGTCCTACGGGTGCTATGACCGTCATCTTAATTAGTATTGTCTCTACATATGGAATTTCTGGTATGTTATTAGCTGGTTTCATGGCAGGTATTCTTCAATTATTGTTAGGGTTTTTGCGCGTTGGTAAAGTTATATATTTGATTCCTCACAGTGTAATAGCTGGATTCACGAACGGTATTGCTATCCTTATCTTCATCGGACAAATCAACCATCTCTCAGGTGGGATATTGATCGCCATGATCACAATAGCAGTGATATTACTCTGCCAGTATTTCCTTCCCAAAATACCAGCTTCTTTTATAGGATTGCTTGCTGGAATAGGTGTTTTTTTTCTACTTGGTTCTCAGGGTGCTTCTGTGGAAACAATCCCTCAATCTTTACCACAATTTCAATTACCAACCTTGCAATTCTCGATGTTACTTACTCTGTTTAAACCAGCATTAACAATAGCCCTGCTTGGTAGTATTGAATCCTTGCTTTCTGCAGCAGTTGCGGATAATATGACACAGACTAGTCATGATCCCAATAAAGAATTGATTGGACAAGGATTTGGCAACATCGCTGCATCATTGTTTGGTGGAGTTCCCTCTACCGGTGCTATTGCGCGTACTGCGGTGAACATCAAGAGTGGTGGTCAAACCCGATGGGTTAGCGTAATACATAGCTTACTCCTACTTATATTTTTGCTATTTTTAGGCTCTTATACCTACTTTATTCCATTGGCTGCACTAGCAGGAATTCTTGCAGTAACATGCTGGAATATGCTTGATAAAGAAAGTATTGTGATGGTTTTTAAGGCCCCAAAGTCTTACACAATAGTCATGATTGCAACGACTATTATTACTGTGCTTGTTGACATTAGCTATGCAGTAGTTATCGGAATTTTACTGGCTACAGTCATTCATGCTTTTCACAGTTCAAAGCTTTCGCTGTATCCTACTACTCACTGCGATCTTCCAGACAATGTTCAACTATATTCTATGGAAGGTTCTCTCTTTTTTGGCAATACGAATCAGCTGCACGTGCTAAAATCAGAAAACTGTCATGGACTCATTATTGATGCACAAAAACTACATTGGTTAGATGCTTCTGCAGGAATTGAACTTCAAAAACTAGCTCAGTATCGAAACAGTTGTGGTAAATTTTTTTATGTCTATGGTTTATCA
Organism: Calditrichota bacterium; assembly: GCA_036725105.1. GTDB lineage: Bacteria > Caldisericota > Caldisericia > UBA6126 > UBA6126 > JAGLCW01. The sequence continues at coordinate 33,679 of DAIMET010000013.1, forward strand.
GAAAATCTTCAATCTACTATCACACGTGTGAATAGAAATAAAATAACACCTACTTATCTCACAGGCGATCTTGAGCAAGTTTTATGTCAATTCAACACTTCTACACAACTCCCCCAACAATAATACTGAGTAGTCTTGGGCAGTGAAACATCCAAACTAAACATTTGGCGGTTTCATCTTTTGTCGTAAAATATGGGTATTATTATCGGTTTCATTATTTTGTTGCGTTGTTAGCCTGCAAAATGCTGGTAAACGGAGGGATGATATGTCTTTAATGGAATCAATGAAAAACCTTCTGACAAGTCAGAAAAAGTTAATGTCTGCTATGGAAGAAGAAGTGAAAGCCCTTGAAAATAAAGATTTGGTGAACGAAAACCAACATCTAAAAGAAGAATTGAATCAAACCCAAGAACAACTCCAAAAAGAAACTGCACAAAAACATACACTGACAAAAGAAAACCAATCTCTGAAAAATGCACTGTATGAACAGATTTACAATGAAAAAATGCACCTTCTGCAAGCTGCAAATCAGCGTGTTGAAATCTACTTCGCTGCCAAAACTGAAACAGAGTTAAACCGCCTGAAGGCCTTTGAGATCAAAGCAAAGCATCATATCGACAAACTATACAAAACTCTGCAGGAAAGCAGGGTTTCTGCGGCAGAAACAGTCTATAAAGAATTACTTGACCTTCGAAAACAGATCAATGTTCTGGTAACAACAGCAGAATCTGAATTTGCTTTACAAGCAAAAGCGTATTCCGAAGAACAAGCAAGCGATAAAGCAAAATTGGAAAAAGAAGGTTTACTCGATGAAGAATACAAAGCAGCCTTAAAAAAAGGGAATATAGAATCCCTTATTGGGCTCAATATTTTCAGCAAAATAGGAATTCTTTTTTTGCTCATTGCTGTCATTGCCCTTTCTCGTTATGGGTATGTGTTACTCACTCCTCTTCTAAAAGGAATTGTAATTTTTATCCTTGGTGGATTGCTTCTCGGAGTTGGTGAATGGCTCAATCGTAAGATTGCTTCAATTTTCTCAATTGCTCTTACCAGCGGAGGCATAGCTATTCTGTATGGAGCTACATCATTGAGCTATTTCACTCTGCATATTTTATCCATCGAAACTGCTCTTCTTCTTTGCGTTCTCAATACCATTCTTGCCCTGGTGCTCTCGTTGCGCTACCAAGCAGAGACCATTACTTTGTTTGCAATTATTGGTGGATATCTTCCCATTGTAACGATTACAGATCCAGCAATGCCAGTTTGGATTCTCATGCTCTATTTCCTTTTCTTCAACTTGTTTTTGCTTCTTATCTCCACACAGAAAAAGTGGACGATAAGTATTATTGTTGGATTTTTGTTCAATGTAGCTTCCAGCATCTATATCATGCACATGGTTCTTACCAGCAGAAACCCTGATCTAGCATTTCGAATGCAAGACGCATATCTTCTCCTCTACATTCTCTTTGTCTTCCTCATCTATACTTTAATCCCCATCATTGCAACCTACAAACGCAAAGTAGTGTTTTCTCTTCCAGATATCCTTCTGATCGCAGCAAACACAATTGTTAGTGCCGTACTTTTAAACATTGTCTTCTATTCTGTTCAACTGCAGCCTTATATGGGAGCTCTGGCAGCTATTTTTGCTGCTGTTTACCTTGCCTTGGGTTGGTGGATGGAACGGAAGATGGGCAAAGAAAAGAGAATCATTTCTCTATTTTACCTGACTGGCTTTACGTTCATCTTGTTGTTTATACCCTTCCAATTCGACAAAATGTGGTTTTCACTAGGGTGGTTGGTCGAAGGAGTCTTGCTTGCTGTATATGGAATTTTAAAAGAAGACAGAGTTTTAAAATGGAGTGGTGGTATTGCCTATGCATTAAGTTTGCTATCGTTTATCTTTGGGGATTTGTTTGGAATATACATGAACGTCAACTCATTGTTTACTCTTAAGTATTCTGCCGTCACCCTTGGAAGCATCGCTATTTTATCTGCACTCGCTTACAAAAAAACATTCCAAAGCAACCTGGCCAAAGCTATCAAGTATGCAACCGTCTTGAATGTTTGGTTTTACGGTTTGTATCTTGTCAATCAAGAATGGTATCGAGCACTCGTACATATGCTAGGATACGAATCTCTGAACATCCAGTATCTCTTGCAAGCTTCAAGCATTGTTATTACGCTGATACTCGCTTATGCAATTCGATATTTCCGCATACTTTACGATGACTGGATGAAAGCAATTCGCATTTTCTGGTTTGTTATCGGAATTCTTTGGCTCTTTGGATTAAATACCAGTTATCATCCGGTCCAATTCACTTCACCATCTGTCTCTTCCGGGCTCTATATCTCCGGAACGGCTTTGCTTATACTCCTGGGACTATTGTCTATTGTATGCTTGCGAGAGTTATTACAAGAGCTTATCATCAACCAGCTACAGAGAACTGGCTTCTTTAGCATTCTCATATCCGCTTACACAGTCATTATTCTCACGCAAAACTTGATATCTCACTATGGATTTGGTTTTCAAAGCCTGCTGATCAGCATTTTATATATTCTTACTGCGACCCTTTGGATCTTGTATGGCTTCTTGAAACGTAACGCCATGCTGCGTCGTTTTGGATTGGGCTTGTCTATACTAGCCACTGCAAAACTCGTATTTCTTGATCTTTCGGGGCTGGAATCTTTTGGTCGAATGATTTCCTATTTTGCATTTGGCATTTTCTTACTTGGAATTTCTTTCACTTATCAGCATTTTCAAAAGCTGTTAGAGCTTCAAATAAAGGATGTTCAAAATGAAAAATAAATCCCCTTTCATTCTTCTTATTTGCTGTTGTCTCTTCACCAGTCCTTGGGTCATTTCAGCTGCAACGTACCAGTATTCTGCCCCCATTCAAAACCAGGGAACCCAACAATACAAAGCCTTGCGGCTTACTAATCAAGTTATTTCAGCCTGTCAGTACAATTTAGCCGATCTTAAGTTGGTAAATTCAAAGAACGAAGAAGTACCATTTTTCTTGCATGAATGGAAAGAAATTCAAAATGTAATCAAAAAAACGTACAACATGAAGCGAATCAATAGTTTTGTTAAAGAATCCTGGCAGTATTTTGATTTTGCACTGGAAACTCAAGTAAACGGAGATATCCAGGCCAATTCGATACAGCTGTATACAAACAATCGAAGCTTTGCAAAAGAAGCACAGGTGTATGGCAGCTACGATGGAAACCATTGGACTTTTGTACGCAAAGCTCTGGTATATTCTGTCGATACCTATATTCAAGACACTATTTCATTTGATTCTGTCCAGAAATATACCCACTACCGACTTCAAGTTCTGCATGGAGGAGAATCCATTGATTTTACCAGTGCAAAGCTTCATTTCGATCAAGAACTGGTGCAAAAAGAATATTTTATTGATACGTTTGATGCTCCATTTACAACTGAAGAAGTGGGCACCACTACTGTCATCAGCCTTTATAAAATGAAAAACATATCCATTTCTGACATCACCCTTGTGACCGATGATATCTTTCACCGAACCGTTCGCTACGAAACATTCTCACCTGAAGAATTGTACAATCTTCGCTTCACCGATCAAAACTACCAAGACCTTACCCTGCATCTAAATGGATGGAAAGAACCAGAAGATACCAGCAAGATTTATATTGAAAACTTAAACGACCAACCCATCCATATTCAAAAAATTATCGTACGCAGATTTGCTCAAGAAATTGTTTTCAATGGTGAAAATGAAACGACCTTCACCTTGCTGTTTGGTAGTCCCACTCTAACACAAAAACCACAGTATGATATTGGGAGATACAGAGAAAGCATTCTGCAAGAAGGCTATGATATACTCACTCTGGGCCCCATCCAAGAAGAAGCCACATCCCCAGACCGTACAAAAAGCCAACAACAAATCTTCAACGTCATCATCATCGCTGTCGTCCTCCTATTAGGTACAGCCCT
>DAIMET010000014.1:0-6376 GCA_036725105.1 Calditrichota bacterium
TTCTCCAGCAAAGTATTGATTGCATCATTGATTCGGTCGTAATATCCTTTTGCATAAGGACATTCATCGCCAATGCAATGTGGGAGACCCATTAGACACACCTTTTCTTTTGCAGCTAGCGTTATACATCGATACTGCAGCCCATTCTGTTGCAATAGCTGAAGAGCTTTTTCTGCAACTTTCTGGGTAGGAGTTCGGGCAGTCAGATAAAACACTTTTGAGAGCCCTGTTTCGGGAATGCTTTTTAAAGTAGCAAACAGAACTGCCATAGTTTTGCCGATACCAGTGGGGGCTTGTGCAAATAAGATATCCCCATTCTGCGTCGCTCCCTGCACTGAATCAATCAAATCTTGTTGTCCTTTTCGATAAGAAGAAAAAGGAAAGGTAAGTTTTTCAATGGATTCATTGCGATGAATTTGCCACTGATATTCTTGGAGAATACTTTTTTCGTACTGATGAACCAAAGAATGGAAAAAAGTGAGGAGTGATTGATATGTATACGATTTCTGGAATTGACGGGTTTCTCCTGTTTCCTTCTGATAATACGTTACAATAACATTCATTTTTGCTTTCTGTTTTTCATGGGCATACATAAATGCATAACATTTTGCTTGTGCCCAATGTACAGGAAAGGTACTCTCAGAAATAGATTCAAGAGGTAACACTGTGCTTTTTATCTCTTCTACATAGTATTGGTTTTTTCGAATGATAAGACCATCCATACGACCTGTAAACTGAAACAGGAAGTCATTGGTTTTGTATTCATAGAAAAGAGGTATTTCGGACGAATAGTTTTCATCTTGCTCTTGCTGAATATTTTGCCAGTTTTTATGAATCTGAATGCCTTCCTGCATGACATTTTGCAATGACTTTGCAAAAAATAAATCTCCTTGCAGAAAAATGGATTCTACAAATTCTCGTATTGAAATAGAAATGACAATAGGTTCTGACTGAAGCATGGCGTTCCTTTATGATGTTTTTAAATCATGTCCACAGTATTATTCTTTTATAAAAAAAGGATTCAAGGTGTCTTTCATGTAATCAACTGTACAAGAAACAATCTGGTCATCTCCTTCTTTTTGAAAAGAAACAAATACTTTCATAGGCAGTATTTTGGGATCTTCAAAATAAAACACGTCGGCATTGTAGTGTTTAAGTTCATGAAACTCTTTTGTGCTGCCTAACAAAATTCCCACATTATTAAGATTGGTCACAACTTCAATTTGACCATATACGTCATGTTCATAGATTCCTTTGTATGCATCAGATTCTAAAGGATCTATCATCAATCGCAAAGGAACTTCATCGGATTGCATGGCCGATTCATTTGGAGTTGCTTGAATGAAATCCTCTATAGGAAGTTGCCCCTGAATAAAAATGGAAGCAATATCATGGTACATGCTTTGATTGCTTGTATTAGTGAGGAGTACAAGTCCTGTTTCCTGGGAAGGGATCATCATAAAAAAGGAAGCAAACCCATATCCAGTACCAATACACCAATATACTTCCTCGTTGTGGATTTTCTCATAAATCCACCCACTACGAGTACAAAAGCTATTCTCCGAAAACATCCCTATTCCTCTTCTATATATTGGTTGTAATAGCTCTTGTATAACTTTTTCTTCCAAAACGGAACTATTTTGTTGATCTGAGGAAAAAAACATTTGAATCCATTTCAGAGCATCCTCGCAATCCAAAGAAGCCCCCATGGCAGATTTCATGATTTCAGGTACTTTCATCATGGCATGACTTCCTATTGGATATCCCAGTAATTCTCCATCAGAACCTATATAAGTGGGGAAGGAGCAGAATTCTTGTTGGTAATACTCCGAGGTTCCCACCATTAGCTCCATGTTTATTTTGTCAAGAATTTCTGATTGCAACACTTCATTCCACATCTTTCCTGTTGCTTCTGAAATCACTTTTGTAAGCCATAGTCGAGTTATGTTTTGCGGAGAATAAGAGTCACGAAAAGAAGAATGCACCTGAAACTTTGGAGATTGGGCAAGAATATAACTTTCTTCAAATCCCATAAGTGGTAAAAACTGCCCTGCCTGAGGACTCCAGCCCGATCTTTCAAGCAGAATATCATCAATTGTGTAAGATTTTGTCACCCAAGGGTTCTCCAATGCAAATTCTGGCAAAAATTCTTGAATCGATGAATTCCACTCAAATTGACGGTATTGGACCATCAATCCAGCCAAAGCAGAGGTAAACAAACGGGTAGCAGTACCAATCTGAAACAATGTATCTTTTGTGACGGATTCGCCGTCTAATCTAGTTTTGCCATATCCTTTCATCAGCTGTATTTTGTTCTGATGAATCATCCCAATAGAAGCTCCCATGTATTTCTGTTCTTCCAACGAAAGTTCCATACTCTGATGAATTTCTGTAGCTATCTCGGAACCAGTCTTTGAAACCCATTGTCCATCACTTGTCGGTGTATCGCTTACGCAAGAAACAAGCAACAAACAAAGTGTGCATACTATAGCAATTGTTTTGTTCATCTCAATCTCCTATCCGTATGAATAAAGAAATGATATATTCGTATTATCGAACATGAAAAATTTTCTTTCTTCCATATTTTTCTCGTACCAAATCAATAGCTTTGTGAAACTGACGGTCTTTCTCATAAAACGATGAAAATAAATCTTCGTTATCGACTAAAGAAGACAATCCTATTCCGATTAGTCGAATAGGCGAATGCAACTCCTTTTGAATCAGTGACCATGCCATCTGAAAAATATCTTTATCAAGTTCTAGGTCATATTGTGCAGTTTTTCTTCGGGTGATGGTAGTAAAATTCTTATATCGAATTTTGACAGAAATCGTTTTTGCCTTCAATCCTTGCTTGCGAATCCGAAATCCTACCTTTTCCGACAATCGCATAACTTCTTTTTCAATCATATTTCTATCGGACATCGCCTGATAAAAAGTATTTTCATTGCTGATCGATTTTCTCTCATGCTCTTGTTCACTTTCGTAAGTTGAATATCCTTGAATCAAATTCCATAAAGACGATCCATAGCTCCCAATCTGCCGAATCATCTCTTCTTTGGAGGTGTAACGATATAGATCCCCAATCCGAAGAATTCCCTTTTTATGGAAATAAGGTCTTGTTTTTTCACCAATGCCTGGTATTCGCCCTATTGGAAGATCTTGTAGATACTCTTTCTGACCCCCTTGGGGAACAATAGTTAATCCATCAGGTTTACCATCTTCTAAACAGATCTTCGCTAATGTTATTGTGCTTGCAATTCCTATGGAGATCGTAATCCCAAGTTGTTCATAAATGGCATCTTTAAGTTGAAGGGCTAGTTGCTCCTCTCCTCCAAACAAAGAGAGACAGGAGGATATTTCTGCGAAACCTTCATCAATAGACCGAACATGAACATTAGGGGAAAACTCTCTAAAAATGGAGAACATTCGATCTGAGAAATCTGAATATGCTCTGTAGTTTCCTTTCAGAAACACACCATGAGGACAAAGTTGATGAGCCCTATACCCAGACATCCCTGCATGAATTCCATATTTCCTAGCCTCATAGGATGCAGCTGTAATGACACCTCTGCCACTAGATCCTCCAACCACAACAGGTAATCCACGAAGAGCAGGCTGTAAGGAGAATTCTACAGAGACAAAAAACATATCCGCATCAGCAAACAAAAATCGATGTTTCATATAGACAGTATACCTAAGATTTTTATGAAAAATGAAAAGATTCATTCATTCGTAACTGCATTTTGAAAAAGAACAATTACAATTGATATCGTGATTTTATTATGCAAGGAGTACTCATGAATATGAAAAATTATATACTGCAAAAAAAGGAAATGATCGAAGAGTTGAAAACAACAGCCTATCTCTTTGAACATGAAAAAACCAAGGCAAAAATCATATATTTAAGCAACAATGATGATAACAAGGTTTTTCTTGTGGGCTTTCGCACGCCAGCTCCAGATGATACGGGGGTACCCCATATTTTGGAGCATTCTGTTCTCTGCGGCAGTCGCAAGTTCCCTACCAAAGACCCTTTCATGGAATTGGTAAAAGGTTCACTACAAACTTTTCTGAATGCCATGACCTTTCCAGACAAAACTATCTATCCTGTCGCAAGTCGAAATCAAAAGGATTTTCTCAACTTGATGAACGTATATATGGATGCCGTCCTATACCCTCGCATCTATTCGGTTCCTGAGATTTTAAAACAAGAGGGATGGCATTACCAGTTAAAATCTCCCGAAGATACGCCCACTATAAGCGGTGTAGTCTACAATGAAATGAAAGGAGCTTTTTCTTCTCCTGAATCTGTTCTTTTCCGAGAAATATTACACACAATGTTCCCTGATACCTCCTACAAAAACGAATCTGGAGGAATACCAGAATCTATACCTGATCTAACTCAAGAAGATTTTGAAGCATTTCACAAACGTTACTATCATCCCTCCAATAGCTACATTCTCATATATGGAGACGGCAATATCGAAGAACATCTGCAATTTCTTCACGATGAATATTTACAAGATTTTGATTATCAAGCTCCGCATTCTGATATCGAGAATCAAAAACCTTTTTCTGCTCCTATTGAAAAAACCCACTATTACCCCATTTCACCAGATGATTCCACCGACGATAAGACCTATTTATCCCAGCATTATGTCATTGGCACTTCATCCGATCCTATCAATGTACTCACCTTAGAAATCTTGAATTATGTCTTGCTGGATTCTGAAGCAGCCATACTCAAAAAAGCACTCCTGGATGCTGGTATTGGAAAAGATATTTTTGGAAGTGTGGAATCAGACGTACAACAGCCTGTCTTTTCCATTATTGCCAAAAATGCTCAATCTGATCAGAAAGAGGCTTTTCAAACCATCATTCAATCTACTCTAGAAAAAATCGTGGAAAACGGAATTGACAAAGATCTATTACAAGCTGCCATCAATTCAAAAGAATTTTCGATTCGCGAAGCTGATTTTGGTGGTTTCCCTAAAGGTCTTGTATACAGCATCTACTACATCCTTCCTAGTTGGCTGTATAACAATGATCCTTTCCTGGCACTCCACTATGAGAGTTCTTTGAAAGAAATTAAAAAAATGCTTACAACTCCAGCTTTAGAAGAGTTTATCCAGAAAAACTTGTTACACAATTCTCATTCTTCCTTGCTTGTTTTAGAGCCCAAACCAGGAATGAATGAGGAAAAGCAAAACGAATTTCTTGAAAAAATGAAAACTTTTAAGAACTCTCTTTCCGAAGATCAAATTCAGCAAATCATCGAAGACGAAAAGCAATTGGAAGAATTCCAGAAGAAACCCGACACCCCTCAGGATATTGCCTCTATTCCAATGCTGAAAAGATCTGATGTCAAAGAAGAAGTTGATCATTTTCCTTTGGAGATTCAAGACCTTTCTACTACAACAGTTCACTATCACAATATCGACACAAATGGGATTCTGTATCAGACATTGTATTTCAACCTGAAATCAATGCCATTGGAAGACTTGCAATGGGTAGGACTACTCTTTGATATGATGGGTAAGATGGATACAACGCAATATACCTACGATCAGCTTGACAATCAAATCAACATTCACACCGGTGGCATCGATGTTTCACCTTCCATTATCTCAAGTGCGAAAAACATGGATGAGTACAAGTGTTTAGCGTCAATTTCGTTGAAAGTGTTACAAGGAAACGTAAACATCGGAAATGACTTATTGCTTTCTATCCTACACCACACTCTGTTTACTGATTCAAAAAGACTACTAGAGAACATTCAGTTTACACGATCTCGCATTGAGATGAACTTGCTCCAAAGAGGACATGTTGTTTCAATGGGACGAATTCAATCCTATTGGTCAGAAAGTGCCTACATCGCTGAGTTGTTATCTGGCATTTCATACTATTTGTTTTTAAAAGACCTGGAAAAAACATTTGAAAACAAAGCAGAAAACGTGATTCAGAAGTTAACGGAAGTAGCAAATAAGCTTTTCTCTACAATGCCCATGATAGCATCCATCACTTGTTCGCCTGATTTAAGAAAAGAGTGGGAACAATCTTTTGCATCTTTTCAAAAGAATTTTCATTCTACTCCATCCAAAGAACTCACCTGGTCAATACCGCTAGAAATAAAAAATGAAGGCTTCATCACCCCTGGTAACGTACAATATGTAGCACAAGGATTTGATTACAAACAACTTGGCTATGATTGGTCTGGACAACTCAATGTTTTACGCACTATCGTTTCCCATAATTATCTCTATGAAAACGTTCGCGTTATGGGGGGAGCATATGGTGCGTTCTCGGTATTTCGTAAAGATGGTTCTGCCCTATTTGGATCCTATCGAGATCCAAACCTTGTCAAAACCCTGGAAAC
>DAIMET010000014.1:6476-35904 GCA_036725105.1 Calditrichota bacterium
TACAGGATGTCACCAACAAAAAAGCCTTTTGTGTTATCGGCAATGAATCTGTAATCAAAGAAAACAAAGACCTGTTCAAAGAAGTAATCAAGCTCATCTAATTCAAGTAATCTCCCACCCTCTGCAAAAATGATTTGCAGAGGGGGGTCTCTCAATATCTCTCACAACAAACCCCCTGGAAGAAGCAAGCTCAAACTAAGCAATCCAATTTGACATCCCATCTTCTCAAATATAGAATAAATATACAATGTATATATATGAGGGAAAGCGATGCTAAGTAAAATTTCAAAATGGGGCAATAGTTTGGGGATTCGTATTCCTTTAATGATTGTCAAAGAATTGAACCTTCAGTCAGGTGACAAAATAAAAATACATTTTAAGGACTCAAAGATTGTTATTGAACCAGTTTCAGAGCATAAATACTCTCTTGAAGAGCTACTAAAAGGAGTTAACGAAAACAACCTGCATTCGGAAGAATTCCTCACTCATATTACCCATTTGAAGTAAATCTTGGAGCGTCTTGGAGCGAACTTTCCTGTTAAAGGTGTTGTTCTTTCGGATCAAGTTAAGTGTCTTGATTGGGAAAACAGAAGTTCAACATTCATTACCAAAGTAGATAAAAATATCATGAATGAAGTATTAAGCAAGATTCATACTCTGCTATGATGCTATACTCATTTAAGCCAATCTTCAACCTATTTAAGCGTGCTATTGCGCAAAACACAGTTGACGATTATTCAATCTTTTTAAATTCGTCTTGGAGAGAAGAATAAAGAGATCGAAAGCGTTGGTATTCGTTTTTGTATGTTTCACTATTTTCTCCGGGTAATATGCTGGATTGAACAATAGACATACTATCAAATACGGGATGATCTTTGGTGAAAGCTTTTGTACTTAAACCTGCCATTAAGGCAGCTCCATATGCAGCACCGTCTGTCTCGCGAACAATTTGAATCTCGTGGTCAAAAATGTCAGCAAGCATTTGTCTCCATAAAGAGCTTTTCATTGCTCCTCCACTGACACGAATTTCATGAATAGGTATTTGTGCTTTTTTCATCAATTCAAGAGAATCCTTTAGTGCAAAAGTAATCCCTTCCATGACAGAGCGTATAAAGTGGGATCGTTTGTGACGAAGACCAAATCCAAAAAACACTCCCTTTGCCATTGGATCATCGTAGGGAGAACGTTCGCCTGTAAGATATGGCAAGAACAGCAATCCTTCTGCTCCGGGAGGAGCGGAAGATGCACATTCAGTCAGCAAATCGTACGTTGTTTGTTGAAGCCTGGAAGAAGCAATTTCTTCAATTTCACCGAATTGTTCTCGATACCAGCGAAATGCCCCGCCGGCCGAAAGAGTAACACCCATGTAGTGCCATTTGTTTTTTGTGATATAGCAAAAGTTCTGAAGTGCTTCATCTGGCAGTGGTTTAAAATCATCTGTAACAGTAAACACTACTCCTGATGTACCAATATTGACAGCAACATCTCCTTCTGAAAAAATTCCCGAAGATACTGCTAGTGCTTCTTGAGATCCACATCCTGCAATAATTGGTGTTCCTTCAATAAGCCCAGTCACAAGAGAAGCAGCATGGTTCACTTTTGAAGCAAGTATAGTAGATTCGAATACATCGGGTAAAATGTTAGGAGAAATGGAAAGTCGTTTTAAAATCTCTTTGGACCATTTTCGATTCTTTACATCAAAAAGCCCTGTACCGGATGCATCAGTAACGTCAGTGAAAATTTCTCCAGACAATCGATATCGAAGGTAGTCTTTTGGTAAAACAAAACGGTATACCTGCGCAAAATGATTGAATTCATTTTCTTGTACCCATTTTAATTTGGGCATGGTAGATCCAGGAAAAAGACGATTTCCGGTTAATTCTTTTATATGTGCATTACCGATTTCTGTTCGAATTCGCGAACAGATCTCTTTGCTACGTTGATCATTCCAAAGTATACAAGGACGAATGGTTTCTCCGGAACCATTCAACAACACAAGTCCATGCATTTGACCCGTCAAACCGATACATTCTATTTGAGAAGGTTGAACATTTCCGTCCATAAAGAGTTTTTGGATAGCTAGAATGGTTGCTTTCCACCAATCCTGTGGATGTTGCTCTACCCACAAAGGTTTAGGAGTTAATGTTGGGAATTCCATCCAGCTTGAATGGTCTGGATGCCCTTTTTCATTTACTAACACAACTTTTATCCCCGCTGTACCAACTTCAATTCCCATAAAATATCGGGTTTGAGAGCTCATTTTATCTCCTTATCGGCTAATTTCTTCTTCATTATATCTAAATAAGATCGCATTCCAAAGAACAAGCTGTAAGATTTTTAGTTGGAGATCAATTCGCTTCGAATTTTCTTTTGTAACTTTTTATATTGTTCTACGGGATGAAGAACATCAATCGATTCATACGTATATCGGTGTAAAGCCTCTTGTATTACTTTGGCAATTTGAAGGAAAGATATTTGCGAATGTAAAAATGCATCGACTGCGACTTCGTCTGCAGCCAAATATACAATAGGAGAGAAAGTATTTTCTTGTAGGGCCCAATAGGCAGATGCCAGTGTGGGAATATGATCAGCTTCTACAGCATGAAACGTCAAAGAAGAAGGATTGGAAAAGAATGGTTCCGGTTTTCCAATGTTGATAACGTTTCGATCAGGATAAAACAATGCAAAGGCGATGGGAAGACGCATATCTGGCCAGGAATTTTGTGAGTAAACAACTCCATCTATACTCTCGATCATGGCATGCACAATACTTTGTGGATGAATCACCACTCCAAGCTGCGTAGGGGATAGAGAAAACAATGCCCTGGCTTCAAGTAGTTCAATTCCTTTATTTGCCATCGTTGCTGAATCGATTGTAACCTTTTTCCCCATTTTCCAAGTTGGATGTTTCAATGCCATTTCAGGAGTGATCTGATCCCATTTAATGGCAGATAGATTGGATGATTGTGAATAAAAAGGTCCTCCTGATGCAGTTAAATATACCTTATGGATATACTCTCTTGGACATCTTTCCATTAACTGATATACAGCTGCATGTTCACTGTCAACCGGTAGTAACTGAGTGGTATCTTGAATTGTATCCAGTAGTCCCGTCGATCCTGCCATAACGATAATTTCTTTGCTGGCGATGCATATTCTCTTCACATATGGATAGATATGTAGAAGAATATCATAGTCTTCCACACCCGAGGATCCAAACACTACCGTATGAATGGAGTGTTTCTGAAAAAATTCTACGATATTGTTTCTTCCAATGATTACTTCTTTTTCAATGTCCATTGGTATAGAGACAGTTTCATCATGGAATGCTACAGTAGGAACATGTAGTTCTTTTGCAATACGTAGTAATGCATCTACCTTTTGATTTGCAGTGATTAGTTGAAGATGAAAATGGTCGGGATATTGACGAAGAATATCTAAACATTGAGTTCCAATAGAACCAGTAGCACCAAGAATGGCAATAGTTGGTTTGGAGCTCATGGGAAAACCACCAAAAGGTAGAACCCGAAGCCAAGGGCATAGAAGAGTAGTCCATCAAATCGATCCCATACTCCTCCATGACCCTGCAGAATATTCCCTGAATCCTTTACTTGTGCCAATCGTTTTAATTTGGACTGAAAAAGATCGCCAAAAAAAGAAATGATGGGGAGTAGAAGAGAAAATATCCAGGTAGCCACCGTGATAGGATGAGGAATTAGAAAATAAAAGAATAGAAGAAAACAAATCATAGATCCAATGCTCCCCCCAATAAAACCCTCCCACGATTTTTTAGGAGAAAGAGTGGGAGCAATTTTATGTTTACCCAAAGTCATTCCAAAAATGTAGGAAAAGATATCCATCGACCAGGTTCCAAGGAATAAAAGTGCGATATATTCCCACCCATAAAAAAAGCGGATCAAAATGGTGAGAGTAAAAGGAATTGCGAGATATATTGCTCCTGTATAGAAAACAGGCTTCTTTTGCACATGAAAGAAAAGCTGGCTGACCGAAAACAACCACAATATTAAAAGTAAAACCAAACAAAGAATAGGAAGAATTGGTGGTATAGAAAAAGTATATGGACTACTTATACAGTCGTGAATAGAGTAATATGACACAAACAGGATAAAGGAGAGTAGTAAAGAGAAAAGAATCCAGATCAGAACTTGAATAGGAGTATACTTTTTGTGATGAATACGGTTTAATATTTGCCCCACCTCAATAGCACACAACACCCAGATGATAGCAAACAAAAAGGAAAATTGAAGTGAATATACCGTACAAATTGCAATAAGAAGAACACCGATGATACCAATTTGAATACGGTTATAGAGATTGCTAGATTTCATGAGTGAATAGAGCCGAAACGTCGATCTCTATTTTTGTAGGATTCAATGGCCTTAAGAAGGTTTTCTTTACGAAAATCAGGGAAGAAGGTAGGATCAAAATATAGCTCTGCATAAGCAATATGCCATAGCATAAAATTACTAATCCGTTGTTCTCCTGAAGTCCGAATCAATAAATCAATTGGAGGAACTTCTTTGGATATCAGTCGTTCTTCTATAGCTTGTTCAGTTATTTGTTCCACACGAAGTTCGTCTTGAACAATCTGACGTACCGAATGCAAAATATCCTCTTTGCCTGAAAAATCCATACACACATTCAGGTATAGGCCTGTATTGTTTTTGGTAAGGTTGCAGGCAGTATGGAATTCCTTTTGGAGACGATTTGGAAATTTATCTAAACATCCGCAATAATGAATTTGCACATTCTCTTCGTGTAAAGAAGGTGTTTCCTCAATAAGAAAATCAGTAAAAATTGAGAACAAGGGATAAATCTCTGAAGCAGGTCGCTTCCAATTCTCAGAACTGAAAGCGAAAAGTGATAAGTACCGAACACCAGCTTCTTTTGATCCACGAATAGAATCTCGAATAGCAGTTCGGGCAGAACGATGGCCTTCAATACGAGCCAAACCTCGTTGGTTTGCCCACCGTCCGTTCCCATCCATAATAATGGCAACATGAGTGGGGCTACTAGATTTCTCGGATTTCAATCTCTTTATTCTTTATTTCTTTATCGATGGTATTGATATGGTTATCTGTCGATTCTTGTACTTCTTTTTCTGCCCGATGAAGTTCATCTTCAGATATCACTTTGTCTTTTTCAAGTTTTTTTAGATGATCATTGGCATCTCGTCGAATATTACGAACTGCCACTTTGGCACTTTCCCCCATTTTATGTAGAACTTTTGCAAGGTCTTCTCTGCGTTCTTGCGTAAGAGCAGGAAAAGGGAGTCGAATGCGCTCTCCATCATTAACAGGCATTACGCCTATATTTGCTTTTTCAATAGCCTTCTCAATGTCTTTTAAAGTGTTTTTATCCCAAGGTTCAACTACCAGGGTTTTAATATCTTGGATAAAAATGTTGGCCATTTGATTAATGTAAATGTGACCACCATAGCTAGCAACTTGTATTTTTGAGAGAATAGCGGGATTTGCTTTGCCTGCTCGAATCTGAGACAAGTCTTCTTTCAAGGAATGGATTGTTTTTTCCATTCGGTCTTTCGCATCGTTTAAAATAGCACGTTTTTCAGGATTCATGTAATGCCTCCTTTGCTATATGCCTGTAATCAGTGTTCCAATTTGATCCGTAAAAAATACCTTATGTAAATTATCTATATTTTTGATTGAAAAGACAATAATGGAGATAGAATTATCTCGGCACAAAGACACTGCCGTAGAATCCATAAATTTTAAATTCTTTGATAGCACTTCGGTATAGCTAATCGTATGATACTTTTCTGCATTTGGATTTAAATGTGGATCTTCTGCATACACATAGTCGACATTGGTACCTTTTAAAACAACTTCAGCATCGATTTCTGCTGCTCTTAAGGCTGCAGCTGTATCTGTCGAGAAAAACGGTGATCCGGTTCCGCAAGCAAAAATAAGAACATTCTTATTCTCTAAATGTCGTATAGCTTTCCGCCGGATATAGGATTCAGTAATACTCGGAACAGGAATTGCACTCATAACCCGTACAGGTAACCCGTCTCGCTCCAATATGCCCTGGAGTGCTAGTGAATTCATTAAGGTAGCAAGCATACCAACCTGGTCAGCTTGTGCTTGTTTCATACCAAAAAGATTAGCATCACGGCCGCGCCAAAAATTACCACCGCCAACCACGATGCTAATCTCGATATCATGTTTCCAAATTGCTTGAATTGCAATGGACAATTGGTCTAAATAATGAGGATCGATACCCGATTCATTATTGCCCTGGAATGCTTCTCCAGATAGCTTTAAAACTACTCTTTTAAACCGAGGATGTCGATGCTCCGAATCCAATTTACTCTTCTCCGACTTTAAAACGCACAAATCGTTTAACGGTCATGTTTTCTCCAATAACACCAATCAATTCTTTGACCATTTCTCCGATTGTCTTTTTACCTTCAAACATGTCTTCCATGTCTAACAAACAATTGTCAGAGTAGAAACTGCTCAATTTCCCATCAATGATTTTTTCAACGATGTGTTCCGGTTTACCAGAATCTTTCATTTGATCACGATAGATCTGTCTTTCAGCCTCAATGCGTTCTACAGGTACCTGATCTCGACTCACATATTCCGGATCATTAATGGCAATTTGCATGGCAATATTGTGGCACAATTTTTTAAACTCTTCGTTGTTGGCAACAAAATCTGTTTCACAATCCACCTCAAGAAGAACTCCAAGTTTACCATCATGGTGGATATATGCTTCTATTCGACCTTGATTGGTTTCACGAGATGCCTTTTTTTCAGCGGTTGCTAATCCTTTTTTACGAAGAAATTCGACTGCTTTTTCAAAATCGCTATTGTTTTCCTCAAGAGCTTTTTTGCAATCACTAATGCCTGCACTGGTCTGAGCACGTAATTCTTTAATCAAATTCATATCTATGGACATCTTTGACTCCTTTCAAGTGTTATTATAGAGTTTCGACAGGGGTGGAATCATCTACTGATTGAGAATCAACAGAAGATTCGTTGGAAGGAACGTCGGATGGAGTTGTATTGTCTTCAGATGATTCAAATGCATCTTCTTTTTGAGGTTCTTCTTCTGTTTGATAGCCTTCTCGTCCTTCAATGATAGCATTTGCGATCAAATTAGTGAAAAACCGTATGGAACGAATTGCATCATCGTTTCCGGGTAGTGGATAATCAATTAATGTAGGATCGCAGTTGGTATCCAAAATAGCAATTGTAGGAATCCGAAGACGTTTGGCTTCTAAAATTGCCAAGTGTTCTTTGTGGGTATCTGTGATAAAAACTAGACTAGGCAAATCATCCATGTTCTCAATGCCAGTGAGGAATTTAGTTAGTCGATCCAATTCTTTTTTTAAATTTGCGTACTCTTTTGTGGGTAGTTTTTGCAATTCTCCACTTGCCTCAAGCTCTCGAAGTTCTTTCATTCGGTCAACGCGCTTGCGGATTGTTACAAAATTGGTTAAAGTACCTCCGTACCATCTTTGATTCACATAAAACTGACCGCATCTTTTTGCTTCTTCTTCTACGATATCCTGTGATTGCTTTTTCGTTCCAACAAACAAGAATCGCTTTCCTTGTGCAGCCATTTCACGAATCATGAAATATGCTCGTTCAGCACGGTCCGAGGATTGACGTAAATCAATGATATGGATTCCATTACGAGAGGTAAAAATGAAATCGCGCATTCTTGGATTCCAACGCTTGGTTTGATGTCCAAAATGCACTCCAGCTTCTAATAAACTTTTCATACTAACAATGCCCAAAGTATCCTCCTAAGTGGTTCGCCTCCATTTCTCCAGAGTCATACCAGATGACCACCACTATGGAGAAATGTGCGGAATTTTGTTCAGGGTAATTGTAAAAAAAAATGTTTAGAAATCAAGAAATATTGTATGAGATTAACAGTCCTCTACAAGAGAAGAGATCTCCCATCGGATTGGTTTGTCTGTCTTGTCCATGCTAACATATGCTGTTGGATAGGTAATCACTTGCATTGTTATACAGTTTTCTCCAGGTACAATGGCAGATGCATGGATGACAATCTCCTCTTCTGTTGATTCTACGTTGTCTACTCGCAAAGCATACCCGCTATTAGGTCGCATTCCTAGATTGTAGCCTGCAATTATTTTTTCATCAAAATTGACTGTACATTCTGTGTCAGAACAATAATGCTCCCACTCATCTAAACTCTTGATAGTTACCTCTGAAGGCTCATCATACATTTCATTTTGTATAATCTCGATCACCTCGTAATCAAACTTACCATTTGAAGTTTGGTCTTCATTAGTTTTTGGTTCACTTCGGAAAATTAGAACAATAGCTAACACTGCTACAATTACAAGAATAATCCAAAACCAGACTTTACTACTATTTTTCATGTTACCTCCTAAGGTAAAACAAATTGTGCACTAAAAAACAAGTATTAAGCTTATAAAAATTTGGACGTATAACAAGTATGGGAGAAGAAAGAAGAAACTTGAACAACAACTTTACCGGGAATATGTTAAAATTCCAGAATAATAGTCAATGATAAAAAAAGTGTTTTTTGTTGCTTGAAATGAAAGTGGATACATTTTTTCCAAAGAATACTGTTTGGTGAATTTTCCTTGTCCGAACAATTGTATGGTTTTATTCTTCTGATGCAGCAAGGCTATTTCACTATTTTGAAGAAGGACTGCTTTTGAATAAGTATCAGGAATCAATGATTGTAGAGAGTGACAAAAAAGAAAATCACCCGTATAAGTAAACCCTAAAATTTGATTTCCTCTACCATCTACTACGTAGATATATTTTTGATCAGCAAGCACTTGGCTGGTAGACAATGCATAATTTTCCTTAAGCTTAGAGGATGGATAGAACTCTTGCATAATTTTTCTCTGATTGATGTCTACTATCTCAATTCTTCCATCCGAATGTACAAAAAAGAGCATATTTTGAAAAAGAGAAAAGGATTGAACTGTCGAAGGATTGGATACGGGAAGCTCAAGTTTATGCCATCGATTCGGCTGAATTGGATCAAGAGTTACTAATAGCAATTGTGAATCTTTTTGAAATACAGCATAAATCCACTCTTCTGTTGGATGGAATGAAAAATCAACCAACGAATAACCAGGAGCATAATCGGTGATAACGATCGACCCTTGCCAATAAAAATGCTCAGGTGAATATATGTCCACAATATGTCGAAGGGGTTTCTGCTGTTTCATAACAACGGTTCCATTTTTAGTCACCCAACAATCAGAACTAAACAAAGTATGATGAATATTTGTGTAGTACTCTTTTTCCAACGAAGTAGCATAGATGGTGTTTTTCCCGATCAAATCGAATGCAAGCCATATTCCTTTAAAAGATAGAAGATCTGTGGTATTGGAACATGCAAACAATCCAATAAAAAGATTTTTACAAACAAAGAATTGTTCAATATCTCCCAGTTGTGCATTGGAAATAGAAAAAGACTTTTTCAAACGAGTAGTTGAACCTGAACTGGAGACGTAAACAGGAATTTCATAAAAAGAATGTCTCTCGTCAGAAATAGCAATATAGATCATTCCCTCATCAGATATATGGAAAGAATGAAACTGATGGTGAGTAGGAAGAGATATTGAAGATCGATAAGCGCCAAAGGAATCAAACACGGTGATTTGGTGTTCCTTGGTTAATACGTGAAGTTGGTCGTGGTAAAAGTCTAAATCGGTTCTATTTTGCTGAGAATCTGGGAAGGTAAAGATTTTCTTTCCAGTTCGAATATCAATAACAGTGATTTGATTCTGCCGATCTAAAACATAAAGGTGGTGGTTGTAAATTTCAAAATCAATCACATCAGAAAACTGCTGGAGTGGTATAACAAAGGTTTCATATACAACGTTTGGTATGGTCAATAGTTTTTGGGATTTTTCAGGGTGAAACACATAAAACGCTTCGTTCCCATAAAACACCACTTGGTCTTGATACAAACGAAATCGATTTCGAGATGGAATCGAAAGCTGCTCTTTAAACCATTCTGGACCGATAGTTTCAATCAAATCTGGAGGATAGGGGGAAAAAGAAAACTCAGTAGGATTTTGAAGGGTTGATTTGTAAAAACCGTTTATGGTAGCAATCCAGATGGTATCATTGTATACCTGGCTTGAAGAAGGAAAAATGGGTTCTTTGGCTAAATAATCGTTCAATCCTTGAGCATGGGATTGTCTATTCTTGGTTTCATCAGATGGAGTTTTGATGTCTATAGATGGAGAAAAACTTGCTTGCTTCTGAATATAACAGTTTTTTGCAAATTGAAGAAAATCCAAAAAGAAAGTATAGGAGTCATCAAGGCTGTTAAAGCAGTCAGTATTTAAGAAACCGGTAAAAAGAATGCGGTTCTTATATTCAATGCATGCATTATCGTTAATGGGGCTTGTACCCACAAGAACTGCTTCGTTTAAAAGCTTTGCCTCCTTCCAGCTTGGCTTTAAGGTGGATAAGTTAAATGGAGTACGAAGCCGATATTCTCTACGAAAGCTTTGCAGCCATCGCTTATCTTGGATATACAATTTATCTTCTTTGTTGTTGGTTTGCACAATAGCAAGCTTTTCTTTTTCATCAATTCCAAAAAAACTCTGTAGTAAAGTATTCACTTGCGGATCGCTTTTTCCGTATCCGAAAGGAATCATTCCAATAATCAAACCGCCCTTTTTTTCAAATTCGACTAGGCGATGTAATAGTTCTGACTGATGAGGAGTCTTTTCGGGTTGGGCAAACAGCATGATAATGTCAAATTCCAGTCGATCAAATGAAGTTTGTCCATTGTGATCTGGGGCAAAAGGAACTGCTTGTAATTCAATATTAAACAATCGACGAGACAAATCTTTATTGATATCTTCTAGCATTAATTGCTGTTGAATTTCTTTTTGGTGATCAAGAGTATTGGAACATAAGATACCAATGCGGGTGATAGGTTGACTCGAGACATGAAGTGTTTTTACCTGTGATAATCTTTGGGAAGCAGTAGAAATGGAAAATTCAAGCTGCTTTTCACCTTCTTCAAGGGAAAAATACGAGAAGTAAGCCTGGCGAGAAGAATAAGGAGGTATTGTTGAAAATTCTTTCTTAAAAATGATTTGGTTTTTTTCTACCACAGAAACAACCACATTTTCTTCTTCTAAATAGCCTTCATTGTGAATTTGGATCGTATAATCTTTCTTTTTTCCTTTTGACAACAAAAGAAGATCTAATGAGGGAGTAAGAACAAGATCATGCTCTTTTTTGCTGTCGAAATACAATCGTTGCTCTTGTCCATTTTCAGACTCTATTCGAGCAACGTATTCTCCTTTATGCGGAATTTGAATGCATAACTGATAGTAATGGGCACCTTTATCTCTCCGGAGAGTGGGGGAATATATTTGATCCAGTATCATTTGATCTTCATCTGTTCTATACAAAATCAGGCGTATATAGGGAGAGGTAGAGAGAACTTCTAATTGCATTTCTTCATGAAGAGAGAAAACTGGTATGTCGTCAATATCACATCCAACTTGGTTGTTTTTTTCAAATTCTACATTTTGAGATGAGGTAGTTTTTTGAAAGAATGGGTTTGGTGTTGTTGGATCCCCTAAGTAGGCAAATCCAAAGAGAGTTTTCAAATAAGGTTCATTGATACTAAATTGATCTAGCAATGCATAGGATTGAAACGCTTTTGAAACTGCAATACCTAGTGTAGATGAAGAAGTATTCATTGCTTCTAAAAAATACTGAATGAGTGATTCTCCGTAAAAAACACTTTTAACAGTGGGTATTCCTTTATTACACTTATAATCCCATCCACACCAACAGTCACGAGTACTACCAAAATAACTTTGAAAACCACTTTTTGATAAAAGTAGAGATGCTCCAATAGATGGTTCATTTTTAAAACCCAATAATTGCTGATCATAAGAAGCATTACCGCATCCTTCGCTAATCATAAGCCCGTGTTGGTAATCAAAATCCCAATTCAAAATGGAATTTGAATCTATTTCACCATCATCCAACAACAAACTTGAACCGTCCCCATGGCCAAATGCCCAGACAAATGGATAAGAATGGTCTTGTAATCGTTGTATCAACTGGTCGGTTGTACAATTTTCTGATGTGGCGAATTGTTTTTCTACTTCAGTAGAAGGAAAAAGAGATTGATTAAGATGCTTTGCTTGCACTAATTCGGCAAAATATCGATCGTTCTCAAAAGGATCTCCACCAGATAACAAAGTTGGCATTGGCGCATTTCGTGGTACTTCAATCTGCTTCGCAATGTTGTTCACCATCTGCACTGCTTCATCGGCATTAGAACAGGGGATTCTTCCAAAGGCTAGAGAAGATTGTAGCGTAGACCAATCTGTATCGAATTGCGTATAAAACAGGTCTGTAGGAATCCATTTTTCATAATCATACTCTGAATCTTTACTGAAGACATAATAAGAAGGTGGAATATGAGATGCATCTCCTATTACAGTGACATACTGGATTGTCTTATCTGAGGATAAATAACGTTCAAAAATATAATTTCGTATTTGATACGCCAGTGTGGCATCATAACTGTTCAAGTACGCTGGGTGAAAATCCTCATATCCCTGTATGGATTCTGGAAGAGTTGGGATTAGTAATGCTTGTTGAGATATTTCGTTCAACCATACAATATCGGATTCAACATGATTGGCTCGTTGATGCTTTTGCAAGATGTAAGCAGCTTCTTGAAAAGAATCTGGGGCAATAATAATGCCTACTCCATCTTGATCTGAGCTTTGAGGAGAAGTATGAACTTGAATCACATCAGAGGAAGTGTATGAAACTTGAAAAGTGAATTCTTCAATCCATTCTGCTTGATGATCATTTACATATAAAATAGGAAATAGTTGCAGAGTAACAGGATGATCAGCGGTAGGATCTGTTAGGATTCGATATGAATTATAGGGATAAGGTGAAAGCATCTGAGAAGAATCAGGAAAAGAGTCACATGAATCCAATAGAATTTGTGAGTTTTCTTCGCCCTTCCTATCAATAGACATTACATGAGGTTGTGGAGAACAACACCATGACCCCATAGGTGATTCTATTGGTATTGTTTTAGTGAAGGTCAGTTCAATAGTATCGAACTTGTAATGATCAGGTATTGGAAGAATTACTTCTTTGAACCATATTTGAGGTTTACCTGGAACATTCATATGGTCATATCCATGAACTTGAATAGAAGCAGTATTGTCGTGATTTACCAATTCATAGTCAGAGGAATCAGTCGAGAAAATGAGAGTATCAGAAATGTTCTCAGATCGAAAAGATAAGGGTAAAAAATTCAGAGGATAAGGATTTGTGAGTGCAAAAGCAGGTGAAAAAGACAAGAAAAACATAATAAAAACCAATAAAACAGCAATCAAGGACTGATGCTTTTGCATTTTCTAGAGCCTCCTTCCTTATTATACTACGGAAGAAGAGAATTCCTAGATGTGACTTATTTTGACTTCCGTAATCTGCGTAATCTCTCAACGCGTCTCATTGAATTTTTAGGAGTAAAGATTCCTTTATTGGAATACTTGATTTCATGCACAAGGTAGAATGCTTTTGGATCAAAGCTAAGAATGCATCTTTTTATACTATTCAGTGAAGATCGATCTACAACCGAATAAAGGATATGTACTCCTCCCTTTACACCTTCTGCACGAACCTTGGTAACGCCAATGTTATCTACTTCAAACCGTTTGATTAGGGGAGATACATCAAGTGGTGATATTACCTGGACAAGTACTTTTCCAAAAGCAAGTTTTTCTTCTATCATCATTCCTACATGAGTACCAGTTGCGAAACCACCTGCATAGGCAATATAACACGCTGGATTAGAGAGATTCTTCATTATTTGCGTCATCGCTAGTAACCAGATAAGTATCTCAAAAAAAGCTATAAGGGTTGTCCAACCTTTTATACCTTTTGACAAAAACATAATTCGTATTGTGCCAATACTCACATCCACAACTCGAGCTAGAAAAATTAATATGGGTAAAAACACCCAGGCAAACCAATCAAAATTAGTAAACATAAAACTCCTACACTTTTCAAGTATAAAAAGCTACATAAAATCTTAACATAAAAAAAGACAATCTTGTAGTACAATGAGAATATGAAAATTACAGATACACATGTCCATTCAAACTGGTCTTCGGATAGTACCTTATCAATGATCAACGCGACTAAAGAAGCCCCTTTTAAAAATATAGGTTGTCTAGCTTTTACAGATCACGTGGACATTGGCTATCCGTCTGCATCAAGTGCTATTCTTGCAGTGCCATTATACCTTCATCAAATAACGCTACTACAGAAAACATCTTCTGTCCGAATCATGAAGGGAATAGAGGTTGGGGTCACACAAAACAATATCAATGATACACAATGCTTACTGGACAGGTTTGCATTTGATTACATCATTGCATCTTGTCATGCAGACAACCACGTTGCTTTCTGTGAGAAAAATGCTTTCACTACCTATAAAGAAAAACTACTTGATGTATATCTTGAGCAGATCTTTTTTATTGTTTCTTCACTCAGTTCATACCACACATTAGCTCATATGGATTACATCACACGTTATCATCCCATAAGCAATGAAGAATTCTTGCAACACAAAGAGCAAATTGATCAAATATTCCATGTGCTCATTAAAAGAAACAAAGCTTTAGAGATTAATACAAAAGGCTTGAATTCAGATCAAAATGAACTTTTGCTTCTTGCTTTAGTCAAGCGATTTGGTCAGTTGGGCGGAAAATGGGTAACGTACGGAAGTGATGCTCATCAGGCCAACAATATTGGGAGACATTACGAGAAAGCTAAGAGTATTCTTTTGAAGGCAGGCTTTTCTTCTTTTGCCTTTTGTGTAAAAGAAGATGAATGGATATATTGTGAAGAGTAAAGCTCTTATTTTGGTACTACCATACAAATCGTGGCATCGGATATCCAATACTTTGCAGGAGCTACGCTTCGATATTCTCCATCCGCAAAGATTGTAAGATTTCCATTCACTGCAATAGTTTTCGCTTTTCTGTAAGTAACTTCTGGCAATATGAGATGCCTCCCTTTTGTAAGCAATGGAAGTTTAGATAGTAAGCGTATTCGATTCGTATCACGAATCAAACATACATCCAACATTCCGTCTTCTCGTATTGCTTTAGGAGTTATTCTCATTCCACCACCATATCGGTCCCCATGACCGACTGCCATTAACAAAAATCTACCCTTGTAATGGTGATGATCAATATGAATACTCATAAAGGGCGCTCGGTATGTAAAGCAAGTAAGAAGAACAGCCATGATATATAAAAACTTAGTTCCCCGAAAAATGGTTGGAAATCTATTCGCGATCTGATTTACATGAGTATCAAAACCACAGGAGGCGACTCCCAAAAAAGGTTGCTCGTTCACTTTAGCTAAAGGTATCTGCTTTGTAATTCCATGAAACAAGGTTTGAAATACATTTTGAGGAGTTATCCCAAGCGAAGCAGCAATGTCATTGCCACTTCCACATGGCACAATAGAAACAGGGGCAGATGAATTCATCTGCCCCTGCAATACTTCATTTACAGTTCCATCGCCACCGAAGCAAACAATGTGGTTAACATTTGTATTGTATTGTTCGGAAATCGTACGTCCATGTCCCGAATACTCTGTAAAAAAAACTTGATATTGGCAATGGTTTTGAGTAAACAATGAAAGCAACGTAGGTAGATATTTTCGATAACCACCCTTCCCTGCAATGGGGTTTACAATGCAGGTGTATTGCTTCATTTATTACTCTTTAATGTATGCTTTTTTGATGATTACGTCTTCTGTTGGTTTATCCAGGTCATCGCGGGGAACATTCTGAATATTCAATGCTACATCCATGCCTTCAATACATTCACCAAAAACAGTATGTTTTCCATCCAACCATTTGCAACCATCAAATTTCGTTACGATAAAGATTTGAGAGGAATTGGTGTTAGGTCCTGCATTGGCCATTGCTAACATTCCATAGGTTATAGGTAAAGATGGCAGCGTATAGTCATATTCGTAACCTTGTCTTGTATACTCGTCGATAAGGTTGTTCGCTAAACCAAGTATTTCCGGATTGATCTCATCTTTGAACATAGGAACATTCGGTTTTTGTGATCCATCAGCTGTCATACCTCCGCATTGAATCATGAATTGTGGAATTACACGATGAAAAATAATACCGTCATAAAAACCTGTTTCAACTAAATCTAGAAAAACGCTAGCTGTTTTTGGAGCAACTTTGGGATAAATAGCCAGTTCCATATTCCCCTCTGTAGTTTCAAAAACAACAATCTTGCGCTCTTTTTTGGCTTCTTCTTGTTTCATTGTTAATGTCCCCTTATCTGGTTCCACATTGTCTTGTTTGGTTTGTGGATCTTCTTGTTCCTTTTTTTGGATAGTATCTGCATATTCTTTTGCTTTTTTCTGGAGTTCGTTTACATCCTTCTGGGTTGCCCTTTTAAGCGTGATGGACTCTCCTTCACGTTGTTCGGGCCATATGGAAAGTTGGTCATCTTGGAAAGAATATCCAAAATTGACGATAGCATTTCCATCAGCTTTTAAATTTAATCTGCCTTGGTATGGTATTTCCCATGATCCTTTTACTTCTTGGGTTTGCAAAGAGTCAAAAACACGAAATGAACTACCTTCTTCAAATTCGAAATTACCAACATCCGGTGTCACCTCTAACCAAACTCCCACTATGTTTTTTCTATCTTGTTCGACACCACTCTTTGTTGTGAAACCACATCCAGCAACAACACCAATACAAAAAATTAACAGAAAGCTTGCAACAATAAGTTTTTTCATAGTTCTCCTATTCGTTATCGTTTTGAATCGTATATCTTGACTAAATTTTCACTACATCTTGAATGGTATTTCGTAAATTCTTAATGAAAAATGAAAACCGTTCTTGCTAATGGTATCAAAAGCAAGACCGTCTTTTTTCCAAACTACAGATGTCATTTTTGCCATAGATTGCCTCCGGTTTCATTATATAGAAATCCAAAGAAGGTTCAAAATTGCTTTTTTTCTTCGATTCACTATACTGTTGTTGGGGAGCATTGATGCTGAGAGGGAGTCTAACTCCGACCCTAAAACCTGATCCAGATAATGCTGGCGTAGGAAATCATAAACTCAGTTTCGTATCTTCCCACATTGATATGAAACAGAATAGCTATATACATCAATCTTTTGCATCTATATCGAGTCACCTCTTCTCAGTCGTTGGACTTATTGTCGTTCTACTATGCTGGGAACTACTTGTTCCTATCTTTAATATTCCAGCATGGATTCTGCCTACCCCTTCAATGATTTTGATAAGGATGATCCAGGATGCATCTCTTCTTCTCAATAATACCTTTGTTACATGCATTGAAGCAGGCATAGGTTTGATCATTGCTATCGTTTTGTCAACTACCATTGCCATACTACTCTACACATCCAAACCGCTTCGGCTTATCTTCTATCCTCTTTTAGTTGGTAGTCAAACGATTCCAATCATCACCGTAGCACCTTTGTTTGTTTTGTGGTTTGGGTATGACCTGTTGCCAAAAATTGTAATTGTAATCTTGATGTGTTTCTTCCCAATTTGCCTTAGTTTTCTTTCTGGTTTGCTACTGGTTGATCCAGCGAAAATTGAACTTATGAAAATACTATCTGCTACTCCAACCCAGACATTAAAACACTGTGCTATTCCATCTGCTCTTCCCTCTTTTTTTTCTGGTTTAAAAATTTCAGCCACGTATTGTATTACAGCTGCTGTTATCGGTGAATGGTTAGGAGCAAAAGCTGGTCTAGGAGAGCTAATGAGACGATCCATGCACTCCTATTCTGTGGATCTTACTTTTGCTGCAATTATCATTGTCTCGCTCCTTAGTATCTGTCTTTTATGGCTCATTCAACGAATTGAGCGAAAAATACTTTTTTGGAAAGAAGGTTCTTGATGAAAAAATTCATTTCTGCTGTCCTGTTCATTTGTCTTTCTGTCATCACTTTTCAAGGCTGTAAAACATCTTCGACTCTAACAAATGTAAAAGTACTACTTGATTGGGTACCAAACACAAACCATACAGGTCTCTATGTTGCTGTTGAAAAAGGATTTTACGAACAAGCAGGTCTTGACGTAGAAATAATCCAGGCCAACGAAGGTGGGACTTCTCAATTAATTGGTGCTAACCAAGGAACATTTGGAATAAGCTATCAAGAAGAAGTCACTTTTGCTCGTGAAAAAGGAATTCCTGTGAAAGCGATTGCTACAATCCTTCAGCATAATACATCAGGATTTGCCAGTCCCGTTGAAAGAAATATTCAAACTCCTAAAGATTTTGAATACAAAACATACGGTGGATGGGGATCACCAGTGGAGATAGCTACACTAAAAGCTTTAATGAAAAAGTATAATGCGGATTTTAGCACACTCGATATTGCAACCATAGGAGCAGTTGATTTTTTAACTGCAACGAATAAAGTTGTAGATTTTGCCTGGATTTATTACGGCTGGGATGGAATTGCAGCAGAACAGAAAAATGTCGATCTTCATTTCATCGATGTGGGAAAAGAACACGAAAGTCTTGATTTTTATACCCCCATTATCATAGTAAATGACGATTTGATTCTCTCCAATCCTAATCTTATTAAAAAATTTCTAGAAGCCACTCAAAAAGGATACCTATTCTGTATTGAAAATCCTGATGAAGCAGCGAATTTTTTAATGAAGCATACTCCTGAATCAGACCCAGACTTTATTTTAGCTAGTCAAAAATGGGTAAACGAATACTATATTGATTCACCTACTCCTTGGGGTTTTATGGAAACGCAGCGATGGGATCTTTATACAACTTGGTTATTGGATAATGAGCTAATAGAAACTATGGTGGAATCATCCGATATGTTTACGAATGAATTCTTACCATAATAGTCCCGCCCTTAGCATTGATGACTTAACTTTTTTTTGGAAAGATCAGCTTGTTCTTGAAAATATCTCTTTTCAAGTCTCATCCCAGAGCATTGTGTCAATATTGGGACCTAGTGGTTGTGGGAAAAGTACACTTTTACATATCCTAGCCGGCTTGTTGAAACCTAATCGTGGAAAGATATGGATCTACGAAGAAGACGTCACTAATAAAACTGGATTAATGAGCTATATGCAGCAAAATGATCTGTTGTTCCCATGGAAAACTATTTTAGAGAATGTTGCATTGCCTCTTATTCTTCAAGGAGTACAAAAAAAGAAAGCTCTAGATAAGGCAGCACAACATTTTTCCATGTTTGGGCTAGAAGGTTACGAAATGTATCTACCAAAAGAACTTTCTGGTGGAATGAAACAAAGAGCAGCGCTTCTCAGAACTCATATGATGGGTAAGCCTATCATTTTACTGGATGAACCATTTGGTGCTCTTGATTCTCTTACCAGAAGAACCATGCAGAAATGGTTGTTAGATATGTATGAAACCTTGAACAGTACAATTATTCTGGTTACTCATGATATCGAAGAAGCTATTTATTTATCTGACGAAATTTTCATTATGTCTTCTCTTCCTGCAAAAATTACTCAAACAATCATGATTTCAACACCTAGAGAAGAAAAGAAAAAAGAAAATTTCTTAAACCAGGAACTCTATACACTAAAAAAAGAAATTTTACATCTTTTGATACAAGACCCTTAGATTCTTTTCATTTCTTGGGGTTTTTTTGCTAAAATAACCCTACTCAGTCATGGAGGTTAAAAATGAAAAAATCTCTTGCGTTCTCCCTAGTGATAATGATTTTTTGTTCCTTTTTTTCACTCGCTTCTTTTGGTTCGGAAAAGAAATATTCCTTCGAGCTAGCTCCCCGTGAATTTGCTGTTTTCCAAATCCAAGACACAGAAGTTCTTCCTTTTGAAACCTATCAATACTCCCTTCCCGAAAATACCTGGAAGGCAGTTCAGGCATCTCCCTTATGGCTACAACAAGAACTTACAAAAACATTTCAAGATCTTGACCGAAGACCAATTCAAATGGAAGGAAAATCTAAACCTGCATTTGGTGATGTTAACCACGATTCTTTTCAAGACCTTGTTTTAATATCTTCTAACGGTGAATGTACTGTTTATCTTGATCAAGGCTTCCCATTTCAATATTGTATAAAGAAAGAAACATCTTTTCTCCTACACCTTCCCGATAATGATCCCTTAGAAGAAAAATCCCTTTCTTTCTATTCCCCCTCACTCTTTGACATCAATCAGGATGGATTAGATGACTTGTTCTTTGGTTATAGCAATTGCATCTACTATTGCAAAAATAGTAGCACAGAAGAAGAAATCTCCTTTGATCCAGCGATATTGATCTATACTCCTCCTGTTCCAGAAGAGGATCCACCATCAGATCCGGATCAAATTTCTGAAGAAGATGAGGAAAAAGAAGAAGAGAAACCTGAAGCATTCTCTCCATTTGTCTTCTTGTTGAATGAAACTCCTAGCATGGTAGTTGGTAAGAAAGAGGGCACCTTATTTCTTCTATCTTACGAGCAACAAGAAGATGAATCCTTCCAGTGGGTTGAGAAACCTGCCTATTTTACAAGCTGGAACGAACATTGGCTGGAAGAACCCGAAAAAGAAGGAGTTGCTGTGTATGATTATGCAACCCCGAGTATTCTCCCCCTTGGTAATGCAAATCCATCTTTGCAACTCATGTGCATAGGTTCTGCTTCCGGTAATTTCTCATTCTTCCTTATTCATACTGACTCTATGCTACCCCAAATTCAAACTACACAGGTGTTTCCTCCTTTTGAAACACCCCAATGGACATCTCCTACATTTAAAGACATCAATCGAGACGGTAGAATAGATTTTGTCTTTGGGGCTGCTGATGGAAAAATCTATACCATTTTGAATGATGGGGATTCTATACAGATGTCATGGAACCCTTTAAACAGTAAAGCAGAAATGAACAACTTAAAGAACTTCTTTGGTGGCATAGGTTTTCATCGTGCATATGATGCACTGTATTGCGTTGGAAACAATACAGACCTTATTGAAAAAGTCTCCTCTTTTATTCTGGAAGTAGATCCACTTTATCAGGATGAAGTAGTTTATTGTATTGCAAATTTTCAAACTACTGATATCATCCAATACTTCCAATCAGAAATTCAGGATGTCCTTATAGAAAACGCAAAGGGCATTTATGACATGGCACAACAAGTGAATTATTGCTCCATACTGGAAGAAGATGGTTATACCACCCTTCAATACAAAACTTGGTTTAATTCTGATGGTGAAAAAACAGACCAAGTCATTGAAGAAATCCTTCCCAAAGAAATATACTACAATTACCTTGTAATGATGAATCGATATCTATTGATTCCTACTCGCTGGGAGAGTTTTTATGAAAAAAACTTTTATCGAACCTATCTTCCCTACGATAAAACCTATGTGCATGGAGAAGCAGAAGAGAAGACAGATGAAAAACCTTCCTCTGTAACACTTTTTGAGAGAGTAAAGGATGCTGAAACCCTATACGATGCAGCATGGAATATTATGTTTTGGCTTAAAGATGACATTGGGGGTGTTTGGCATACCGGCGAAAAACCTCCTGGTTGGTATAACATCTACCACAATCTTTTAAACAAAGAAGTTGGTATTTGGTGTGGGGAATGGTCCATTATCTATGAAGCATGTGCCCGTGCAATGAACATTCCCACAATCATCATTATTGGATTAGGCGAAGATCATCAATACAACAATTTTTATGATTACGGCTGGCATCATGTAGATCCGTCAGCTGGTGAAAGTGGGAATACTGGAACATGGGAGCCCTATATTGGGAATTCCCTTATTTATTACGAAAAATGGGGAAAGCGCATTTTTAGCTGGCCAATGGAATGGGAAGGAAATGGTAAGTATGACCACGTGTGGAGATCTGCCCTTCCATACAATCCTCCAGAGAAGTTATCAAATCTATCCTTTACTGTTGTTGATAAAAACCACCGTCCTGTAGAAGGGGCTAGAATTGAACTTTGGAGTCATTGGCCAATGGAGAATAATTATGTACCCGTTCCTTTTCCAAGTGCATTTGGTTATACAGATAGTCTTGGAACAAGTTCTATACAAAAAGTAGGCCATCAAAATTTCACTTGTGTTGTAACAAGTCGAATTGGAACATCCTCATTCTATATCCCTTTACGCGATGCCGATAATACTCCTGAACTATCCTATTCTGTGGTGTTATCTGAAGCAATCCAACCTCTTTATAGATATACTAATGCAGCAGAACCAAATTTCATCGTTGATGCAATTGATCCACTCCGAATTCCTGTATCAGAAGAGTACCCTGAACCATTTCTCAATGAAGAGAAGCAATTATATTACTGCCCAGTATCACTATTAACGGAAGTTGGCTGTAGCGTAATGATAGAAGAAAACACTGTAACCGTCCAATCAGAGGAGCATACACTGGTTCTAAAGACTGAGGAAACCTCAGCAATACTGGATGGAAAAGAGATGGAACTTTTAGAGCATCAAGTACCCATCTGGTATAAAGATACAGTATATATTTGTTTTGAAACAACTTTACTTATGGAAGTCGATACACGTTTCAATGAAATGCAAAAACAATATGTACTATACGTACTTTCATCACGTCTATGCTCAATCCAATTTGATAAGATCCAAGCGATTCAGAAAAACCATCACTGGATTGATGGTTATACAACAATTTTGGAATACATTGATTATTGGAAACCTTCAGTAGGGTCATTTGATTGTATTGTTTTGTCGGAGAATGAGCTTTGGAATATACTTCACGGAGAATCAGTGAGACAATGTGATTGGACAACGATAAACAGCACTGATGAAAAACCTTCTTTTGGTAGTACATTACACAAAGATGGAAATTACTATATCGTCCTAGTAAATCCTAACTTTGCAACAACATTATCTGGAGAGATTTCTTTCCAAATTAATCCTTAGTAGTTTAACCTCTTCTGTTAACAAAAACCTGTTGGCAGGAGAGGTTCTATATTTTAATGATCGGTAAACCGATACTTCCATGCGGGAGAATACATATGGATTTTGATCCGGTTTGTTGAGATATAAATTCTTGAATATTCTTGATTTTGCTCATAAATAGCTGTGATGTTTCTTCCTCTGAAAAAGCACTGTAAAGATAGATTCGATATTGTGAGCCTAAATTGGCTAGGTGATAAAGCTTATGAAGACCGAACAAGAACTGTTTATGAATTTCTTCCGAAATTCTTTCTGTTGATAAATTTCTTCGGGCTTGCTTTTCAAACTCCCTATGGCCCCATTTTTCAGAACATTCGGCAATAAAAAGAATATCTCCACCTTTTTTTACTGCTCTAGAGGACATTTCTAATGCTTTATGTGCTTGGTACATATTGATATCTTTTGGGTATCCACCAGCGGAAACAATTAACAGATCAACCTCCCGTGAAAGTATGATTTGATTCCACCCTAAAAAGAGATCAATTCCCTTTTTCCAAGACATGATAGGATCCCCTGTAACAATACCACATATCTCTTGATTTGAGTTTCCAACAAGATGAATGGTAAAGTCCAAAGGACATAATCGTAAAGAATCTATCAATTCTTCATGAACAGGATTACCATCTAATTGCCCCATGTTTGATTGAGGATGTAGCATTTTGGAATGATTTTTGTATATTGACTCTCGATCAGCTACGCCTGGAAAAATACTCTTCCTTCCTCCAGAAAAACCTGCATGGTAGTGGTAAAGGATCTCCCCAATAGAAATACGAATATCTGCGTTGACTACTATTGCATTTAGTCGCAAACATGTACCTGTAGAAAGATATCCAACCGGTATCAAATCGTCTGAATCACAATCATGACTGATGACACGGAATCTCTGCAAAACATCTTCTCCAACAATTCTGAGGAGTTCTTTGTAAGTCGGTGCTCTGTGAGTTCCAGTTGCAATTACAATGGTAATTTGACTCGGTTGTATACCACATTGCAGAAGATAAGGCAGGATTACTTCCAATACTTTCTTTGTGGGAGTTGAACGAGTAGCGTCATTTACAATGATGGCGATAGTAGGGTTTAACTTTTTTGAAAGAATGCTTTCTAATGGCAACCCAGTTGATGGTAAATTCAGTAATGAAAGGAGTGTAGATGCAAAATCTTTGAGATCGCTAGTTCTTGGTACAGAAGGAAACTCTATATTGGCAAAATCAGATATTGTACAACAAACATCTTGCCTTCCATACGGAAGTGTTATATCCATGAAAGATTTAGAACCCTTTGTGAGGGAATGATAATGTAAAAGTCGTCCCTACACCTAGCTCAGAAGAGATCTGTAGATTCCCTCCATGAAGTCTTGCTAGCTGTTTAGCAATCGCAAGTCCAAGTCCATTGCCTTGTCTTTTTTTATATTGATCGTCTAGTTGAATCAATGGAAAAGGTTGAAAGATGGTAAGTAAATTGTGTTGGGATATGCCTATGCCCGTATCTTTAATTTCAATAATCACTTCTTTATCTTTAATGTAGCACGTGGTGATAATATCCCCTTGATCTGTAAAAGTAATACAATTGTTCAGTAGATGCATTAATAGAGCGATCATCTTATCACGGTCATACAGCATGATCGCCTTGGGTACAGTTTCATCAAAATAAATCCTCAAACCTTTTTTTTCTGCTTGCATTCGAGCAACAGATAGTGCTTCTTTGATGGTCTTAATAATATCTTCTTCTTCTTTGTTAAACTCAACATTACCTTTGGTTAAGTCGGTGTATTCCACAATATCTCTGACCAAAACATTCATTTTTTTTGTATTGTGGATTGCCATCTTGCATAAGCCAATCTGTTCTTTGTTTAATTCACCAAAAGATTCTTTTTCCAACATATCTACAGAAGCCTTTATGTTGGCAAGAATACCTCGGAATTGATCCGCCATCGCATGAACAACTTTTGAATCTTCTTTGCATTGAAAAGAATTGACTACAGCGGAATAAATTGATCGTATCAATTCAAAGCTACTGAGTCGGTTTTTCAAAAGTATATCTTTTGCCCCAATTTTGTACAACCGAATAACATCCTTGGTTTGCAATATATCGGCGAGTGCAATGACGGGAAGAGTTGGGCAGTGAGAAACATAGGTGGACAAAATCTCATATTCAGAGTTTTCTTTCATGGTTAAATCGAGTAAACACACCTGAAATGGTTTTGAGTGGGACAAACGAATACCATCATCTAACCTAGATGTCCATGATATTTCAAAGTTAATGCTATCTATGCCCTGTAGAAGACTCTCGATTAGTCTGGCGTTCCCAGCATTTTGTTCAATCAATAATATAGTTAGATTCGCCATTTGTTTGTTCATTTTTTTTATTCCACATTCTTTTTTATATCACGTTTGAGTATAATAAGCAACGTAATCAGAACATTTATTGCTTTTTTTGGAGTGTGCAATGGCCAAAAAACTCGATCGATCAATTGGATTGTTTTCTGCTATTAATATTGGCATTGGGACAATGATTGGATCGGCTATTTTTGTTTTGGTTGGTACAAGCATGGACTTGGCTGGTCCTTCAGCATTCATTTCAGTTGGTTTAGCTGGTATAGCAGCTATCTTTACAGCCTTTTCTTTTGCTGAATTAGTCACTGTAATCCCTACTGCAGGTGGAGGATATGTATACGTTAAAGAGGCAAGCCATAATGGTGTTTTAGGATTTCTTACTGGATGGGCTTTTTGGTTAGGGTATGCAATGTCCTGTGGTCTTTTTGCTATTGGTTTTGGGACTTTTGTTTCCTATTTTTTTCAAAAAATTGGAATTCCTTTTCCTCCTTCTATCGCATCTTATGGTCTTATCATCACGTTTGTAGTAATTAATATCCGAGGAGCAAAAAACTCCACGGAAGTCCAAAATTGGATTACATCAATCCTGTTAATCATTCTTTTTGCATATATTGGATATGGAATACTCCACATCCAACCTGACAAACTCACCCCTTTATTTCCAAAGGGTCTGAAGGGCACAATTAGTGGTATCAGTATTTTATACATCACCTATATTGGGTATGGGCTGATCACCACCATGAGCGAAGAAGTAAAAAACCCCGAAAAAACAATACCAAGATCCATTTTTATTTCTACCATTATTGTTGTCGGGATTAAGATTCTAGTGTTTTTCATCGCAGCAGGAGTTGTTTCTTGGACCATGCTTACTCCTTCATCTACAAATACTCCTATGATTGATACTGCAGTCCTATTAGTAGGTCCCTGGGGTGGTTATCTTTTTGCCTTTGCAGGTTTGTTAGCTACAGTGTCAAGCATAAACACGGCAATATTAGCTTCTTCACGAACATCCTATGCTCTGAGTAAAGATAGACGATTTCCAAGTGCTTTCAGTGCCATAAATAGGTTTACGAAAACGCCCGTTTTAAGCATTATCATGGCAGGACTTATTGCTGCTATATCTACTTCTCTGCAAAATCTTGAAAGGATTTCTACCATCACTGCTCTTTTCTCCCTTATTGGGTACAGTTTTGTAAACATTGCTGTCATACAATTGCGAAAACAAAAACCTACTGTAAAAAGGGCATTTAAAGTACCTTTTTTCCCTTACTTCCCCATCATCGGAACAGCAATCAATGTGATATTAATTCTACAACTAGCTGGCTCAGATTACATTTCTGTATTCTCTTCTCTTGGTATTCTTGTCCTTGGAGCTCTGTACTATTACGTTTTATATCCTAAAATTCAACATCTTCCTAAAGGAATAAGTCCAGCTGTTCTGCCTACTATTACACCAAAGAGTCTTGATTACTGCAAAGATCAATACAACATTCTTCTCCCACTTGGCAATCCAAAGACTGCTGAAGCACTTCTCCACATGTCTTTTATGATTGCCAAAGGAAGCCTTTGTAGTGCTGTAACTCCTATTCATGTTGTTGAATTACCGGATGCAATCCCTATCAATTCAAAATACACGGAGTTTAAAAGTATTTTGAGTAATTTTGAAACATTGAACGCAGTTACTCAAAAAGTATCAAAGCAATACAATATGGAAACAGAAGCCTTGCTGATATACTCCAGAAAACGAACTGAAGCCATCGATCACTTTGTTAAAGAAAACGATGTAGATTTCACTCTTATCGGCTGGCATAAATCGGGTTTAGCATATAACATGCTAAATGGTATGGTACCTCATTTACTAAAAAGCACAATTCCTTCTATCGGTATTTATCGGCCTGTCCAAGGACACACTGATAAAATGCGGAGAATTCTATTCCCTTACTCGGGAGGATTGTACTGTAAAGCTTCTGCTTCAATCATCAAGAGAATTGCAGCCGCTAACAACTCGTTTGTGACTCTTCTTAACATAGTTGACAAAGATAGCTCTTATGAAGAAAGAATTGAAATCCAACAAGTTTTCCTTAAATCTCTCCAGGCTTTGCATGTAAATGGGGAAATTAAAACAATTGAAAAAAGTACAATGTCCAGGACCAGCATCATTATTGATGCATCTGAGGATTATGACTTACTAGTCTTAGGCATGGAAGCCGGATGGGGAATTCGAGAGTCTGTAACAGGTTTTTCAACGGATACCGTCACAGAGCATTCTCATTGCAGTGTTTTATTGATTCGCGAAGGAACTTCAGTAACCAACTCGAGATTTTTTCGACGAATCTTAGATAGTATCAACCGTATCTAATTTCGCATGGGGATGCTTGACACAGTAGTTCCTGGTGACATAAAAACGATTTGTTATTTTAACTTACCTGCTTGGGGTCATATATACCCCACTCTTGATCTTGTCCAGTCTTTAATCAATCAGCACCGCAGAGTGTACTATTTTTCAACCCCTGCATTTCGACAATGCATTGAAGATGTTGGAGCTACTTTTGTAGATCTGTATTCTTTTTGGATACCAGGCATGGGAGATGAGTTTCAGCATTTGGATACAATATTACTGAAAGCGAGTAACTATTATCTGGAAACTATCGGATACTCGTTGAAAGCAAGCTATCATATAGTTTCCCAACTTTCCACAAAGAAAAATGAGTGGAAACCTGATATCATTCTTCACGACAATTGCTGCTTATGGGGAAAATTGCTAGCAACATTGTGGGATACTCCTGCCATATGCACGTATTCTACTTTTATCTTGCAATCAGGTTATTTTCGACACATACCTTTCCTGTGGTTTTTAGATGAATGGAAAGGATACAAGGGGATTTTCCGCTTCATCAAATATCGTTTAAAATTTCGATATCAATTCCCAAAACTGCCCATATTGATTCAAGATATGGTCCTCAACAAAGAAACCAAGAATATTGTTTTTCTACCTCAAGAGCTTCAGATGCAATCATATCTTCTGAATCATCAATACGATTTTTTCCCACGAACAAATGATTTTCGTTCCACTGAAGAAGATCTCGACTTTAACGTAAAAGAACCTTTTCTATATGTTTCACTTGGGACGATTCATAAACAAAACCGTGCACTGCTGCAAAACATGATTTGGATTTTATCTGAATTACAAATCCCATCAGTTATCTCTGCTGGAGAATATTACAAATCTTTCCATAATCCTTCTCCCAATATCATCCAATTGCATTCGTTTGTACCGCAAATTCATATTCTTAAGCATTCTTACTGTAGAGGTTTTATATCTCACGGTGGCATGAATAGTGTAGTAGAAGCTTGGTCAAACAAGATTCCACTATATATCATCCCTCAAACATTGGAACAGTTGCTTACAGGAATTCAAATTCAAGAAATCCATGGAGGTTTTGTAATTCGAAAGAAACATCCATCTCTTCGCTCTTTATACAATTTTCTTCGTCACCACCTTCGTCTCTAAGAGAATGTCTTGTTTTCATGTATGTATTCTGGTTACCATTCACGTTTCATTCCTCCAAAGAAAAGATATACTTTTATTTCAATGCTTTAAAAAGGAATGAGTATGTTACTAAAAAAACAATCAATTCATATCATTAGCTTTGATATTTTCAGAACCTTGGTAGATTTAGACAGCAGAGCTCCCAAGGTGTATGAGAGGATTTTTCTTACAAAGGGAGCACCATCACAAGTTCGACGTTTTTGGTCCGATATCGGACATCGATATAGAATTGAATTGAGTCATTCACTTTCCAAAGAAAAATACGAGGGCTTTGCCCCGCTTTTTGTAAGAGTTATGGAATGGATCAAGAATAAGTACAATTTAAAAGGTTCTGCTGAGAAATACAAAGACATCTTAATTGAAGAAGAAAAACAATCCAGCTTATTCCCAGATGCCCTTGATACCATCCATGCTTTATCAAAGCGTTATACACTTTGTGTTGTGAGTGATACTGATCCAGATATGGTAACAACAATCTTGCCTTCTATCCCAATAAAGAAGAAAT
>DAIMET010000015.1:0-34037 GCA_036725105.1 Calditrichota bacterium
AAAACCTGCTACAATTGCTTCAGAAACCCAGATCACGATTAAGGCAAATCTTGGTCCTTATGGAGCTCTTGTACGT
Organism: Calditrichota bacterium; assembly: GCA_036725105.1. Lineage (GTDB taxonomy): Bacteria > Caldisericota > Caldisericia > UBA6126 > UBA6126 > JAGLCW01. Next base: position 77 of record DAIMET010000015.1, read on the forward strand.
GGAGAAAAGATATATGTCTCTTTACATCCATTTGTATTGCCCGAAACTCTTCACGGTACCTATGTATCAGTAAACGGTATCCGCTTAAGTGGTTCCCTGGAAGTTCAGAAAAAGATCGTCACATTACCGATTTCTTCGAATCTTCCTAACAGCGCTGACATTACAATCGTATTCTATTCACAGGCAGGCATCATTAACCCTACTTCTCCAGGATATGATTACCGCATTAGCATTTGGACCGATAAAGAACCAGCTCAAATGATGTCAGAACCATTTACAGTAGAGCCCAATCTAGAAATAGATTGTCTACTAACACCAGATGCTCCCGATGGTTTGTCCAATTGGTACGTCACAGCTCCGACAGCAATTTTTACATCCAATGTTATTGGTACATTCTATTACAGGATTGACAACAATCCTGAAAAAGAATATACAAGCCCTGTAGTTTTGGATTTGCCAGGAAAGCACACTCTGTATTATCGGTTGGTTACGAATATGGGCACCGAATCCGGTGAATACTCAGTTTCCTATGCTTACGATGGAGACAATCCTGAGATTATTACCAACATTGATTCCGAAGTAGTGTATACGAGAGATCAAACCTTTGCCCTTTCTTTGCGGATCAATGACATTTCACCCGTGAAAGTTACAATTAACCAAGAACCAATCACCTTATACGAAAATGCATATTCTGCTCTTTTAAATCTCAAAAATGGGGAAAATATCCTACAGATTAAAGCAGTGGATGAAGCTGGTAACATCACATATGCAACCTACCGAATCATTGTAAAGGTGAATCCTCCCATTCTTGTTCTTTCCTCACCACAGCTGTATCAAACTGTAGAAGATGTTTACTTCTCCACAACGCCTAATGGAAATTCTCTATATGCCAATATCCGAATCAAAGGAACAACCGAAATCGGCATTAAGAAAGTAGAAGTGATCTCGCCAACCAAACCTGATGAAATCTTTACCCTGGATGTTGATCATATGGGAGGATTTGATCGAATCGTTGGAATGGCTGTTCTAGCGGGAGATAATATCCTTAAAGTGCAAGTGGAGGATTCCGTAGGGAATAAAAACAATGTGACTGTTTCTTTCATTGTACGATGTACACTTCGATTGAGAATTGGTGTAGAAACCGGATATCTCAATGCTACATCATTGGCACTAGATGCAGCACCTTATCTAAAATACAACATGCACACAATGATTCCTTTCCGATTGGTAGCTGAATCCTTTGGAGCTAGAGTTGGTTGGGAACAATCAACACGAAAAGTATCCTATGATTTCCGAGATGTTCATATTGATCTATGGATTGATCAGCTGAAAGCAGTGATTAGCCATCAAGACGGTCGAACAGAAACCAAAAACATGCCAGCTGAACCAGAATTGAAAAATGGCCGAACCATGATACCACTCCGCTTCGTTGCAGAGGCAATGGGCATGAAAGTCGGATGGGATGCAAAACTATGGGAAGCTTCAATTACATATCCCTAGTGCATACTTAAACTCCAAATAAAAAAAAAGACCGCTTTCAGGGCGGTCTTTTTTTTTCTTGTAAAAAAACCACGAAATGATACACTTAATAAAAATGATTAGGAGTTTTGCATGAGTAATTATATTGAAATCAAATCAATGGATGAGTTTGAAACCCAGGTTTTGAAAGCCGATAAACCGGTTTTGGTTGATTTTTGGGCTCCATGGTGTGGTCCATGCAGAATGGTAGCACCTGCCCTGGAAGAGCTTGCAAACGAGTCCAACGGAAAATTTTTGGTAGCAAAAGTGAATACAGACGATGCTGCTGAAGTAGCCATGAAGTATTCAATTGTAAGCATACCAACACTAATTCTTTTTAAGAATGGAACTGCTGTTGATAAGGTCATCGGAGCTTTACCAAAAGAACAACTAAAGGCTTTTATCGACAAAAACGCATAGTCAATGAATAAAAAAACTTTAATGGAGTATATCCAGTCTTTTGTTTTAAAGACTGGATATACTCCATTGGATATGAAGATCAGTGTCAAAAATGATACTTTGCGAATTGCTTTTAGTATTTTTAAGCAAGGAGTAGACATTTCTCTTGATGACTGCTCCAAGGTTACGCTGATTGTTCGTGATTTTTTAAATATGCTACTTGGTATTGAAGCCGATTTTGTAGTGGATGTATCATCACCTGGAGCAGATAGAAAATTAAAAACCTGGCAAGAGTATTCGATGTTTCAGGAGAAAAAAGCACGAATAGTCCTCAAAGACGGTCATACTGTTGAGGCAATTTTGAAAGGAACGATCGCGCCAGATCAAGTTGTGTATTGTTGTGAAAATGAAGAGAACGTTGTATCATATGACGATATTGCAAGTTGCCGACTAGTTTTACATTAGGAGTTAAAAGTGCCAGCTGGTAAAATTTTTCAAGCCATTGATATTTATTGTAAAGAGCGCGAAATTAAGAAAAAAGACGCTATTTATCATGCTATCGAACAAGGAATAATGGCAGCATATAAACGCGCTTTTGGGAATGTGCAGAATATTCGAGTCGTCATGAATCCACACATGCGTTTGTTTAAAGTGTTTGAAGCAAAAAAAGTCGTTATACAACCACAAGATGAGCTTACCGAGATTTCATTGGAAAATGCACAGCAAATTAAACCAGCGGCACAACTTGGTGATATTGTAGAGATTGAACTTAATTTGCAAAAACTAGATCGCATTTTGGCTGATGTAGTAAAGCAAGTCGTTATGCAACATATCCACAAAAATTACCAAGACGAGATCTTTGATGAATTCAAAACCCGTGAACATACTATGGTTATTGGAGAAGTATCCAAGGTAACCCCATCCAGGGTATATGTCAAGATTAACAAAGCTGAGGGAATACTTCCTCAAGATGAACAAATACCAAGTGAGCATTATCAGGTTGGTGAGCAAATTCATTGCTACATATTTTATGTGTATCGATCCAAACGAGAACCAATGATTATGCTATCCAGGACACATCCAAATTTACTAAAGACTCTCATGGAACTGGAAATCCCTGAGCTCGCACAAGGCTTGATTGAAGTTAAAAAAATTGTTCGAGAAGCCGGAATAAGAGCAAAAGTATCGGTATATTCCACCGAACCCAAAATAGATCCAGTAGGAACCTGTATTGGTACAAAAGGTTCCAGGATCAATGCTGTTGGGAAACGATTGTATGGTGAAAAAATTGATGTAATCCGATGGAGTGATGATGTTGCAACCTACATCGCAAATTCCTTAAGTCCTGCAAAAGTAGAACGGGAAGACGTTACCGTGGATCAGGATAACCATATTGCCACAGTACTGGTTCATCCTCAATATTTTTCACTTGCTATCGGACAAAGAGGCTTGAATGTCAAATTAGCTGCTAGATTAACAAGCTTCAAACTAGACGTTTTACAAAAGAATGATTTGCATGAACAGGAGAAACCATCTTTATGAGTGACAAGAAAGTTCGAGTTTACGAACTAGCAAAACAATTGGGAGTTACTTCACAAGCTCTCATGGTAATTTTGAAAGATTTAGGGGAATCTGTAAAAAGTTATCTTTCTACTATCGAAGAAGAAACTGCTGAAGCTATAGAGGAAATCGTTCGATCTCAAAACGAAGAACGAAAGAAAAAGAAACAAGAAGAAGCACGAAAAAAAGGGATTCCCATCGTATCAAAAGACGATGCTCCTCCTAAAGAAGAAAAAAAAGAAGATGAATCAAAAATCAAAGAAGAAGTAGTATATTTTAATGCTGATCAACTGTGTCGATTGCTTCACATTGATTATCCAGAACTCCAAACACGACTACTGAAGTATGGAATTGTTTCCTACTCTCCCAATGATCCAATTCCTGGGTTTGCCGTGAAATCCCTTTGCGAGATTTATGATGTTTTACTGGAATACAATGTTGACGAAAGCATTGATGATCGATTCTTCAAGACGAGAGCTCCTGTTATCACTATTATGGGACACGTTGACCATGGAAAAACAACACTTCTAGACTATATTCGTAAGACTAGAGTAGCGGACAAAGAGCTTGGGGGTATTACCCAGGCTATTGGTGCCTACAGTGTGAATGTCCATGATAAACAAATTGTTTTCATTGATACTCCTGGCCACGAAGCATTCACTGCAATGCGAGCAAAAGGATCAGAAATTACTGACATTGTTGTCCTGATTATAGCAGCTGAGGATGGGGTAAAAGAAACCACCTTGGAAGCAATTGATCATGCTAAAGCTGCAAAAGTCCCCATCATTGTTGCAATCAATAAAATTGATCTTGAAAACGCCAACATTGAACATGTCAAAACCCAACTAGCTGAACGTGGTCTGAATCCTGAAGAATGGGGTGGTGATACCATTGTTGTTCCCATCTCTGCAAAAAAAGGACTTGGTGTCGATGACCTTTTAGAAATGATCCTTCTAAAGGCAGAAATGATTGAATTACGCACAAGTACCCTTGCTGATTTTGCTGGTACTGTCATTGAGTCGAATATCACAAAAACATTTGGATCCCAAGCCACTATCATTGTGCAAACCGGTACTCTTCGCCGAGGAGATGTAATCACCATCGATGGAAAAACCGAATACAAGATTCGAGTTTTGAACGATGATTTGGGAAAAACTATCAAAAAAGCAGCTGCATTAACCCCTGTCAATATTAAGGGATTACCAGAAATACTTAAACCCGGCTCTATTACACGTTCAGCAAAGAATTTTGTCCCTTATGAAGCAGCATCTTTTAATGAAAAACAAGAAGAATTTAATTCTAGTGAAGAAGTAGATTGGGCTGAAGACTTTCTTTCTGAAAAAGAAACAGTTGAAAAATTCAATATTATTATCAAAGCAGATGGAGAAGGAACCCTTGACGCTCTCCAAGTTGCCCTGGATAAAATTAAAGTGGAAGGTGTTGAGCTCAATGTTGTAAGGCAAGGTGTTGGCATTATTACCGAAGACGACATTCTTCTTGCCTCTGTCAGTAAAGCAAATATTTATGGATTTAACAGTACCGCAAGCCCTGGAGCCCGAACTGAAGCTAAAAATAAATCGATTCGTTTGAAAACTTACCGGATTATTTTTGAATTATTGGACGACATTAAAGCCGGCATGAAGGGTGTATTAGCACCTGAAGAAACAGAAGAAGTTCTCGGTACAGCAGAAGTAAAACAAGTTTTCAAAGTACCAAGAGCGGGTACTATTGCAGGATGTATCGTTCGATCTGGTGTGATCCGAAGAAATGCACAGGCTCGTATTATTCGAGACCGGTCTATCATTTTTGAATCCAAGGTTTCTTCTTTAAAGCGTTTTAAAGAAGATGCACGAGAAGTTCGAGAAGGGTTTGAGTGCGGTATTGGAGTTGAAAACTTCAATGATGTGAAGGTTGGCGATACCATTGAAGTATTTCAAATGGTTGAAAAACCCCAGTAAATAATAAGCATGGCAGCTGACATAGCGCTTCTTACAGTAGAATTGCGACTACCTGGTGTGCAAAGTCTCAAAGAAAAAAGAAGAATACTGCAGTCGATGATCCAAAAATTGAAATCTATGTTTAATATTGCGATCAGCGAAACTGACCATCAGGATACCTGGCAAAGATCTGAGCTGTCGATTGTTTCCGTAAATACTTCGTGGAATGAGTTACAACGAACCATCGGCTTTATACAAAACTGGATGCAACGTCAATATGACATTGAAGTGATTGAAGATAGGATTGAGAGATTATGAGAAGCTATCACAAAGAAAAATTAGAAAAAAGAATACGTGAAGCACTGAGTCAAATTCTTGTGTATGAAATTGAAGATCCTAGGCTACAATCTTGTTTGATTAACCGTGTTGTCTGTACAAGAGATTTTCGGATTGCCAAAGTGTATGTTAGTTTTTTTGGTGGTGTAGATGCAGAAAAAAATGGTTTACAAGCTCTTCGAAGTGCATCCAAATTTCTACAATCCCACTTGGCATCTAAAATACAAGTTCGATTTGTACCGTTGCTTTCTTTCTTTTTAGAAAAAGATCCCGAAGAAAAATTTGAATCCCTGAAGAGGCTTCACCAAGTTTTAGAAAACGAGACTATAGCGAAAGACGAAGAGGATTCCCTCTAATCATATGTTTCGTTTTTTTTCATCGCTTCCTTCTACTACCTCTTTCTTGCTCTGTACACACGAGAATCCTGACATTGATGGTGTATGTTCTCTTGGCATTTTACATCTTTGGCTTGAATCTCACGGTTTTTCTGTTCAAAGCATTGTGCAACCTCCTGTTCCCGGAACAGACTATTTGCATGGATTAGAAACGGTCATCACTGATCCTTTTCAACTGAATATGCACCACCCTTCTATTTTGGTGTCTTTAGATTGTGCAACTCCTCAAAGAATCTGGCCTCAAATTGTCTTTTCTATAAAGGCAATTCATGTGAATATTGACCATCATGTCGATAACACTCGCTTTGGTGACCATCCTTTTGTAGATTCTACTGCATCCTCCACCGCAGAGCTTATGTATGCTGAACTGCGCAAAGAAGGATGTTCAATTCCTTTGCCTATGCTTGAAAATTGCTATGCTGGAATTCTATTCGATACAGGTGGTTTTCGATATAGCAACACGACTTCTGTTACTTTTATGCATGCCATGGAGTTATTGAAAGCTGGTGTTGCTCCCGCTCCTATGGCCCAACATGTTTTTCAATCCTATACGTGTCAATCTTTCCAGGCTTTAAAATGTGCACTAGAAAACTGCATATATCAAAATAAAACCCCGTCCTATTTATTTACCCATATACCCCATGCAAAGATCCAAGAGCATCATTTTTCTCCTCCTGATTTTGAGGGCATTGTTGATATTCTACGCCTTCACAAGGAGGCCGATTTGATTATCTTTGTTCGCGAAGTAAAGCCCAACGAGTGGAAAGGGAGTATTCGAAGCACACCCAAGTACTCTATTCTTGATATGGCACACTCCTTTCAAGGAGGTGGCCATCGCAATGCTGCAGGATTCACTTTTTTTGGGAGTTACATTGAGCTGAAAGAACGAGTAATGTCACAAATACATTCTCTTTCTGTAATATAAAGGCAATTTATGAGTCCTTCCTCATATTTCCAAACCCCTCGTAGCACAGTTTCTGGGTTTTTATTGATCAATAAACCCAAGGGGATAACTTCGTTTGACGTGATACGTCAACTTCGTATTCGGACCGGTCTATCTAAAATAGGGCATGGTGGAATACTGGATAAAAATGCTACAGGGCTGCTTATGGTAGGCATCGGAAAAGCCACCAAAAAACTTGCCTCCTTCTTGGAGGGTCCAAAGAAATACACCTGCATGATGGTCCTTGGCGCTGCTTCTGATACACATGATTGGCTTGGACATCAATGGATGTTTCAAAGTGTATCCCCTACCATTACACCATCTTGCATTCAAAAACTATTTTTAGATCGTTTTCAGGGACAAATCTTACAACAACCACCTCTATACTCAGCTTTAAAGAAAAAAGGGAAAAAATACTATCAATATGCTCTCTGTGGAGAGACAATTGAAATACCAAAGCGAGAAGTAGAGATTTCTAAAATTCGACTGATCTCGTATATCAAAAAAACCTATCAAGCTCAAATAGTATTTTCGGTAGAATGTTCTAAAGGGACGTATATTCGATCCCTTGCACGAGATATTGGAGAGGCATTGGGTACAGTTGGAGTAGTGAAAGAGCTTTGTAGAACCCATATTGGAAACTATTGCTTATCGCAGGCAATCCCTTTGTCCTATATCTCTTCGGTGGAAGACATCCAGCAGGCAGTGATTTCATGATTCAGAAACAAATTGGTTGCATTGGTAATTTTGATGGTGTTCACCTGGGGCATCAAGCCCTTATCCGCATGACTCAAAAAATAGCTGCAGAGCAGCACCTAAAACCAATCCTTCTTACTTTTCAAACCAACACGAAGCAACGCAATATTCTATCCTATCTCACAACTGCACACGAGAAGTATCAGCTTATTCACAACCTTGGTCTTGAGAAAATTGTACAACTTGAGTTTCCTGGAACGATTGCAGATATGACTCCAGATGAATTTGTAGAGCACATTATTGTTCATTCTCTCCAAATGACTCATGTGATTGTTGGAGAGAATTTCTGTTTTGGAAAAAACCGATCGGGAAGTAGTCAAACCTTGAAGCAGATTGGGGAAAAGAGAAATATTGGGGTCACTATTGTTCCCTTGGAAACATACCAAGGAGAACCCATTAGTAGTACAAGAATTCGAAACAACATAGATCAAGGAAATGTAGAAATTGCGAATGCGATGCTGGGATATCCTTTTTTTAATCAAGGCATTATAGTTCCTGGTAAAAAAAGGGGAAGAACGATGGGAATTCCAACAGCAAACCTGCATCCACGTAACTCACTAAAGAAAAACCCAAAAGAAGGGGTGTATATCACTCAAATTCTATTGAATGGAGAATTGTACCCCTCCTTAACACATATAGGACCAAAGCCTACATTTCAGGATATGGATCAGGGAATTGAGACATTTCTTCTTAATCACAGTGGGAATTTCTACTCACAACGGTTTGTTGTTGTGTGGCTAAAGCACTTACGGGATGTGCAACAGTTTTCTTCAGAAAAAGAACTTGTTGCACAAATTCAAAAGGATATTCAAACAACTCACGAATACTTTCACCAGCACAGCGCATTTTCATCTCTACCGGCGATGCTGAACAACTTGTAGCAGATATAGATATTGACTCAGATTATCTGCGTTCCGTGCTGTCTTCTTTTTGTTTTTCCAATACCAAATCTTTCAATAATTGGTAGGTAGCTTCTCCTAGTACTTGCTTGATATAGGTTTCGTGTGGGATTTCTCCATCGGTGGTAGTGTCTGATTCCGATTTTTCGTTTTCTTTCTCTTCTTTTTTGATGTTTTGTGTTTTTTCTTCTTTGATTCCCAGAACTTCTTCTACAAAATGTTTCTGAATATCTTCTGACACGGATTCAGATTCTGCTGGTTTGCTTTCCATTCCTGGAGTGGTTTGATGAGATTCTTTCGCTTCATTATTGGAAGCGGTATGGCTACGAAGGATGGGCAAGATAGTTTTTTCAAGAAACCGTTTGTTGATTTGCTTGTTGGAATCATAAATAATCTGTCCTTTTGACAAGGCTAACTGAATGTCCTCGTCGGTCGGGAAGCCGTTGATCATATGATCCCCCGGTATTGGGTAAGGTTCGTTTGGATAGGGAAAACCACCTTGCGTTTGAAAAGCAGTTTTCACTTCTTGGTTTGATTCTATGGGGGAAGATGAAGAGGATGGAGAAGTAGTCGAAGAAGAAGGTTCTTTTTCTTTTTTCTCTTTTTCAATTTTCTGTTGAATGGCAAACTCTTCAAACAATGGATTTTTGGACTTTTCTTCTGGTGTCAATTGCCTGATGCGACTAAGCACTTCTTCTAATTCTTTACCGCTCACCGTTTCTTTTTCGATTAACATTTCTGCAATCTCTTTAATTTCTTTGTGCTTTTCTTCAATGATATTCTTTGCACTTTGATAGGCTTCATCAATGAGTAGCTTGATTTCTTCATCGATCGATTGACCTGTTTCTTCACTATAATTACGCTCTGAGGTAAGAGATTTACCTAAAAATATAGCTCCACTTTCTTTTCCAAAAGTTCGTTGACCTAGTTTTGTACTCATTCCATACTTCGTTACCATATTTGTGGCAACCTCGGTGACTCTTTCCAAATCATTTGCTGCACCAGTTGATATGTCATGTAAGAAATATTCTTCAGCAGCTCTTCCTCCCAGTAGGCCCGATAAAGTATGGATAAGCTCTGTTCGGGTTTTCAAAAATCGATCTTCAATGGGAAGCTGCATGGTATATCCCAAAGCTCTTCCGCGAGAGACAATGGTAATCTTGTGTACGGGTTCAAGGTCTTTATAGTAACGGAGTACTGCTGCGTGCCCGGTTTCATGAATGGCAATCGCCCATTTTTCAGGAGGTGTAATCTGGCGGCTTTTTTTCTCAGGTCCAGCAACTATTCGATCAATGGAGTCTTCAATTTCATCATGGTGAATAAACAATTTATCTCTTCGTGCTGCCAAAATGGCTGCTTCGTTTAATAAGTTTTCCAGGTCAGCACCAGTGAAACCAGCAGTCTGTTTTGCGATAATCGGAATATTTACGTCTTTTCCAAGAGGTTTGTTCTTGGAATGCAATGTCAAAATCTCTTGTCTTTCGGATGCATCAGGAAGGTCAATAAACATTTGTCGATCAAATCGACCAGGACGCAATAATGCAGGATCAAGAATATCGGGTCGGTTGGTTGCAGCAATAATGATAACTCCTGAATTGGCAGCAAAACCATCCATTTCAACAAGAATCTGGTTTAAAGTCTGCTCGCGTTCATCATGGCCTCCACCAAGTCCAGCACCGCGCTGTCTACCCACTGCATCAATCTCATCAATAAAAATGATGGCAGGAGCAAATTTTTTAGCTTGATTAAATAAGTCTCGAACTCGGGATGCTCCCACTCCAACAAACATCTCAACGAATTCCGAACCGGAAACAGTGAAGAAGGGAGCTTTAGCTTCGCCAGATATGGCTCGAGCGATAAGGGTTTTACCGCATCCTGGGGGACCTACGAGCAGAATACCTTTAGGTATTTTTGCTCCGATTTTGTTAAACTTTTCAGGGCTTTTAAGAAAATCCACAATTTCTTGAATCTCCGTTTTTACTTCGTTTAAGCCAGCAACGTCTTTTAGAGTAATACGAGGATGGTTGTCCATAAAAAGCTTGGCTGTGCTTTTACCAAAATTGAAAACTTGGCCTCCACCACTGCTTTGCATACTTCTGCTTAGTAAAATCCAGAAAAGGAAAATAATGAGAATGGTGGAACCAAAATTCAGAATATAGCCCCATATTTCGGAGTTGTTTGGGATCACCATGCTAGTTGTAATATTATTTTCAACCAATATGGTCTCCATTTTTTCAATTTGTGAGGGGAAAATAACAACTTTGAATTGAGTACTACCCTCCACAGTACCTGGCTTTAAAACCCCAATAATTTCTGTTTCGTGAACCTCTGCTGATTCAATTTTCTGATCCTCTGCTAACCGCAAGAATTCATTGATGGTTAATTCTGTAGGGGTAGTGGTATTGAAAGAATTGAATATGAAAGAGGATAAAAGGATAACAAGAAAAATTCCAATAATCCACATAAAATTGAAATTCGGAGTTCCTTTTGGAGGCGTATTTTTATTGGAAGGCCTAGGATATTTTGGTTCTGGCATAATTATTCCTTTTCTTCTTGGATTTTTGCAACATAGGGAAGGCATCGATACTGTTCTTTCGCATCGAGTCCATATCCTACAACAAAATAATCAGGGATTTCGTATCCACAGAAATCTATCTTCAAAGGTACTTCTCTTCGATCTTTTTTATCCAAAAAAGTACAAACATATATTCTTTTTGCTCCTTTGAGCAGTAAATATTGTTGTAAAAAAACCATAGAATGTCCTGAGTCGATAATGTCCTCTACAACAACAACGCTCCGCCCTTTAACGGGCAAACAAATATCTTTCTTGATCTTTATATTCCCAGAACTTCGTAAATTTTGCCCATAACTGGACAGTTGTATAAAATCAATCGCAGTATCTCGTTGGATTTTCCTGCACAGATCAGATAAAAAAACAAATGCGCCATTCAAGACACCAATTAAGAGTAATTGTTCATCTGCTGGATAAGTAGTGGAAATCTCATGTGCAAGTCGATCAACTGCACTTCTGATTTGATTTTCATGAATCAGAATATCGCCTGCTTCAATTTTCCTGTTTAACATTCACTAGCCTCAAGTTTTCGAAAAATTAAAATTGCATTCTCTACTTCAACACTCATTTTCGTATCCAAATATAGGATACCTTTTTTTTGTGGATGTGAAAGAATCAAGGCACGGATCGTTTCTACGGTAGAAAAAGAGAAATTGTCTCGATGACCAGCGAGAAGACTTCGGATATGCAGAATTGACCTTCTTTGCAAGGCAATGGGTAGATTTTGAAACAGAGTGGACAAAAATTGAATGGATGTTGGGGATACTGTCCAGTCTTTTACAACAGCAGATAACTCTTGTTCCATCCAATCGTTTTCATGCGAAAGAATATCTTGCAATCGAAGAATAGAGGAAGAAAAATTTGGATTGATGATTTGAATTTCAGGAAGAATGATATTGCGAAGCCGATTTCTAGAATACTGAACATCTTTGTTGGTACTATCTTCTCGGTAGGGAACATTGCAGTCCTGCGCATAGGCACGAATCTGTTTTTTTGTAAAAGTAAGAAGAGGCCGGAAAATAGAGGTTTCTGAGTTCCAAGAAGGTAGCAGTCCAGCAAGCTTTTCCGGACTTGACCCTCGAATAAAATTGAACATAAAGGTTTCGCAAAGGTCATCCTGTGTATGCCCCAATACGCAAACATCAAGCAAATTTTCTTGTTGAATTTTTTTTATTGTGCGCCTTCGGAGTTTTCGTGCTTTTTCTTCGATTCCTGTTCCATCCACAGATTGCCAATCAGTTGGGGAAAAATGAACCGTGTGAAAAGGGATTGCATTCTTCAAACAGTAGGAGGTGACTAGTTTTTCATCTTGATCACTATCATTCTCTCGCAAATGGTGGTTCATATGCAGGACGGTAAAAGAATGTGCAAAAAGGTTTTTTGTTTGAAGAAACAAGTTGAGCAGTACCATCGAATCAACTCCCCCGGAAACAGAAAGCAAAAATGTAGTGGAGGAAGAAAATGGGTGCGCTCGAACATTTGTAATAAATTGCTGTAAAATGGTTTTCATAAAAAAAAGTAGCGGCACAGGGATTCGAACCCCGGACAACACGGGTATGAGCCGTGTGCTCTGACCAACTGAGCTATACCGCCGAAAAGATTATTTAGACTTAAATTTTATAACAAAATCTCCTGGTTTTGCAAGGTCTGATTCTTCTCTCGCCATTTTTTCAATAAAGTAGTCGGTTTCTGCGAACTCGATTTTTTCTTTCAGATTTTCAATCTGACTCTGGAAAATGACCTGGTCTCTCTGCAGAGCACGTAATTGAGAACTCAGTTGAATATATTGTATCATTTTCAGACCAATGAACAATACAACACATACAATGACAATTCGAACGACAATGGCAAGAAGTCCAGGTTTCTCACGCTTTTTTCTCATATCATTGACGGGCTTTCAACACTTCTCTCACGATTTCTTCAGCTGTAGAAGCAGTGTTTCCCTGCATTCGCAGCTTTCTCAAAATTGTTTTGCTTTCAATGGGAGACAATCCCATTTCCAAAAGAAGCTCATGTGCTTCTTCGTAGCAGGATGGTTCTTTTTCAAGATCTTTCATTGGCATTTCATTTTTCCATTTTTCACTTAAGTACAGGTGAATTTTCTTAGCAGTAGTGATACCGATCCCAGGAGCTTTGGACAATGATTCTGGAACTCCTTCGGACACTATTTGAAACAAATCTTGTAAAGAAAACGAAGAAAGAATTCCCAATGCCATTTTTGCTCCTACTTTCGGTATGGAAAGTAGAGTATTGAATACTTTTTCGTGTTGTTCCGAAGGAAACCCATACAGAGAGATGTTGTTTTCTCGAACGATCATAATGGTGTGTAATCGTACAGATTCCCCAGTAGTATACTCATCGGGAGAAGGAACAAAAACTTGTAATCCAATGCCCGTCACTGGCTCAATAACAACGTACTGATCAGCTGTGCTTAGAATAGTACCCTGAAGCTGTTTAATCATATGTCACTCCAATCAAAGGTATACGCATGACAGAGACTTGCTGCAACGGCATCGCAAGCATCGTCTGATGTGGGTAAGGAGATATCCAATATAGATTCTGATACTAATTTTACTTCCATTTTGGAGGCTTGCCCATAGTGAGTGAGTGTTTTTTTAATCTGCAGTGGAGTATATTGTGCAAAACTCATATTTTGTTGAGCACACAAAAGCATTAGGGAACCACGAACCTCTTCTACAACAAGGGCTGTTTTTACATTTTTCGAGAAAAACAATTGCTCCATCACCATGCAATCGGGTCGGAAAGTGAGAATTAATTGTTGAAAAAAATCATAAATCTTTTTGATTCGGTGTTCTGTAGGTCCTTTTTTGGTTATGAAAACACCTACATCTAATAAACGAAGCGTGTCTTCTTTAAAAAGAAGACACGCATATCCCGTATTCGCTATTCCAGGATCAATTCCTAGAATAATTGTGTTATTTTTCACTTTGTTAGCTGTTCAAGAAAATTTCAAACTCTTCGTCTGGAATGTCGTAATTAGAAAATAGCTTGGTTACATCATCGCTATCTTCTAACTCATTCAGAAGCCTGAGCATTTTTTGTGCTTTGTCTCCAGTGAGTTTCACGTATGTGTTTGGTACTTTGTCTAGTTCAGCATTTTCAATTTCAATTCCTTCTTGTTCAAGGATTTCTTTTGCTGAATACAACGATTTTGGATCTACAGACAAAATCCAACCACTCTCTTCTTTTGAGAAATCTTCTGCTTCGCATTTTGTAGCGATTTCAAAAACCTCATCTTCCGATAGGTCAGAATCTTTCAGGGCAATATTTCCAACGGTTTTAAACATCCAGGAGACGCATCCTTGCTCTCCCATGCTACCACCAAATTTACTGAAAATTTTCCGAATTTCAGCAGAAGCACGGTTTTTGTTATCCGTTGCAACTTCGACCAAAATAGCCGTTCCTTCAGGACCGTATCCTTCATAAGCAAGTTCGAGAATTTCGTATCCGTCTTTCAACTCACCGGTTCCGCGCTTAATGGCTCTATCGATGTTATTGTTTGGCATACCGCCGGCTTTTGCTTTTTCAATTGCACTACGAAGTCTGGGGTTGGAATCAATATTACCACCACCTTCTCTGGCAGCGATGGTCAATTCTTTTCCTAATTTTGTAAACAGTTTACCTCTTTTTGCATCTTCAGCTTGCTTCTTACCTTTAATATTGTGCCACTTAGAATGTCCGGACATTAGTGTTCCTCCTACTAGGTTAATGATTGCAGAAACATGGAATGAATTCGATCGTCATTTCCTATTTCTGGGTGAAAAGTTAACGCAAATATGTTTTTTTGTCGTATAAATATCGGGTTTTCATGCCGATCTTTTGACAAAACTGGTATGTTTGAGTCTAATGAGCGGACAATGGGGGCTCGTATGAAAACCGCTCGAAATTTCTCCGTAAAGCCTTCAATGGTGACCTCCTCTACAAAACTAAAATATTGTGGACCATATCCATTTCTAGATACAACGACATCTAGAACTTGTAAAGTCTCTTGTTTTGTATTATCTATTGCTTTCGAAAGTAATACAACACCTGCACAAGTTGCCATTGTGGGTAACCCATCTTGTATCATCTTTCGAAGAGGATCAAATAGATGATTGAAGTGTAGCATTCGAAGCATATGGGTACTCTCTCCGCCAGGAAGAACAATGCCGTCAACACATTCTAAATCTTGCGGTGTTTTCACACGTATTGTCTCAACTGAGAGCCTCCGAAACGCATATTCATGTTCTTCAATAGAACCCTGGAACCCCAGGATGCCAATTTTCACTTATTATATGCCCCTATCTGATAATCTGTCTTTTTCATCAATCAAGTGGATATCCAAACCTTTCATTGCTTCTCCAAGACCAACAGAGACCTTGGCAATTACTTCGGGCTCGTTCCAATGTGCTACTGCTTCTACAATAGCTTTTGCCATAACAGATGGATTTTGGGATTTAAAAATGCCAGATCCAACAAATACTCCATCCGCTCCAAGCAACATCATAAGAGCAGCATCAGAGGGAGTAGCCACGCCACCTGCTGCAAAATTTACTACGGGGAGTTTTTTTAATTCTTTTACTTCTCGTAGGAGTTGTACGGGTACTCGCCATTCTTTTGCGGCTGTATATAGTTCATCTTCCACCATAGAAACAATTTGTCGAATCTGAGACTGTACTTTTCGCATATGGCGTACTGCTTCTACAACATTCCCCGTGCCAGCCTCACCCTTGGTTCGAATCATGGATGCGCCTTCAGAAATTCTTCGGAGCGCTTCGCCAATATCTCTACAACCACAAACAAACGGAATCTGAAAAGCAATTTTATCAATGTGGTTTTCTTCATCCGCTGGAGTTAAAACTTCACTTTCATCAATGTAGTCAACATGAAGAGATTCTAACACTCGAGCTTCAACAATATGTCCAATACGACATTTTGCCATAACTGGAATGGTAACAGCTTCTTGTATTTCTTTGACTTTTAGTGGGTCGCACATACGAGCAACCCCTCCAGCTTTCCGAATATCGGCTGGTACACGTTCCAGAGCCATCACGGCAACAGCGCCTGCTTCTTGTGCAATTGCTGCTTGTTGAGCGGTTGTTACGTCCATAATCACTCCGCCTTTTAGCATCTGAGCAAGCCCACGATTTGTAATAACTCTGTCTTTATCCATGCACATACACTCCTAACAGGATATTTTCTTACTAGTATACACCAAAATAATATAGTATTAAAAAATTTGACAAATGTGCAATAGTTCGTTACTTGTCAAGGACTTTTTCAAATTCTTTTACCCATTCTATGGCATTTTCTTTCGATTGAACGTTTCCTACACTTTGTTCTTCAAGTAATTTACTTTGCAAATATCCAATATTTTTTCCAGGCGGAAGACCGGTTACTTCCATGATTTCATTTCCGTTCAAGAAAGGGATTTGATTGGTTGTACCAGGAGTAAATGCGTATTGTAACATATCATGCAAAAAATCTTCATAGTGTGGTAGTTCCTTCATGGGAACCATTCTTGTTGCATATGCATCGGCTAGTGCAATTAAAAGAATAGGAATTGAATATGGAGATGTATCACGGAAAAATCGATATCGAGCTCTTTGTGTTAAGTTATCTACATTGGATAAATTGTGAGGTCGCATATGCCATTGTATGAGTTCTGAAATAAACCGGATTTCTTTCGTAGAAAAGTGCATTTCTTGTAAATATTCCTTGGCTACTTTTACCCCAACATTTTCATGTTCAAAGAAACGTAGGCGATCCTTCACAACACGTAAAGTATCAGGTTTACCAATATCATGCAAGAGAATTGCAATTTTCATGGCTACTTCGAATGTTGTCTCTGGTTGAAGTTGTGTATCTAAAACATATTGCAATTTCTCTGAAAAAGGGAAATCGTTTTGATGGATTCGAACGAAAATTTCTTCCAGATACTGTAATCCAGCTTTCACATGTTTTTGCAGTTGAAGCCAGGATGTAAAACAATTGTCAATCTCGGTGTACCAATCAAAGAAAGGGAAAAATGTGGAGAGAATTCCTGTTTCTTCCATGGCAAAAACCCATTGGTGACTTTTGGGCTGTGCTAAAATTTTCACAAATTCTTCTCGGATTCTTTCTTGAGCACATTTTTTTATCTCATGTTTGGTTTCTACCATTTCTTGATATGTATCTGGATCTATTGTACCTTGAATTTGCGATGCAATACGGAATGCACGAAGGATGCGCAAAGGATCTTCTTTGAAAGTGGAAGGATTATGAGCTCGGATATTTCTGTATGTAAGGTCCGAGATTCCATTGAAAAAATCTACCACAGATACGCGAGATGGATGGATCTGTGCTTGCTGTAAAAAAGTAGACAATGGGGTATATATTGCGTTCATACTGAAATCTCGCTGGAACATATCGTCAATGAGTTCATCTCCTCGAATTCCATTGAGATCTAACTGCATTGAATTTGCATGAATGCGAAAAATCTTTCGTTGTTCATCTAGTGGAAAGAAATGTCCCCGAAGGATTGTGTTGAATAGAATCGTAGCTTCTTTTGTTTTTTCAAAAGGTTTGATGATAAAATCCAGATCAAGGTTTTTTTTGGATATGTGTAGGGCAGAGTCTCGAATACAACCACCCACTAAAAATGTTTCTATACCTCTACTAGAGCATTCTTGAAACCATTTTTCAAGAGGTTCGAATCCATCAATTTGAGATAGTTTTTCCGCTAAAAAAGAAAGGTCTAGCGTAGGATGGCTCATGAAAGCTCTTGTATCCAACCATTGGAAAATCCCAATGCTGTCAATGTATCCGAGACTCTATTCCATTCATCAGGATTTAGAGAACGGTTTAAAGGGGGATGATCAAAGGCCTTCCAGGTAGGAAAATATTGACTCATAAGGCTGATTAATACTTCATCTCCAACTGTTTCATGAAGCATGTGCAAAATGTCAATACTCTCTTGTGAAAAACCAGGTAAGACCAAAATACGCACAATCAACCCTTTTACTAAAAGATCACCATCCCATTGATCGTAAGGGTGAATATTTCTAGCAATCTGAATGATTCTTTTATTCAAAGTACTATAGTGGATTGCTTTTGAGTATTTCTTTGCAGTTTTATCTTGGCTATATCGAGCATCTAGCAGGAAGATGTCGCAAAAGTATTGAGACAGCTCAAAAATGAAGGGATTTTCCCATCCGCTGGAGTTCCACAAAACTGGAATACGAAGTCCTTTTTCGCGTGCTTTTACTAAAGCTTCAAAGGCTTGTGGTAAAAACTGTGTGGGACTGACCCAGTTTAGATTATGACAACCCTGCTCTTGCAACCAAAGGTAAATGGATGCTAATTCATCCGTTGAGTATTCTTTTCCCGTATGTTCTTGAGAAAAAGGGAAGTTTTGACAGTAACAGCACTGCAAAGTGCAATGTGCAAAAAAAACAGTTCCCGAACCCTTTGTACCTGAGATTGGAGGTTCTTCACCGGTATGCACCATATAGTTGCCCAATTTTGCAACTGGGCCTGCTTTGCAGAATCCAACCTCTCCCTGGCTGCGATTTACCTTGCATTCTCGGGGGCACAAACAACAATGTTGTAACTCTTCTGTAAGCTTTTGCTGCACTTCATACAATTCGGGAAGAGTATAGGAAAGATAATTAGGCAGATTTTTCAAGACTATCGGCCACGCTTTTGTACATGGAAGAAAGGGCTTCTACAGAATTGGATTGCATTTTTTGTGCTTCTGAAACTAGTTTTTGTGAAAAGTCCTCATCTTTAATAGAGTTAGCATTGATAATAACATTTAAGTATGCACTTCGTATTGCCGAACAAAGCAAAGTGCTGGCTGCTCCCAAGTCGCTTATCATGCTCTCTTTGACATCCTCTTGCAACATTGCCATATATTTTGTTCCAATACTGCAGGATTGTAGTGTCTGGAAAGGTATCTGGGCAGCATTTTTCAGTGCATCCTGCATGGCACCTTTACGTTGTTGCTTTTCTTCTGGAGTTGATTTGGGCATTTTCATAGCCTTCATAAATGCATTGAAAGATTCTGCGTCTTCATCGATTAGGGAGATCAGTTTATTTTTTTCTTCTTTCAGTGCATCTAAAATGGAACTGAGTTTTTCTTGATCTTCAGCGTAATTCCCAACCATGAGAACCAAACTTAACCCTAAAGCACCTGCAGCTGCAGCAGCAGAACCTCCACCTGGAGTAGGGTTCTTGGAAGCGAGTTCATTGCAAAAATCATGAATAGAAAGATCTTTTAGATTCATCGTTAACTCCAATTTATTTGCTATACTCTACTATAGATGTGTCATTTATTATAACGAAAGAAGAGAACATTAAAAATGGTAAAGATATTTTTGATCGGTCGATATTCGGTTGGAAAATCTTCGTTGTTTAATAGTATTACAAAACAACGAAATATTGTTCTAGAAGAAAAAGCTACAACCAGAGATATTATCCGCTATGAAATGGAGTGGGGGCAAAAGAAAATGCGTGTAGCGGACTCTGCTGGCTTGGAAGAAATATCCTCTGTTCGAGAATTGGATGAACAGCAAAAACTGATTGTAGAAGAAATGCAACGATCTGACGTAATTCTGATGGTAGTGGATGGTGCTCATGGATTACATCCTCAAGACGAGCAACTAGCCATGTTTATCCGTCGCATTGGTTTGTTTGATCGAACTATTTTGGTTGTAAACAAAGCGGATAGGCGTAAGCATTTTGATGAAAATGATTTCTATCAACTTGGATTTTCTGAGTTATTCCCTGTGTCTGCCGTTTCTAATTATGGTGTATATGAACTTTTGGATGCTTGCGTGGAAAAAGCACAAGATTCTCCCATATCCGACGAAGAACCAGCTGAATTTCCTGCTATCGCCATCTTGGGCAAGCCAAATGTTGGAAAATCTACCTTGTTTAATCAAGTTTTGGGACAAACTCGTTCGTTTGTTCAAAATCAGGAATTTACAACCCGAGATCCTATCCAAGAACACACCATATTTAAGGGTCAAGAATACAAATTCATTGATACAGCAGGTATTCGATCAAAGTGGATGCATGAGTTTGGTCCAATATACTTAAGCATGAAGCGAACCGAAGGCATTGTGAAAACAGCTGATATTGCTCTTTTTATGCTTGACGGAACTGAAACTATTAGCAGAGAAGATCAGAAAATTGCCAAAACAATTCAAACCAATGGAAAAGCTTGTATCATTATTGTAAACAAAAAAGACCAGATTCATGATCCTCATGATGTGCTGTGGAGCATACGAACCAAACTTCGTTTTTTAGCCTACTCTCCCGTCGTTTTTATTTCCGCAAAGCTTGGACAGGGCTCCGAAGAAATGTTTGCCATGATCCAAAAAACATATACTTCTTACACAAAAAGATTTACTACCCACGAAGTAAACAAAATGATCCGGAAAATCATTATCGACAACCCAATACAAATGGGAGAGCGGAAAATTTTGTATGTGACACAATATGCAACCAAACCACCTCGATTTGCTTTTTTTGTAAACCGACCAAAAATGTTTACTCAGCCCTACATTAACTTCTTTAAGAACAAAATCATTGAATCTATGGAGCTTACGGGTACACCCGTTGAAATCCGCATACGTAATCGCAAAGGCGAGAGTGAATGAGTACTCCCTCCATTGCCGTACTGGGAGCAGGAGCATGGGGTACTTCTATGGCCCGTCTATTAGCCAGAAAAGGATTTCCCATTGTTCTGTGGTCTCATGAATTGAAGATTGAACAAGAAATCAACCAATGCCATGAAAACAAAAGTTATCTACCTGATATTCAATTACCAACCAATGTTTCTTGTACTACTTCTTTAAAACTTGCTATGCAGGGGAAAGACATACTTTTCATAGCCCAACCTTCCAAGTATATCTCTGCTCTTGTAGAAAACATGAAATCGTATGTAACCCCCTCTACTACCATTACAATTCTTACAAAAGGTTTGATGTATGGAAAGAAGATCCGATTGCTTTCTGAATATTTTGTTGATGAAACTTCTCTATCTCTAGAACAGATTTTTGTTTTATCAGGACCCAATTTTGCCATAGAAATTGCACAAGATCTTCCTGCGTGTACAACTTTAGCAGGTGTTCATCAGAAGCGGTTGGAGCAACTACAGGATTGGTTTTCTCAACCAGCATTCCGAGTGTACGCCAACACAGATCTAACGGGCGTCCAACTGGGTGGACCCATGAAAAATGTAATTGCCATTGTTGCAGGAATTTTATCTGGAATGGGGATTGGTCAAAATATTCATGCTGCACTTTTGATCCGCGGTACACAAGAAATGAAAAGACTTTTAAGTGCTTTAGGTGCACGGGATGAAACGATATATGGATTGGCTTGTCTAGGGGACTTAATCCTTACCTGTTCTTCTCCGAAAAGTAGAAACTTCTGGGCTGGGTTGCAATTAGCCCAGGGTGTTACGCCAGAGTATCTCATGAATCAATCTGGCAAGACGATTGAAGGGATCGACAATCTGGAAGCCCTTCTGACATTAGCAGGTTCGGTTGGGGTAGAAATGCCAATTTCTTCCATGCTGCAACAGGTTTTGTTTCACGGGAAAAACCCGCAAGAAGCTATTTATGATTTAATGAATCGACAACTGAAGTACGAGTAATATTTGCTTTTTTTTCGATTTGGATATAATGAAATACGTGTTTTAACCATCAACTTCGGAGCGTGGCGCAGTTTGGCTAGCGCACCAGCATGGGGTGCTGGGGGTCGGAAGTTCGAATCTTCTCGCTCCGACCATCTTTTTTCCTTCTTAATTTCGGGGAGTGGCTCAGTTTGGTAGAGCGCTTGGTTCGGGATCAAGAGGTCGGAAGTTCAAATCTTCTCTCCCCGATACCTCTTCCCTTTTTTCTATAACATTTTTTTTGAAATTCCCCTATACTATCATACATGACATTGTATACAACTATATGACCGAAAGGAGATTTAGAATGAGTAGTGATGATCATGGTTTAGAAGCCTTACGACATTCTGCTTCCCATATATTGGCACAAGCAGTGAAACGATTATATCCGGAGGTGAAACTGGGCATTGGCCCCTCCACAGATACGGGCTTCTATTATGATTTTGATCGAGAAATCTCCTTTGTTCCTGAAGACCTTGAGAGAATTCAGGAAGAAATGAAAAATATCGTCAAAGAGAATCTTCCCATTGAAAAAAAGGAAGTGTCCCGAGACGAACTGCGAAAGCTCTTAGAAGAGCAAGGTGAGACGTATAAGCTGGAACTTTTAAAAGAAATTCCCGAAGGTGAAATCATTAGTGTGTATACCCAAGGTGATTTTACAGATATGTGCAAAGGCCCTCATGTTGCCTCTACGGGGCAAGTACGTTTTTTTCATCTTTTGTCTCTTGCTGGAGCATATTGGAGAGGAAAAGAAACCAATCCAATGTTACAAAGAATCTATGGGACTGCCTTTTTTGATAAAAAGGAGTTGAAACAATACCTACTGATGCTCGAAGAAGCAAAAAAGCGAGACCATCGAAAAGTAGGAAAAGAGTTAAAAATCTTCACTTTTGAAGAGCAAGTTGGAGCAGGATTTCCAATTTGGTTACCAAAAGGGGCTACTCTTCTAGGTATGATTGAGGAATATGACAAAAAAAAGCATATTGAAGCAGGCTACCAAGAAATACGTACACCTCATTTAGGATTGGTTGATTTGTGGAAGACTTCAGGTCATTATTACCATTATCTGGATACGATGTTTCCACCGATGGAAAGAGACAATCAAGTCTTTATGGTAAAACCAATGAACTGTCCTTTTCACTTAACCGTATACAAAAATGAACTTCGTAGCTACCGAGAACTTCCCATTCGATATTTTGAAATGGCCAATGTGTATCGATATGAAAAATCGGGTGTTCTTCATGGATTATTGCGTGTGCGCAGCTTTGAACAAGATGATGCACACGTTTTTTGTACCCCAGATCAACTAGAATCCGAGCTTAATAATATTCGTGAGTTTTCCATCCAGCTGTTTAAAGATTTTGGTTTTACGGATCTGCATATTTTTGTAAGTATTCGTGATCAGGAGCATATTGATGCTGGTAAATATGCAGGGGATCCACAGCAGTGGGATCATATTGAAAAAGAATTTATTTCGATTGTCGAGCGCATGGGCATTCCCTATCAAATTGATCCAGGTGAAGCCAAGTTTTATGGACCTGCTATCGATATCAAGGTAAAAGATGCACTAGGAAGACTCTGGCAATGCACGACAATTCAAGTAGATTTCAACCTTCCAAAGAAATTTGGTCTAACGTACATTGGAGAAGATGGTGCTGAACATACACCCTATATGCTCCACACTGCAACATTGGGTTCTATGGAACGGTTCATTGCTATTCTCCTTGAGCAATATGCAGGAAATTTCCCACTGTGGATTTCTCCACTGCAAGTTCGTATTATTCCAATTTCCGATGAAGTTTTGCCCTATGCCCGAGAGATTTGTACGGTTTTACGCCAGCATAATCTTCGCGCAGAAGTGGATGAAAACAATGAGCGAATGAATGCAAAAATTCGAAAAGGAGAAATGGAAAAAATTCCTTATCTTCTTGTTGTGGGAAAAAACGAAGCAGAGAGTCAAACCGTATCTGTTCGGAAAAGACATCGCGAAAATCTCGGATCGATGAGTCTAGATGAAATCATGAAACGAATGCACCAAGAAATTGATGAAAAGACGATTTTTTGATTTTGCAATCCATGATCTCTTGACATTATAACCTTGTTTTTGTAAAACTAGTAAGAATTTTATTGCATGGAGGTAGTATATTAAACATCAGCATAGAATTAATGGAAGCATAGGCGCTAGACAGGTTCGATTAATCGATGAAGATGGTGGCCAAGTCGGCATCGTAGATACAATATCAGCGCTTAATATGGCCAGAAATCGTGGATATGACCTTGTTGAAATTGCACCGGATGCAAAGCCTCCCGTATGCAAAATCATGGATTATGGCAAATTTGTATATGATTTAGCAAAAAAGAATAGGGAAGCCAAGAAAAGACAAGTGCATAATGATTTAAAAATCTGCAAAATTGGTTTAAATATTGCAGAAGGCGACTTCGACGTACGCATGAAAAGAGTTACAAAGTTCCTTCAAAGTGGGGACAAAGTAAAGCTTATCATTATGTTCAGAGGTCGAGAAATTATTTATAAAAAACAAGGTTTCCAAATGATAGAAAGAATAACAGAAATTGTAGATGAGTTCGGCAAACTAGAAGGACCTCCCAAAATGGAGGGAAAGAATATTATTGCCATTCTTGCTCCTGTTTCTAAGAAAGGATAAAGTACATGAAACACAAAATTCGATCTTCAAAAACGGCAATGAAACGTTTTAAAATAACGGGTACGGGGAAAATCATGTTTCTTCGTTCCGGGCACAACCATATGTTGAGCAAAAAGAATACGGTTACCCGGAAAAAGTTGAACAAACAACAAGAAGTCCCAAAAGACAAACTCCGTGTTGTTCGTTTTCTTATTCCAAACGTAAAAATTTCTAAGTAAACAGCTATAGTAGCACAAAGTAGTAAGGAGTAGTATTATGCGAGTTAAAGGTGGATTCACTCGTCGCCGTAGAGTAAAAAAGCTGATGAAAAAAGCGAAGGGTTACCAGGGGTCTGCAAGTCGTAGATTCCGAGCGGCCAAAGAACGAGTTATGCACGCAGAACGTAATGCTTATATTAGCAGAAGGCTCATGAAACGTGATATCAGAGCTCTTTGGATTCAACGTATCAATATAGCCGTACGCCTTTCAGATCCAGAAATGAATTATTCTCGATTTATCAACGGATTGAAAAAATTAGAAATCCCATTGAACCGTAAAGTTCTTGCTCAAATTGCAGTTGAAAACAAGGACAACTTCTCTACGCTTGTAGGAGTATCGAAACAAGCGCTAGCATAATGAAATATTTTGGAACAGATGGAATTCGGGACCTAGCAGATACTGGACTAGGTCCCGAATTCGTTTTACAAATCGGAAAGTCCATTGGGGAATACCTGAAAGAAACCTATCCACAGGAAGAACTTCATGTTTGTATTGGAAGAGATCCAAGACCCAGTGGAGAACGTATTCAACAAAATCTTGTTGATGGATTGAACCTGGTTGGGGTTCATTGTCACTTGTTTGGCATTGTTCCTACCCCAGCTGTCTCTCGGCTTTGCAAAGCAAAACAATATCATTTGGGTATCGTCATATCAGCATCTCACAATCCTGCACCATACAATGGGATCAAGCTTTTTCAGCGAAACGGTGAAAAAGCCAGCGAAGAAGCAGAAGAGCGAATAGAGCATCTTATCGATTGTCCATGGTTGATACAAGAAACTCCTGGTTTTCCAGGCACAAGCATTGCTCAGCCCGAAGCAAAAGATGAATATATTTCTTCCATTGTACATTTGTATTCTTTTTTACACCTTTCTTCGGTTAGTATTCTAGTGGATTGCGCCAATGGAGCTACTGTTCAAGCTACTCCCGAAGTATTACAACAGCTAGGAGCTAATGTTACCGCTATTTGTACAGAGCAAGATGGTTATTCTATCAACCAAAACTGCGGGTCATTACACCCAGAAACGATTCAGTCTTTTTTAAAAAAGACAAAAAAAACCTACGATTTTATTTTTTCTCACGACGGTGATGGCGACCGAGTGCTTGCCTTCACTCCCGAAGGAGAACTAATTGACGGTGATCACATGATTACCACAGTTGCTCTCTCTCGAAAACAAAAGAGCACTCTATCGCAAAAAACAGTAGTGGGAACGGTAATGACAAATGAAGGCATTATCGAGTTTTTGAAACAAAACGAAATTGACTTTCACCGCTCCGATGTTGGAGATAAATATGTCTACCGCGACATGATTCGATTGTCTGCTCAAATTGGTGGTGAGCAATCAGGGCATCTGCTAATATTAGACAAAAGCCCTACTGGAGACGGCCTTGTTTCTGCACTAGAATACATACATGCGATCACATCTTTAAGTAAATCTATCCAAGAAACGATCCGCAAAATACCCATGTATGCGCAGCGGCTTACAAATTTACATGTACACGATAAAAATCGAATTCTTTCTTCTCCTCGTTTCCGAGATACGATGGAGCAAATTCAAATCCAATACCCCGAAGCTAGAATGGTTGTTCGTCCTTCTGGGACTGAGCCCTTATTTCGAGTACTCGTAGAAACTCCAACCATAGAGAAAACAATGGATTTAACCCAAAAGATTGTGAGTTTTATCGAGCATCTGGAAGACTAGCAGTGTCTTTTGTACATCTCCACAATCATTCTGAATATAGCCTACTGGATGGCCTTAGCAAAACAGAGGAGATGGCCTTATACGCCAAAGAACTTGGTCAAGAAGCCATAGCATTAACCGATCACGGGACCATGTTCGGTGCCATCGAGTTTTACAGGACTTGCACAAAACACCAGGTAAAACCCATTATCGGATGTGAAGTGTATGTAGCACCCGAGAGTCGTCACACCAAGACTGAAAAATATCACGGAACCAATTTATTTCACCTTCTCCTGCTAGCAAAAAATTTCCAAGGGTATAAGAACCTTTGCAATATCGTATCAAGATCCTACACCGAAGGATTTTATTACAAACCTCGTATTGACTTTGAACTGTTATCTTCCTTAGGAGATGACATTATAGTCAGCTCTGCTTGCATACAAGGACAGTTGCCCCGACTTCTATTATCGGATCGTATGGAAGAAGCAGAAAAGTTAGCCCGGCAGTTTAAGGAGAGATTTGGCTCTGATTATTACATTGAAGTCATGAATCATGGGATTGATGAAGAAATAAGGGTGAATCCTCGTCTTGTTTCTTTAGCGAGAAAGCTGGATATTCCAATTATTGCAACTCACGATTCACACTACATAAAAAAAGATGATGCTTACCCCCATGATATTTTATTATGCATTCAACAGCTCAAAGATTATGACGATCCAGCCCGAATGCGTTTTACCGGAGACAGCTTCTATTTAAAGAGCGAAGAGGAAATGCTCCAGCTTTTCCCAGAGCTTCCCGAAGCCATTCATAACACTGCCTTGGTTGCTGCAAAGTGCAACTTGGAATTTGATTTCAAAACTAAACATTTACCCAAATACCGCAATCCCGACAAAGGAATTTCCTCCAAAGAAGAACGTATCCAATACCTACGACATTTGTGTGAAAAAAACCTTCCCTATCGATACGGAGACTCAATACGAGAAGATATTCGGCAGCGACTTGAGTATGAGCTTAACGTCATCGAATCCATGGATTTTGTAGATTATTTTTTGGTTGTACAAGACTTCATCCGTTATGCTCGTGAAAAAGATATTGCAGTAGGTCCAGGCCGAGGATCAGCTGCAGGTAGTATCGTCAGTTATCTACTTCGAATCACCGACCTTGATCCCCTGCAATACAACCTATATTTTGAACGATTCTTGAACCCTCAGCGTTTTTCCATGCCAGATATCGACATAGATTTTGAAGATTCAAGGCGTGAAGAAATCATTGATTATGTAAAAGAAATGTACGGGGAAGACTGTGTTTCCCAAATTGGTACCTTTGGTAAATTAGAATCCAGAGCAGCATTTCGTGATGTTGCCAGAGCTTTTAAAATCTCTCCTGCAGAGATTAACCAACAGTCCAAAAAAATCCCAATGGGACAAAGCTTAGAATCTGCTTATCAGCAAAGCGAATCCTTTAAAAAACTAGTAGATGAAGATGAAACCTATACCCGCATTTACCAAACGGCTACAAGGCTTGAACATGCTGTTCGAAACTTTTCTACACATGCTTGCGGCATTCTTATCACCGATGAACCCTTGTGGAATTATGTACCACTGGCCATTGATAAAAATAAAAAACGTGTGAGTATGTATGAAAAGAATACTGTCGAGCAGCTAGGCCTTTTAAAAATGGACTTTTTAGGACTAAAAAACCTAACCATCATCAAAGACTGTTGTTCAATGGTAGAATCACAGCGGGATATCCACGTAGATTTTGATACCATCACATTGGATGATCCACTTACATACGAACTATACAAAAAAGGGCAAACCAAGGGGATATTTCAGGTTGAAAGCCCTGGTATGCAGAAGTGGTTAAAAGAGCTTAAACCCGACTCCATCGAAGATATTATCGCTATGGTTGCATTGTATCGACCAGGTCCAATGCAAAATATTCCCAGCTTCATCCAAAACAAACAGAACTTATCCCAAATCCAATATCTGGATCCTTGTCTAGAACCTGTTCTAAAAAATACGTATGGCATTTGTATTTACCAAGAGCAGGTGATGAATATTGCACAAGTAATGAGTGGTTTTTCTATGGCAGATGCCGATAAACTCCGCAAAGCGATGGGCAAAAAAATTGCTTCGCTGATGGAAGAGCAGCACGAAAAATTTGTTCTAGGGGCAAAGGAAAAAGGCTTTTCTGAAGAGCTGGCCGAAACTGTATTTTCTATGTTGGAAAAATTTGCAGAATATGGTTTTAACCGAGCTCACGCTGCCTGCTACGGTCTATTGTCGTATAGAACAGCCTATCTAAAGGCGAATTATCCTGCTGAATATATGTGCTCTCTCATGAATACATTTCGATCAGATGAAAAAAAGATCGAAGGGTATATAGAAGAATGCCGATGCATGGATATTCCAATTTTACCTCCCCACATCAACAAAAGCGAAGTATTGTTCTCACTGGAAAAAACATCTCAAAATCCTCTTCAAAAAGATGGCCAACTTACAGAAATTGGAATCAGGTTTGGACTATCGGCTATAAAAAACGTAGGAGAAGCTGCACTGGAAAGCATCCTTGATGACCGAAAAACCAATGGAGCTTACATTGGTATTAAAGATTTCAAAACAAGAAATAAAACCAACAAAGTTACTAAAAGAACTATCGAGTTTTTAATCAAAGCAGGAGCATTTGATTTCTTTCAAAAAAATCGTTCCCAGCTTTTGGACAACTTGAATAATGTCCGTGAAGAAGGAGTATCCTTGTTTGAAACTCCCCAGTCAGCGGATGAAAGTGAATCTAGTCCACCTCAAAAGGGTTCTATTGAAACAAACCTACTTTTTGAAAAAGAAGCGTTAGGATTCTACATTACCACAAACCCTATGATTCAGTTTTTAGAAGCATTCCCCAAAATTGAGTACACTACATTGGAAACTCTGGAAAGCATTCAGACTGAAACCGAAGTTACCATATTTTGTATGTTGGACTCCGTTCGAAGTCCTCGAAAAAAAACCAAGAATCCAGTTCGAATGTGCATGGTATCCGATGTTTCTGGATCCATGGAACTTGTTGCATTTGGAGAAGCAGCGAGTGATATTGATGCTGTAGTTCAGGGCGAAAACGCCGGTGCCATCATGGCATTTCTGTTTACTGTTAAAGTAGTTTTCCGCAATGATGGATTTCAAGCTCTAATCAAAAAAGTAGACCGGTGTATATCTTTGTCCGATGTTTATCGTCAACTCGAAAAACCTTCCAGATTGTTTCTGAGTATCAACCTAGACATAGTCAATAAATCTAAGTTAACGGCACTTACACAACTATTGCAAAAGCACACTGGACCGTCTGATGTGGTATTGAGTTTATCTTTCCGGGGATACCGCATTGAAACACATCCTTCTATGAGTTTTCATGTTACAAGGAGTATGGAACTCACCACTGAACTGCAACGATTGTTGTCCCCAGAGAACGTTTGGTGGCGACAATGTTAAGACTTCTTGGTTCAGTTCGCTTCCAAGTCATTTTGTTTACACTTTTGGTAGTTGTTACAGGAAATGTCACCTTGAATTTATTCTTAACGCAAAATGCCAAAGAAATGCTCATTTTGGAAAAACAAGAGAAAATAGAAAAAGTCGGGCATTACCTGGTCAAAGAGTATAATCGGTATTTTGTTGGGGAACAAAGTCAAATCTATCAGTTGGCCAAAGAGCAATATGCCAGGTACAAAGGTACCGAACCAAAGACTGTCGAAGATATTTATCAAAACCTGTTAAAACAAAGAATCCGCACAACACTAAATGGTATTATTGAAACTTCTTCTTCGCTATTTGGTGACCAAGGTGGAGCAGGATTCTATATACGTAGTCAAAACCGCATATATGGTTTCTATGAACACACCGATCATTTTCCCTACCAAAAATTAATTGCCACGGTACCCATCAGTAATGATGGTTCGTTTGTGTGGGTAGAAGAATCTTACAAAGACCTGGATACCAAGATTGCTCATATGCAACAACGAACCAACACCGTAACAATCTTTGTTATTGGCCTCATCTTGCTATTTGCATTCATTTTTGGTCTGTCTTTTTCCAATCGTATCAAAAGAATTCTCAAAGGATTGAAAACTTTAGAGCGTGACCTACATGTACCTATACCCCCAATGAATGGAGAGATGGGCATTATTTCTGATGGAATCAATCAATTGGCACAAAGCCTTATTCTATCGCGTACACGATCTGACTTGATCCTAAATAATGCTTCTACAGCAATGATTTCTCTTGATCAAGAAAATACGATCCTTTTCTACAACAAGGCAGCCTTGGAACTATTGAATTTACAACAGGATCAACTATCCACACAGACGATTTATTCCTTACTGGGTCCTGTGCTAGAAAATGCTGTGAATCGAACTTTTGAAAATCATCATACCTTTTCTTTTGATCACTTCCCTGTCAGGCTTCCCTCTGCACAGAAGTATTTCCATATTGTAATTACTTCGCATTTTGACCCAGAGAAGAAAAAGACAGTTTTAATCACGCTGGATGATGTTACCGAAAATGTTAAATTGATACGTGAAGCAGAAAAGAATGAATCCCTCAGAATGCTGGGTATGTTTACAACGGGCATTGCTCATGAGATTCGAAATCCATTAACATCTGTGAAAGGATTCGTACAACTCCTGGGCAAAAAAGTATCCACAGACAGCGGTAGTGTTCGCATGATTCAATTGATCAGTAGAGAAATTGATCGATTGGAAGAATTGCTGAAAGACTTGATTACTTATGCCAGACCTTCCAAGACCGTTCAAGAGTGGGTATCTCTGTCTGAATTACTGGGTATCATCGAAAACTTGCTGAAAGATCGAATTCAGCAAAGAAAAACGGAGTTTCATATCCACGATATGGATTCTATTGAAATCTATGCCGACCAGAGAAAAGTACACCAAGTGTTGTTTAATCTTGTTCTTAATGCGATTCAAGCTGTACCCATTGGCGAAGGTACAGTGACAATTTGTACAAAGGCTGAAGCTGACACTTTGTGGATTTGTGTTCAAGACAATGGATATGGAATCCGAGAAGAAGATGTAGGGAAAATCTTTACACCATTCTTTACCACAAAAGATAAAGGAACCGGTTTAGGATTGGCTATATCCCGTAGAATGATGGAGGATATGGAAGGCAGAATCTCCTTTGAAAGTGATTCTCAGCTCCATAAAACAGAGTTTCGAATTGGCTTCTCTAAATGGAGAACGGCTTCCTAGAGATTCTCTCGGATGCTCTAGGAAGGATTCTATACCTGAAACCCCCTATTGCATTTTATGGCTTTCCCTTTACATTTGTAACATGATGAAATATAAAGTTTTAATTGCTGACGACGAAGAAGGCGTACGAGATCTCTGTACTGCAATAGCAGAAGATGAGGGATATGAGGTCATTACTGCTATGGATGGGATTGATGCTCTGCAAAAAATCCGTGAAGAAATCCCCGATGTAATTCTGCTAGATGTTCGCATGCCTGAAATGGATGGACTGGAAGTTTTTCAAAAACTAAAGGAAGACTTTATCGATGCTCCTGTGATTTTCATAACTGCCTTTGGTTCTTCTGATCTTGCCATTGAAGCTATGAAGCAGGGGGCATATGATTATATTACCAAGCCTTTTGATATTGATGAGATACGGATTGTTTTAAAAAAAGCATTGTATGTGAAGAAACTCACAAAAGAAATTTCATCTTTGCGGTCCAATACTCATTCCACTCTACCTATTGCTGCAGACCTGGTAGGATCTTCCCATGCAATGCAGGATGTTTTTAAGAACATTGGTATTTACGCGAAGAGCGATGCTTCTGTTTTAATTGAAGGGGAAAGCGGAACAGAATGCGATCAAGTTGCACTAGCTCTTCATCAAAAATCATCGCTTTCTGACAAACCTTTTTATGCTGTCTCTTGCTACGAAGATACCGATGCCTTGCAGACTGAATTGGCCAACGTAAAACTTGATTCTACCGCAACTATATATATACAAAATTTAGAACTTCTTTCTAAAAAAGGGCAAGAAATTCTATTTCAGAAACTTAACAAAAGCAGTCAATGTCGATTCATTTCTTCAAGTACGGTCAATGTCTCTCACCAGGACAATTCAGATCAGTTTCACGAACAACTTTTCTTTACTCTTTCGATGGTACGGATACAACTTCCTCCGCTACGGGAGCGGATTGAGGATATAGAAGAAGTAAGCCTTCATTTGATGAAGGAGTTAAATGATCGCTATGAGAAAAATGTGAAAGGTTTTTCACAAGATGCATTGCAGATTCTACAAGCTTATTCTTGGCCGGGGAATGTGAAAGAGTTAAAAAATGTTTTGACTCATAGTGTGATATCCACAAAAAGTAATTTTATTACGAAAGAAAATTTACCCACATTTCTTTTTCACAAGTCAAATGAACAAAAAGTTGACCCAGATGATATATATCTTGGACTAACTCTCACCGAAGCGACAAAAAAATTTGAAGCAGAATATATCAAACGAGTTTTGCAAATGCAGGGCGGTAATAAAACCAAAACTGCCGAGATATTAGGAATATCACGGCGTTCCTTGTTCAACAAACTTCGCTCCTATGAGCTTTTAAGCTCTTCAAAATAAAACCCACTTAAAATTGAACTTTTTGATTCGAAATGATTATTTTCATTAAAAAATGGAAAAAAACCTAAAAAAAAGGTGTTTTTTCTTGATTTTTTAAAAAACTTTTGTTTAAATACTTTTATAGAAAAGTAGTATTTTGTAGTACCTAGTGTAATGTTAGTTTTACAGTAAGTTAAATTTTAAGTACCTAACCTACAATTAACTTTAAAGGGGGGTAGGTTATGAAAAAGTCGATCCGATTTGTAGCGAGTTTAATTGCAGTAACCTTAGTGATTTCAGTGTTTGCTAATATTGAGATTACTCGAGCAGATGCTCAAAACATACAGGTTACACCGTACCCGAAAACGGCAGGAACGCAAGCTTCCTACCAAGTGAAGTTTAATATCAATTCTGCTCTTCAGGCGGGAAAGGATTCGATTTCTGTTATTTTTCCAAAAGAAACGAATCTAGACTCCACAATTTCTTCTGGAAACATTTGTGTTAATCCAAAAGAATTGGTAGGTGCTGATTTTGAACTTGACTACCGGACGGGTACCGTTCGTTTAATGAATCCTCTTCGTAAAGGGGATCGTGTTGTTGTAGACTATCGATATCAACCTGGTCCAGACTACACACAGCTACCACGAAATGTTAAATTCTATGATTTAACCTATGGTGCTGGGGATGTCCGTTCCGGTAATGGTCGATTGGATGCTGGTGAATGGATCTATGAAGACCGCGATAACGATAGCAAAATTTCTGTGGGTGACCG
>DAIMET010000016.1:0-26107 GCA_036725105.1 Calditrichota bacterium
TGTACTCAATTTCACAGCTCCCCACCATTTGTTATGGAAAATGAGTGTATTCGAGTTGCAGAAAACAAAAAAACTTTTTCGACTTATTTCGGAGAAGCACTACTTGAGAATGCAAAAAAACACCCTCGCATGATCGCTCTTACGGCAGCCATGAGTGAGGGATTACATATGATTTCTTTTGCCAGTCGATATCCTTCTCGCTTCCTGGATGTTGGAATAGCAGAACAATGCCTTGTATCAACAGCAGGAGGTTTAGCGCATAAAAAATTCCAGCCTATAGTGGGTATCTATTCAACCTTCCTTCAAAGAGCATTTGATCAGGTTATTCATGATTGCTGCATTCAATCCGAGCCTGTGATTTTTGCAGTCGATAGAGCTGGTGCAGTTTCTGCTGATGGACCAACTCATCAAGGAAGCTTTGATATTTCTTTCTTATTGCCTTTACCCAATGTTACTATCATGGCACCTGCAAATGGTACCGAGTTAAAATCTATGATCCAATGGGCTTTGGACAATTGTACCATGCCTACTTTTGTTCGATTCCCCAAAGAAAAAACCCAAAACGTTGATTCATCCCCTCCCATCCAATTAGGGAAATCAATCGTGTTAGAAAAAGGAAAAGATGCATATATCGTCTTTGTAGGACCTTTCGAGAATCTTTGTCGGGAAGTTCGACAAAAAATGGCCGATAAAAATCTATCTGTTGGGATTATCAATGCACGATTTATTAAACCATTTGATCAAAGCACATTGAAAGAAATTGCTTCACAATGTAGTAAAATGGTAATCCTTGAAGATGGCATTGAAGTAGGAGGTTTTGCTTCAATGGCGAAAAACTATCTCAATTCCATCCCAAACATTTCATGCAAAGTAACCTCAATTGGATTAAAAGAACCTTTTTCGCCACAAAAATCACGAGCAGACTTGCTCAAAGAAGCTGGATTTACAGTACAGTCTATCATGGCATTACTGGAACCTGATGAGACTGGATAAACTCTTAGTTCACAAAAATCTTGTAGATAGCCGATCCAAAGCATGTATGATGATCCAAAATGGGGATGTTTCTGTAAATCATTTCCAATGTAAAAAACCCTCCAAAGATTGCTCCTTAGATGATTGTATCGAACTATCCAATCAGGATAAATATTGGGTAAGTCGAAGTGCAAGTAAGCTTCAAAAAGCCTTTGATATATTCCCAATCTCTGTGACAAACAAAATTTGCCTAGATATTGGATCTTCCACTGGTGGTTTTACTCAAGTTTTACTCGAGAAAGGTGCTCAGATCGTATACGCTTTAGATGTAGGCAGTAGCCAATTACACCCATCCCTAAGGCAAAATTCTTCCGTGATTCTCATTGAAAATTGTAATGCAAGATCAATGGATCGAAGTTTATTTGATCCCCTTTTTCATTTTTTTAGTATGGACGTCTCTTTTATATCTTCAAGTCTTATCATACCAAGGCTTACAGAAATATCTCCTCCTACGCTTGAAGGTGTGTTGCTTTGGAAACCCCAATACGAGGTAGGCCCAAAAAAAACACACCATGGTATTCTACAAGATTCCTCAATCATTGTGGAAGCATTGCACCAGTCATATCAGTGCTTTCTCGATCACAAAATATTTCCAATTGGTTTTACGTATTCTCCCATTTTAGGATCAAACGGGAACATTGAATTTCTGATTTATTTATCGAAAATGGAGGAACACAAGCTTATATCATTTGACCATATGAAAAGGATTGTTTATGAAGGTTGGCATTTTTTTTCGAAAACAGATTGATGAAGTGATTCATATTGCCAATGAGATCATTCAATACTTAAAAGCACACAGTATTGATGTTTATGTTGATGCTGATATACAGCATCTGTTTTCAGAACCTCTTATTGACCAAAACATCCAACCGCAATTAGATTTTCTTATCAGTATTGGCGGAGACGGTACATTCTTACGGGCATCTCACAGTGTCATTCACACAAGCACCCCTCTCATCGGAATTAATTATGGTTATACTGGTTTTCTGACAACAATCGAAGAAGAAGAAGTTCTCCTTTCTCTCCATGATTTAATCCATGGAAAATATCATATTGAAGATCGTATAACCCTAGAATATGAAATGCTTCGAGATGGTAACATATGTTGTTCTGGATACACAGTAAATGATTTGGTTTTCCAACGACAACCGATGTCAAAAATGATCTCCCTAGATGTTTTTGCTGATAAACATAAAATTGCCAACTTTCGTGGTGATGGAGTTATCGTTTCTACCCCCACCGGATCTACAGCATATTCTCTATCCTCTGGTGGTCCTATTTTAGACCCAAGATGCACCGACATTATCATCAATCCGCTATGTCCACATCGATTAAGTAGTCGGTGTATTGTCTTACCAGATTCGATGATAGTGTCCATCAGCACAAATTGCCATCAAAGACCAACGCTTCTTATCGTTGATGGTTTTTTTAGCAATACCATCATCGACAAAGATCGCATACAAATTAAAAAATCAAACAAAAAGCTTCGCATCATCCATTTAAAAAAGAAAAATTTTTTCGATACCTTGAATCACAAGTTTAGCTGGGGTATATAATGCTCACCGAAATCGTTATTCAGAACTTCGTAATCGCAAAAAACATTTCCATCGGGTTAAAAAACGGTTTAAATGTTTTCACCGGAGAAACAGGCGCAGGAAAAACCCTGTTGATGAATGCAATTCTGTTTGGATTGGGTCACTCCATACCAAAAGAAGCCATGGGTGAAGAAACAACTCGCCCTTATGTTCGTCTCACATTCTCTAAAGTCCCTCTAGGAGTGTTCCAGAAAATTCAGGAAGCAGGTTACGACTACGAAGAAGATGACTCTGTTGTGCTAGAAAGAACCTTTTCACATCAAGGGAAAAATCGATCTCGAATAAATGGTCAGATGAGTACATTGCAATTTTTTAAAGAAATTGGCTATGATTTAATTGATTTTCATGGCCAAAGAGAAACAGGTTCCCTTTTATACCCGAAAAAACAGCTGGAATATTTAGATGCTTTCATTGGAGATAATGCTACCGCCCTTGTAAAAAAAATTCAATCTCTGCGTAATCAGCTTCTAAAAGTCATTGGTCAACGAGTATCGTTTCAGGAAAAAGAAAAGGAAATGCAGCAAGAAGAAGAACTTCTTCAGTTTCAAACCCAAGAGATTGAGTCTGCACAAATTCAACCTCAAGAATGGGAAAGTCTTCAAGAAGAAAGAAGTCAATTGGAGAATCATTCAGAGCTCATTGCTGAAATTCAAAATGCACTTCGCTATCTAACAGAAGAAGATGAATATCAAGAATCAGCAAATACCCTAGTACAAAAAAGCATAAAAGCATTAGCGTCTATCTCGGCATATTCCAAAAATGCTTCAAGCAATTTGCAAACATTGGAAACTGTAAATTCAATCTTAAAAGACTCTTCTCACGAGCTTCACCAAGAGTTAGTAACCCTTGAGACCAACTATGACCCTAAAAAGCTAGAACAAGTGCTAGATCGCATCGATGTATTACAAAAATTACGTTCGCGATACGGATCTTCTTATGAAGAAATAAAAGAAGCGTACTCCTCCAAGAAAAAAAGATTGGAAGAGATTCAAAATCAAACTCACAATATCTCAACATTACTAAAGGAAGAAAAGCAACTTCGTGATGATCTTTCGAAACATTGTATACAACTGCATAATGCCCGTTTAGAAGCAAGCAATAAACTAGCTACCGAAATTGAGAATAATCTACACCAACTCTCAATGCCAAAAGCAGTATTTAGCATTCAATTTTCCACGCAAGAAGCATTGGAAAATGACCCACTATTTGCTACGTTTGATGCTAAGAAAGTTAAAGTTGATACAAGTGGTATCGATCAGATTTCATTTCATTTTCAATCCAATGCAGGCTTACCTATGATGCCAATAAACAAAATTGCATCAGGTGGTGAATTATCACGAATTATGCTGGCAATCAAAGCAACCTTGAAGCAAAATGACCAAAAGAACATTGTCTATATCTTTGACGAAATTGATACGGGAATCAACGGAGTGACTGGAAACAAAGTTGGTATGAAGTTAAAAACGATCAGTAATTCCAGTCAAACCCTATGCATCACTCATTTGCCTCAAATAGCTTCATATAGTGATTCTCACTATTTTATTGAAAAATCTTCCGATCATGAAACAACAATTGCATCAGTTCATGAACTACACCCCCATGAAAGAGTAAAAGAAATTGCCCGAATGATTGGTGGGGACATCAATTCTCCAACAGCACTAGAGCACGCAAAGGAAATTCTTCTACATGCTTCAAAATCAAACTGAGAGTAGAACTTTAAAAACTGTTATTATTGGTCGAAAAGACTCTATTGATACAATTAAAGAGCTAGAATCCCTTCTGGCTACACTCGACATAAAAACTGAGTTCATTTTCATCACACAAATGCAAAAACCTGACGCCAGAAACTACTTAACAAAAGGCAAATTTTTAGAACTTCAGCAATATGTTCAGAATGGTTCAATTGATGTCATATCAGTAGATGATGAGATGAAATTTTCGCAAATACGAAACATGCAACAAGCATGCAAAATTCCTGTCCTTGATAGGCCAAGAATCATTTTAGAAATCTTTGCTAAACGTGCCTCCACAAAAGAAGGTAAAATTCAAGTTGAAATTGCAACCCTTCAAAGAAGAAAAGCAGAGTTAATTGATCAGCATTCATCTTTGGATCAACAAGCAGGTTTTATTGGTGGAAAAGGCCCCGGAGAAAAGAAGATTGAGCTCAACCGAAGACAGTTGTACCAACGCTTAAAAAAACTAAAACTAGCTTTACAAAAAATCGAAAAGCAGCGTCATACCGTCCGGAGTCAAAGAATTTCATCTTCATTGTTTATTGTTTCCTTAGTTGGCTATACCAATGCAGGTAAATCTACTCTTTTTAACAGTTTAACCAAAGAAGATCTTCCTACCGATAACCTTCTCTTTCACACACTTGACACAAGAACTCGGAAAGGTTTTTTAAACCCTTCTATTGGAGAGATTTTATACAATGATACAGTTGGTTTTATTCGTAAACTACCACATGAGCTGATTGAAGCTTTTAAAAGCACTCTAGAAGAAATATTACTCTCAGATTTGATATTAAAAGTGATTGATGTAAGCGATCCACAGTGTATTCATCATTTTGAAACAGTGAATCAGACCTTATTTGATCTTGGTGCTGACAATATTCATTCAATACTTGTTTTAAACAAAATGGATGCAATCCATCCTGATGTATCAATTGATAAACTCCGAGAATCAACTTCTCAAGAAATCATTACTATCTCTGCTTTACACAATCATGGGATCGAAGAGTTAAAAGAGGCAATACACAAAGGCATCATTTCTCTGTAATATCAACAACAAACAAAAAAGCGCACCTTCAAGGTGCGCTTTTTTTTATTGCACGTAAAAAATTCGACCAGTTTTACTGTTTGATCGTAATCTCTTTGGTGTCGCCATTCCAGTCCAGTGTAGCTCCGAAAGCTTCACTTACAAAACGTAGCGGTACAAAAGTTCTACCATTCACAATTTCGGGAGGGGCTTCTAAGGTGATTTTTTCTCGACCAATAGCGCCTTCTTCTTCTAAAAATGCTTCTGTGCTACCAATCTTTAAAGAAATGGTGATGTCTTCTTTCTGTATGGTAATCGACTTAGTAGCATCATCCCATCCAACTTCAGCGCCCAAAGACTCAGCAATGAAACGGATAGGAACCATGGTACGACCGTTTTTAATATAGGGAGCTGCTTCAAGGACAACTTCTTCATCGTTTACTGAAGCTTTTTCGTTACCGATTTGCAATACAATTTTGTTAATGACGGTAACGCTATATTCCAAAGAAGTTTTATTGGAGGCATTGTCCACGGCAGTAATGTTGATTCCATTCCAACCGTGTACCAATTTTACTGTGTAGGAGAAACAACCGTCTTCTTCCAAAACGATATCTTGATCACCAATGGTGAGTACACAATTGGTTTCTGTTTTTCCAGTGATAGTGATTTCTCGTTTGGAAGTTTCCTCAGGGATTTCAGTATCGATAGTAAGGGCTGGCGGAGTAACATCTAGTTGGATTGTAAGAGTTTCTTCTGTTGTTAATCCTTTGCTGTTGGTAGCAACAACAACAATGGTATTGGACCCTTCTGTAAGGGTAATTGCATGCTCAAAGGAACCATTCTTGGTCACTTCTACAGGGGCATCATTGATAGTCAGAGTTGCAGTTGGGTCAGTCATTCCTGTAATCGTCATATCTGGCTTGTTGGTGAGAAGATTGTCAGAGGGATATGCAATTTTCAGCTGAGGGGGTACTGCATCGGGATTACGTAGAACATGAATCGTGACAACTGCAGTCTTTACAATAGTACCAGCTTTGGCTTGAATCACTAGATCAACATCTTTTTCAGTGGTTGTATCAATAAAAGAGAAAGAAAGAGTAGAGTCTAGGGGTAAATCACCACTAGGAGGAGAAAATTCAAATGAGTCAAGGTCCGTCGAAGGATTTAAGAGAGTTAATTCAACAGGATCTTCTACGTAAGGGTCAGGACTGATACGGATTTGAAGTGATTGGTCTTCTCCTGCCGTTAGATTAAGGTCGGCAGGTTCTTCAATTTCCATAATAAAATCAGGGGGACGACTTTCAATGACTTGAATATATCCTTTGAGTTCTTTTTTGTGGTGGGAAGTTAGAGAATCAACTTGGAACAAGAACTCTTGATCTGCATTGACAGTAGCATCTGCAGGAATGGTAAAATCTACTTGTATTGTAGCTGTTTGATATGCATCTAAAGTGATTTTCGGAGCTGTACCTGCTTGTTCTTTACCTTCAATGGATACTTTGTAATTCCATTTGTTCAAGGATTTGTTCAAAACTCGCAGCTGATAAGAATCACGAACTGTTCCATCGTTGATAATATCAAATTGGATACTACCTGTTTCTCCCTTGGTCTTTTCTTGAACTAAAGAACCATCGGAAACAACATCAAAAGATCGATAGTTGATGACTTTAACGGGATATGTGGCAGATTGTAATACCTTTTTGGTAACATTGTCCTGCACAAAAACAACTAATGAGATATTAGCCAAGTTGTAGAAGTCAAGAAGGGAGAAATCTACATCAATCTCATATGTATCACCCTTTGTACCAAAAGTATCCCCAGATGTGAGTTTCATGGGAGTGCCAAGGTAGTCATGCTTATCGTCATTGACAGGAGTAATAAAATCTCGTAATACAAAGTGATGAAACTCGTCGCCATTCACAGCAGAGTAAGGTATTTTGCTTTCAATAACAGCAAAATAGATATGTGGGTTTTTATAGGGGAGATTGTCCAAAGCATTGACTGAGGCGTGAACTTTACCCATTCTACGTTTTGAATCAAAAATGCTTCGAACCGATATGGTCACAGCAGAAGATTCTTTGGATTTCTCGACTACTTTTTTCCGATAATCATCGTACATACGAGCTCTTTTAGCTTCAGGGGTGTTGTTGTCCGTTGAAACACCTTTTAGGTAGTCGGTTCCGTCAAAGAAGATGGTAGGTAGTCCTTTGTCGGACATATACCATTTCATGCGTTGTTCACTTTCAATCCAAGACAATCGTGGAATGGGATGATCTTTTGTGGATTCAACATAATACTCAATAAAAGTTACGGTCTCTTTTCCCATTTCCTCGTAAAGCTGGTCCATGGCCATATGAGAGTACACACAGTTTAAACACCAGGTAGCGGTAAAGAGTTCTCCCAAAACTGTATGGGGAACTAAATCAAGCTTTTGCTTCACAACAAAAGTTGAATTCAGTCGATGAGATTTGTTACCTTCGGATGAATCAGCTCTTACTTCAATACGATACTCTCCAGCTTCAATATAGTCGGAAGAGGATTTGATGATTAAATATGTTGTATCTGTATCAGGGAGATTCACCGATGGTGGGTCAAAAGTAGGAATTGTATTCTTTGGAAGTTCTAAGGCTGAAAAAGTAATTAACC
The DNA here is from genome assembly GCA_036725105.1 of Calditrichota bacterium. Classification (GTDB taxonomy): domain Bacteria; phylum Caldisericota; class Caldisericia; order UBA6126; family UBA6126; genus JAGLCW01. The sequence continues at coordinate 8,031 of DAIMET010000016.1, forward strand.
CTTTGAAACCATTTTGAGGTTGAATCTTGATGGGGACGCGTAACTCTTCCTCAGGAGAAGCAACGTAAAAAGGCGTAATTTCTGCATAAAAATCGGGTTCACCACTTGCAGCAAACATGATTTTGAGTTCTCTAGATTGGCCATCCAATAATGTTGCCACAACAGTAGCTTCATAGGATTCACCAGGTTTCAGTAAAGAACCATCTACAGTAACAGATACTTCTTCAGCCGAGCCCTTAAAGTGGGAGGGTTCGATTGAAACATAGTTCTGATCACAGGTTATGTTTCCTTCGATGTAATTCCCGCCAGTATTACGAAGCATAAATGTTCTAGTAACTTTGGCTGTAGAACCTACGGAACCAAAATCCAGAAAATCAGGAGTAACACTCAAAGGATTAGCTTCGAAAACTGCTTCAAAGGGAACCATTTGAACGCGCACATTAAAGGGATCCACTACAGCTATATAGTTCTGGAACACTGATACATCTGTTGGGTAAACAAAATACCCTGGAATTAAGTTGTATTGGTAATCTGTTTTTCCTTTTGCATAATTTTCAGGATCTTGGAAGATGGAGCCGAATTGTCCAAAAACTTTTGATTGATCAGTGATAGAGTTTAATATTTGAATACGGTTGTTTAACATATCGGCAATATAGACTTTTCCAGAGGCATCTACATGTATTCCATTGGGACCAAAATAGTTTCCTGTTTCAAAGCCTTTTTTCCCATAGGATCGTTGAAAATTGCCTTCAAGATCATAAACAGAAATTCTAGAGTTTCCTGAATCGGATACAAAAATTGAATTTTCCAGGACAGAGATCCCTTTCATATTAAAAAACTGGTTGTTCTTTGAACCAAAGGAACCAAAAGTCAAAATGGGTTCTCCCTTTAAATCTAGAACTTGGACTCTAGAATTACCTGCATCAGATATATATAGCTTTCCATCTGTGACATCAATTCCTTGAGGAGAGATAAAAGTTCCAGGTTCAGAACCGTAGGATCCAATATTGTGTACAAAACTACCACTGGTAGTAAATACACTGATAGCAGGTTTCATTTCATCCATAATATAGATGTGGTCTGCATATACAGACATGTCTACAGGATTTAGTAGCCCGGCTTTTTTCATTTCAGCTTGGGTAAAATGTCTTACAGGTTCAAAGTGTTCATCGAATATCTGAACTGTCTTAAGTTGGGCATCCAAAACGAAAATTTCTTTTTCAGTAGTAGATACTGCAATTGGTTTGACAAAACGACCAGCAACATCAAGCTCTTGTCCAAAGAAACCATTTTGTCGTCCTTCAAATGTATAAGCAAGAATTGTATTTGTAGAAATATCGGAGACAAGAATTTTGTTATCTAGAATAGACACTCCGTAAGGACTCTCACATTCAGGAAGAGGAACCACGGATTGGTATACTCCGTTTTCATCGTAGATGTGGATGCGTTTGTTACCTGAATCCACAATATAGACTTTATCTTCATAAAAGGCTATTCCTTTTGGTTGATGAAATGCTTTTTCTTCTGTTCCACCAAAGCCAAATACGCTCACAAATGTTCCAGAGTCAGAGAAAATTTGAACTCTATTGTTACCAGTATCGGCAATATAGATTTTTCCTTTTGAAACTTCAATACCTAAAGGTCTGTTGAAATGGGCATCTTCCGAGCCTTGAGCACCAAAAGAAGATAGGTATTTACCTACTGTATCAAAAACTTGAACACGAGAATTTCCGGTGTCCAGAACATATAGTTTTGATCCGTCAGTGGCAATATCAGTTGGTGTATTAAAATTACCAGGTTCGCTTCCAAAAGATCCAAACTGAGATTTGTAGTTTCCTTTGGAGTCGAAAATTTGGACTCTGGCGTTTAATGAGTCAACAACAAATAAATTTTCCTCTGTGGTACAAACGCCAGCGGGTTGATCAAATTCTCTTTCGTTTTGACCGAATCCACCGAATGCAAGTTGAAAAACATTCCCGCGGATGAAAGCTTGAACTCTATTGTTTTTGGAATCGGCTACATAAAGTCTTTGTTGTTGGACATTTAGATAGGTTGGAGCAAAAAACATGCCCGTAGGGATGCCACCACCAATAATTGATATTGTACTTTCTTCATGAGTTTCTGAAGCGGAGACATTCTTTTCAATAGGATAAGCAAGACCAACAAACAATAACGAGCAAAGAAACCATGAAATAATTTTCTTAACAGTCATATATACCCCTTTGGTAAATCTTAGTGTTCAGTGGGTGCAGGGAAATCAATACTTACCGTGCGGGTAGTACCGTCCCAACCGACTTTTGCACCTAGTAATTCAGATACAACTCGAACAGGTACAAAAGATCTTCCATTACGAATCACTGGTGCTGCTTCAAGTGGGATAGTTTTAGCAAAGTAGGGTCCAATAACAACCTTTGCTTCTTTTTTATCGATCCAGAAGTAAAGAATTTCATCGCCTAACTTGTAGCTTACCATTCTTTGGTTATTGTCCCATCCAATTTCTGCACCCAAAGCTTCTCCGATAAAACGTAATGGCACAACAGTACGTCCATTTAAAATAAAGGGAGCTGCGTCAAGAGTTTGTGCCTTATCGTTCACTTTGGCTTGTGTACTGTCGATGCGTAGTTCAACTTTGCTTTGATCTACAACTACTCCATAAAACATAACTTTTGTAACATTTTTAGGTTCAACGACAGGCCATACTTCTAATGTACATTTGATCGTATCACCAATTTTAGCAACATAGGGAGACATTTGGACATGCATTTCTTCCTTTTTACCAGGATTCACAACATTTGGAGATTCACCCTCATCAAGGAAACAAATATTGGAATAACAGAACTGCACCATCCATTCTGAATCACTATGTTTTGTGTATTCATGAGTTAATTTTGCATACAATTTACTGGGTTTTTTTGCAGTATTCGTAAAATGAAAATAAACGCTGTTTTGTTCTGCAGTGGATAATACTAGTAAAGGCTTAAAGAAAGTATTTTGTGCAACAGCACTTTCTTTCGCATTGGTACTACCATGAGAAAAAAGAACACCACACCCAAGAATAACTCCCAAAACGACTACGACAAAACGACTTAAATTCTTCATTAGACACCCCTTTCGAAGAAATCAACGAGAACCTCTACACTCAAACTGCAGAGGCTCTCGGTTAGTTTTACTTTATTATAATACTTTTAAAAGGAGAAAAGTTTCATTTTACTCGTAAAAGAACTTCCCCTTTTTTATATCTACCTTTTGAATCACGAGCGGTGATAACAATCCTGTACAGGCCTTTCTGGGTATATGTATGTTGCAATTGAATTTCTTCAATACCTGCTTTTTGATCTTGTATCATATTCCCATCAGCCCAGTCCCAACTGTATAAATAATCACCAGATCCACCTTGTAATTGAAATTTAACTTTTACTTCTTGACCTGCTTGAATTGCTCCATCAGAATCTAAATTTTCAAAGTAGACTTTGAAGTAAAGTGGATATTCACCAGCTTGTTTTGGCCTAACAGTTACGGGACAAATAGAAAATGTGTGCTTATAGGCTGGATCTGAAATAACTTCAACGGTATTTTGAAGTTGATAAGAAGCAGCATCAGAATTCATTTTGGAATCTTTTACGCGGCATTTGATAACGATATAATCACCGTCTTTATCGGATACTCCGGGGTAACCAATACTTGCACAAGCATATGGATAACACTCACCAGCGTTCAGGTCTCGAATACCCATATATATCTTTCCGTCTGAATAATTTGCAGCAGGTTCACTATACAGAAATTCTAAACTTGGATCCAGATGGAACACAAGCATATTATTGAGAAGAGGTTCATTTCCTGTATTCTTCATTTGGAAGCGGAAACGTACTTCATCGCCTACATCAACTGTTTCTGGAACACTCTTGCAATATACTTCTGCTTTGTAAACGTTTACTCGCCTGGAAACAACTAATTTGAAAGTTTCGTACACAGATACATCTCTGGAGCTTGTAATATTTCTACCTCGTATTGAAATCATATAAGTTCCAATCGGTGTATCTAAATTGGTGGTGATTGTAACTTTTGATCGATATTGTGTGTTGGGTCCGGTTGGCATTGGTTTAAATGTCATTTCACAGTTGGAGGGCAATCCATAGATGTCGTCAAACACAACTTGCTCGGAGAATCCAAACATTGGCGTAATGCTAATGGTTGTTTCGCCTGTTTCCTGCTGGCGAACGTAGACAGAAGCCGGTTCAAATTTCATCAAGAAATAAGGTTCGTCAATTACATTCATAACAACAGTAACTGGATCAGCAGCATATCCCTGTGTAGATGCATGTACAATTACATCAATATAACCCAAGGGGGTATTTGTAGTAGTGCTGATTGATATTTGCGAACTTAAGGTAAGACCTGAGCTAATAGAGAATGTAAGTGGGGTAATGGTGTAAGTAATACCAAGCTCTGCTGGTTGTTTGAAAATTCCAGATTGACGAAATTCAATAGATAATACAACGTCGCCGCTAACTCCGACAGAAGTTACGCTAGCATTGTATTCACCATCAGAACCACGAAGTACGTCGCGGTAATCCGGGGTAACCTTTAGAGTGAGTTTTTCATCAATTGGTGGAGGTTCTGGTTCACTTCCAGAAAAGACATTTCCAGAATAGGCAACAGCAAAAGGTTGTTCACCTTCAGTAATGTTTGCTCCAATAACCTCAATATAATACTCTCCGGGTAAAGCTTCAGGAATTCGAATGACTTCAACATTATTAACAGCATCAGGTGAAAGATAATTAGGTTGTGAATACCTACTATGAGAACCAAAACCATTTCCTCTGTAATAGTCTCCAGAGGGGGTTATAAGCTTAAGATCAAGATTATTAACAAGAGCAGGTCTAGATTCGGGAAAAGCAGGTGCATCAGTCCAAACTAAAGTAACATTGAGTGGTAGTGAAGGTCCTTCGGGTACACGAAAAGGTATCACCAACCTTTGACCACTTGTCAATCCTTCGCTCATAGGATGATCATAGAATTTTGCACGTAGTCCATTTTCTGGGTCAATCGAATTCTTTACGTCAACACGGCCCCATCCGGTTGATTCATTTGGTACAGAGGTGTAGCTGTGCATACCCGTATGGTCTAACAAACCATTAAATTGGGTTCCATTGATCATTGCAGCTTTTAACAATGCTGAACTTGGATTTCGATAGTTAGTAACGACTGAACCATGTGTAAAAAACTCTCGAATGCAAGCCAAAGCGCCAGCTGCAACAGGAGTTGCCATACTGGTACCCTGAGAAGATCCCCAGGTATGATTGGGAGAAGTCTTTGATCCAGTAGTAACCGAAGAGTAAATTGTTTGTCCAGGAGTCACAACATCTGGTTTGATACGACCATCTTCTGCATATCCTCTGGAAGAGAAGGATGCTATCCAGTCAGGATTAAATCCACCGCTATTATTTTGAGACGCTCCCACCGAGATACAATTTTTTGAATTTGGTTGAATAGACATTGTACCAATGTTAGGTCCACTATTTCCCATAGCGAATAACACAGAAAAATCTTTATTTTCCCACATAAATGAGTCAATCTCTGAAGCACTGGTTCCATATACATTTCCACCACCGCCCCAAGAATTGGTGTGAATTCTGGCACCAGAACTATAAGCATCTCCAAAAAGATTTTCAAAAGGAGGAGGAGCTACAGCCTCTAAACTTCCTGTAGTAGCAATGTTTTGCACAACAATTTCGGCTCCCGGTGCCATTCCTTTGTGGTTTCCACCTGGAGAAGAATCACCATCACCCAGTACAGATCCTGCAACGTGTGTGCCGTGTGTATTCGCTCCTAAAGGAGAAATAAAACAGCTCCAATCAGCGGTTGCTGGGTCACCACCAACATTGTAGCTATAGTGGCCTACCACTTTATCACCATCTGCACCGAAATTTGGATGCATTGAACTATCGATTTCACCAGTAGATAAACCCGTATCTGCGACAGCTACAACCTGATGGTCGCCAATATTGCCTTCGGGTAAATTGATGTTGTTTGCGGAATCACGAACCTTAATGACCTGAGCAGCATATTGATTATTGACTGTGTTCTCAACCATTTCTTCAATGTAGAAAACGGAAGAATCTGTATAAAGAAGATTTAATTTTGAAAGAGGAAAGTGAAATACGTGCAAATGCCCCCTTCCAAAACTCACATAATAGTGATATTCTCCTTCTTTGACATTCGACATATCAAGAAAACGGTTAATATTAAAAGTTTCTGTTGTAGTAGCCACAATACTTGCAGCTTCTAAAGCATGATTTTGAAGGTCTTGGGAAACTTTCAAAAAACCAGGAACTTGACCCATCGTCCTGACAAAAGGAAGAGATTTAATGCTGGGTATTTTTTCTCGGGTAGTTCTCACTAAATAGGACGAGTAATGCAATGGAGAAATGATTTCAATTCCTTGCGACCGAACTGCCAGAGTCCATTCTGGTTTTACAGGTCCTGTAAATTGAAGCAGAAACAATCCTTCATTAGACATTGTACTGAGGTGTTTTTTTACTTCAGATGGATATATCATATTCTTAGCTCCATCAGAGGTAAACACAAAACCACCGTAAAATATCTTATCGATATCAGGGGTTTCCGTATACTGAATATTTCTGACTTTCAGGATTTCTTCTTCTGTAGGAGTTACATTGAAGAGAGAAAATGATTCGTACATTTCTAGAACATCAAAGCCGCCTCTTTTAAAATCCTCTGCGACTGCTCTTTCAACATACACAATGACTTTCTTCCCTTCACCCGCATAACTGCTGTTCGGATGAACGGAGAAAAAAACAGAACCCACAAATAAAACAATAGCAAGCATAACATGCAACAATTTACCTTTAAACATGCTTATACTCTCCCTTCTCAAGAGATAAAAGCCCTACTTAAATCAAATTAACACTTTTGAATAATAGTAAGATAACTCGTATTAAAGTCAAGAAAAAGGGACAATTGAATGTTGTGTTTTACCTAAAACTTTTGTATATATATACTATACAAAAAGTTGAAAAAGATTGGTTTCGTTTCACTGGTGTAACCTTTTATTGCAATACTTCGTTTATTGATAAGCGAAGGGAGGTGATTATATGTGGCTGAAACAAAGTTCAATCATCCTGATTTGTGCCTTGTTTTTCATCCCTTTTCATGTATTCCAATCAAACTATACATTTGGTTCTGAAAATCAAAATCAATATATCCTTCGTGTTCGCGTTAAAGAGTCTTCACAAAGAATTTTACTCCAATCCACAGATTCTCTATATCTATATCATCCTCATGAAGAATCGTTGTTTTCTCTTGGCAAACCCTCCTCACCTTACATAGCTTCAACTTGTTTAGCTGCTTCAGATATCTACTATGTACAAATTCCCCTCCAAAATAATTCCATTCAAAACATCGAGGAGATTCGAAAAACATATTTCTCTTCTTCCAATCTATCTTTTTATGTTCCCCTTGATGAAACTAATTTTTGTGTACGAGTTGGGCCATTCTATGCAGAGAGAGAAGCTACTTTTCTCCATCATGCTATTTCTTCTACGTTCACAGAATCTACCATAGTGTCGATCCCAAAAAATACTTCTATTTGTTTACTTGATTTAAACAGCGGAATCTATATTCAAAACAAAATTCACAATCCGATATCTTCCACCACACCTTTGTTTCGATTCCGTCCAGACACAAGACAAGATTCTATCCATCTTGGAAACTATTCCTATTATGGAGAAATTTGGATTCATTCAGATGGTTCTGGATCTCTTTGTGCAATAAACCACGTAGACATGGAAACATATTTAAAAGGAGTAGTACCCGCAGAAATATCAGCAAGTTGGCACTTGGAAGCGCTCAAGGCACAAGCGATTACTGCGAGGACTTTTGCCCTGAAAAGAGCACAAGCAGCCAGACAAAAAACAACGGCATATTTCGATGTAACAGATGATACCTATTGTCAGGTTTATTTAGGAACAAGACAAAGTCAGAGAACCAATCAAGCAGTTGATGAAACCAAGAATTTAGTTTTGATGTGGAATCAACAGCTTATCACTAGTCCATTTCATTCTTGTAGTGGTGGAATGACAGAGAGCAATGCCAATGCTTGGAATAGTTCACCCTATCCCTATTTACGTCCCGTTGATTCACCTGGAGAAGAAATTTCTCCCCATTACTCCTGGTATAAACATTACACCACTGAAGGTTTTATCCAGGAACTAAAACAGCTTTTACTTGAAAAATGTCAGGTTTCTGTCCAAAATATTGACAAGTGGGAGATTCAAAATTTTCCTGACAGCCACCGAGTGCAATTTGTAAATATTTACTCGGGCCAAAAAAAATACAACATCACAGGCCTTCAATTCCAATCGTATTTCGGATTAAAATCAAGCTGGTTTGGAATTTACCAAGATACACCTGACAATCTATGGAAAGACCCCCCGCCGCTACTAAAATCCAAGTTTGTAAACAGCTACCAACAATCCTATGTATATGTCTATGGCAAAGGTTGGGGCCATGGTGTTGGTCTCCCACAATACGGCGCTCAAGCTTCTGCTATGCGAGGAGAACCTTTTTCGGTTATTCTGACAAGATATTATCGAGACGTTACTATAGCATCTATGCAGCCACAAAATCAAATCCAATCAGATATGCATTCTTTGTCTGCTAGTTCATATCCGCAAGTTGATTTCTTTTTGCCCACCAATCTTGCAACTTATTCTTCCAATGTGGCCCGATTATCATTTTCTTCTACAGATTTTGAAATAAAAAACTCTCCCCATAAAATTGAAATCGGTTCTCACCCAACTATCAATCTTATGATTGAAACAGGTTCTGATGTTTTTGGAGTAACATTCCACCTGTTTTACTCTTCTACCATTTCAAATATTGAAAATGAAACATGCAAAATTGGAAATTTTTTAACAGCAAACAACGTACATGTGAATTCCATCATTAAAAAGGAAGCAACCGCAGATGGTAGACCTTATCTACATATTGCACTGTCTAGAGAAGGGAAAGACAATGGAGGTGTATCGGGATCTGGTACACTACTTTCTTTTCGATTGGAAACATTGGCCCTAGGTTCTGGTTCATTGTTTATTGACAACATCTCGATTTTGGATGCAAAGTTAAATTCTATTCAAGCCGAAGCAACTCCACTGGAATACACTATTTTCAAAACCGATCGAGACGCTCCATCAACTCAGATTATATCGCATCCCGATCCGATTACCAATCAAACAACTGTGCAGTTTCGTTGGACGGGAGAAGATTTACAGACTAAAACAGAAGAGCTTTTCTACTCATATCAACTCAATATCGAACCTTGGAGTCCCTTCACGGCAGAAACATCGAAGGTGTTTCATCTCACTGAAGATGGAAAGTATATTTTCCGAGTGAAGTCCCGAGATACTTTTGGAAATGAAGACCCTGATCCAGCATCATTTGTTTTCACGCTTGATACAGTACCACCAGTTCTAACTTTTGATGAAATCCCACAAATCGTATTCACCAATTCAATTGACCTAAAGGGTCTTTGCGAGTACAATGCCCAATTGATCATCAATGGTTCAGCAGTCCCCATTGAAGCTGATGGTTCCTTCTTTCATACCTGTCCACTCATCATTGGAACCAATGTGATAAATGCTCAAGCCATGGATCAAGCTGGTAATATTACTACAGTAGAGTACACCCTGATGCGGGAAGTATTCGAACCCATTTTTATCTGGCTTCAGATTGGAAATCAAACTGCATATATTAACCAAAAACCTGTTGCAATCGACTGCAAACCTTTTACTGAGAAAGGAAGAACACTTATTCCTTTACGCTTCATTGCTGAAAGCTTTAAGGCTTCTGTTGATTGGTATGAAGCAGAACAACATATCAAAATTGAGATTTCAGCTCCTTTCCGTAAAAAAATTGACTTGTGGCTCAACAATGATATAGCAAAGATTGATGACACTGAAGAAATCAAGCTAGATGTAGCACCGTTTACCATTCCTCCTGGTAGAACTGTTGTCCCTCTTCGCTTCATTGCTGAAAGCTTTCAAGCTTCTGTGGAATGGTTTCCACAGGATCAAAGTATAGAAATCGTGTTCCCAAAGAAAACATCGATATTAAGTTTGCATATGGTTCAAAATTGGTTCGAAAACAGCTTTCACAATTTAATGAATCTGTTTAATGGAAGGGGATAATACATGAAAACCCATCAATTCTTTCGCACAATAATCTCTGGATTCTTATCCTGTTTACTGACGGTCACATGTTTTTTGTTTCCTTGGAGCATAATTACTCCTTCAGTATATGCTACTGAAGGAAGTGACTGGCCAACATTTCATCAAAATGAATCAAGAACCGGTGTTTCCTCTGAATTGATTCAAGTAGAAGGATTGATCGAACAATGGCGCTTTCAGACAGGAAGCTCGATCTCATCCTCTCCTGTAGTCCAAAACAATATTGCCTATATTGTGGCTGATAATCGTAAAGTATACGCTATCGACACAGCAGAAGGAGAAAAGATTTGGGAAACCGAGGAACGTTTTTTAAACTATCCTCTTCCCTATGGTGCTCCAACCTATAGCAATGGAAAGCTTTATTTCTCTACCGGAGGATCTTCTGATACACCTTCCTATATGTATTGTTACCGCGACGATGGAACGGAACTCTGGAAGTTTGTTGCCTATGGTCAAATTACCACTAGCTCTTGTTTGGTATATGGAGATAAAGTCTTTTTTGGTACTTCTACAGAATTTTTGTATGTGTTGAATGCCGCAGGAAGTGAATTGGAAAGAATTCCTTTAAATGGCAGTGTCATCTCTTCCCCCATCATTGGTGCAGGTAGAGTGTTTGCGGTTACTTCTGGTGGTCGCCTTTATGCTTATGATTACAGCGACTTAACGCCATTGTTTGATCGAAACGGAATACAACTTCCAATAGGAACAAATGATGAATGTAAATCTTCGCCCGTCTACCTTGATGGAGTTGTGTACATTTCTACTCGTTCAGCAAGCGAAAAGGGAGAAATATTTGCTATCAATGCATATACTGGAGAGATTATTTGGCGCTCTGGTCAAATTGGTAACTTCATTTCCACACCAGCTGTAACCCAGAATTATTTGTTCGTTGGAGATGAAGACGGAAAAATGCTAGCCATACAACGAACAGATGGCAGGATGAAATGGAAATTCCCTGTACCAGGAAGAGTAGTAAGTTCTCCTGCAGTAACTGGTGAATATGTGGTTTTTGGTGGAGGAGATGGTAAATTCTATGCACTTGAAGCAGAGACAGGAAAAGAGGTTTTTTCTACTTTATTAGGAAATGAAATCAATACTTCTCCTATCATTACGAAGAATAAAATTATTTTAGCATTTTCAAGCACATGTGTGTGTTTTGCCGATAACATTGATTTTGGTGTATCGCTATCCCCCGCCAATGTCTCTATGTATCAAGGAGAAGAGCAGAATATTGAAATCCAGGTAAACGCAACTTCCTCATTCTCTCAGAATGTTTTTCTACGCGCTGGGAAAACTCCCCTTGGAATTGAGACCATTATCAGTCCCAATATTGTGAAAATGGTCGGTGGTAATGCCACAGCAAATATGCGTTTAATCGTCAACAAAGAAACACAACCCGGTACATATTTCATCGAAATATTTGGAGAAACATTGGGTCGCACTAGAAAGGTTTCCTTAAGCATTGAAGTGTTAGAAATTGAAGAAGGCACCTTCACTTTAAGTATAAAACCTCCCAGCATAGAAATTGATGCAGGTAATGCAGCTGTATTTAACTTGGAAGTAAACTCTCCGGATGGTTTCTTCGGAGCTGTCAATTTTAGCTTAAAATCAACTCACCCAGGATTTAGTTCCAAGTTTTCTTCTACTTCCTTACAAGTCCCTGGAACAGGACAATTGATCATAGTTGTTGATGTAACCGTAGATCCTGAAACATACTCTTTTGCTATTGAGGCAAAAGGAGGGGGTAAGTCTGTAGTCGAACGATTCACAATTACAGTTAAAGGAACAAAACGATTTGACTGGAATGGATTTGGTAACACAAATACTTTATGCAACTACACCGAAGAAAGTGTCAGCAGTAAACTGGAAGATCGTTATGCATATCAATCCGATAGTGATGCTATTCGGTGTACCCCCGCAATTATCGACAATACAATTTACTTTGTTGGAGAAAAAGAATTGTCCGATGGTAGACACTCTACAAAATTGTATGCCATTGACCGAACCACTGGTGAAAAATTATGGGATTACTATTTGGGTCAATCTAATCGAATTCTTCCTCCGATAGGAGAAGAAGAAGAGGATGACTCTCCCCCTTGGACATGTTCACCAAGAATACATGAAGAGAAGCTCTTTGTCGGAACGCTAGATGGTATTTTCTTTTGCTTCAATCGAAACACAGGAAAGCCAATTTGGTACAGAAATGTTGGATCTAGTATTCGTTCTACTGCATGTATTGGAGATGACAAAGTATACTTTGGGACAGAATCTGGTGAGTTTTATGCTCTTTCAATCGAAGGTGGTGAACAACGCTGGATGAACGACTATGATGCACCTATTTATGCTTCAGCATCCTACTATAAAAACCGTGTATACATATCCACCTATGATAACTATTTATACTGTCTATCCTCAGTGAATGGACTCCCATTTGGGAAATTTAATGGTTTTAGAGCCAGTTTTAAATCTTCACCAGCTGTTGGTAAAGAGGGTATTTACATTGGTGGAGGTGGAGAAAACCTATTTTTCTATCGTGTAAATCCTTCTATGACAATGAAATGGCAAATACTTACGTATGACGAAGTTCCTAATACTCCGGCAGTTGATCAGGATGAAAGGAATGTCTATTTTATTGGTGTAAAAAAGAACCAAAACCTGAAAATGGCAGAGCTACGAAAAATTGACACAGAAACCAAAGAAGAAAAATGGGCTTATTCTGTTGGAGGCGGTGCTGTAACAACCAATCCAACTTTAGCAGGAGATAAAATTCTTGTTGCAGGATTGGATAAAAAACTCACTATGCTTGATACAACAGGAAAACTTGTATGGGAAAAAACTTTGGATTCCCCAATCCAAAGTAGCCCAGCAGTCGGTAGAGGTGTAGTGGCAATTGGAACAAATTCTGGAAAACTGTACTGCTTTTCTTCTAGTGTTGGTTTTACATTGATTCCTGAAACACAATCTGTAACACTATTTCAAGGTGGTAGTGTAAATATTAAAATTAACGTAGTAAACGATATCCCATTGAAAAACCCTGTTCAGTTCCAATTGGAAAATGTGCCTGCAGGTATGCATTATGAATTTTCCCCTGCTCAACTTCAAAAAGCACCCGGGGAAACTTCTCTTCATCTCCAAACTACTACAGAAACTCCTACTGGTAGTCACAGTCTTCTAATTATTGCATTCAGCGGTACTGTTAAGAAAACCACTCGCATCCAGTTACGTGTTCAAAATGTCGCGCCGGGTGAATTTTCTTTGTCCTCTGTAAATACAAAATTTGAGGTAAATGCTGGAACAACAGTGCGATCCGATATTTCTCTTACAAAAACAGGAGGATTCAATGCTCCTGTCACAATGGGTCTAAAGGGAGCTCCTCCGGAGGGTATTGAAGTCACCTTTAATCCTCCAATCGCTCCTTGTCCTGGCAGAACAACAGCGAGTATGCACTTCAGCCCAAGCTTAGAACCAGGAGAATTTGATTTAGTTATTGAAGGTCAGGGTGGAGGAAAACGAGCAGAGCTTGTTTATCACATTACAGTTTTCGAAACTATGAAAGGGGATTACTCCCTCAAAGTCACTCCTACATATCTACAAATTTATGCGGGAGAATCCGCCAATTATGAAATAACCATAGCTGGCTTTGATGGTTTCCACGAAGATGTTTTCTTATCCATTGAACAGCTCCCTAAAGACATTCAATACTCCTTTTCTAAAACTACTCTTATTGAAGGCCAAAAAGCAATTCTCCACCTGGAAACGACTCAGGATATGAAAGGAGAATTCCAATTCGACATACTTGGAAAAGCCAATAAAACAACAAAACGGATTTCTGTCACCTTGGAAATACAGGTAGCAGATGGCGATTTCTCTTTAAATCTTGAACCCAATTTTGTACTGTATGCTACAGCAGGTACTTCAGTCGAAATGAAGTTTAAACCTAGTTTTAGTCTCAAATGGGATGCTCCTGTCACACTTACCGTAGGAAATCTACCTCAAGGTGTTACCCATACTATTGAACCAGCTGTTCTTGAAAAGAAAGATTTTGGAAAAAATGTTACCGTTACTTTTCAAGTCAATCCATCTCTTGCTTCGCAGGAATATATTGTGAGTATACAAGGAATTGGTGGCGGAAAAACAAGAACATCGCAATTCCGATTGTCCATTTTGTCCATTCAAGAAGGCTATGCTTCATTGCACTTCCATCCGATCTATCCCCAAATTAAAATAAAGAAACCGACTCCAGTGAACATCGAAATTAAAGATGCAAAAAATCTTTCTTATATTGAATTCCAGGTGCTCTATGACCCTATCTTGGTGGAATGCCTAGATGTAGAACCATCCTTGATGTTACAACAAATGCCTCAAGAAAACTATTCAATCATTGAAGAAATTGATCAAGCCAATGGGATTGTTGTGATCAAAGTTATGATGAATACAGATGTTCTCCTGCAAGGTAGTGGTTCCTTTATCACATTGTCGTTAATAGGTATTAACAAAGGTACTTCTTCACTTGCCATACAAAAAGCTTCAGCGAAAACCAATGAGTTAAAAGAATATCCCATCATTGGATCTGAGGTGGATATTTTAGTTACAGAATATCTTGCTGGTGATGTAAATGGAGATGGGGTTGTGGATATTCATGATCTTGCACTATTTGCCCAAGCTTTCGGAACCACAAAAGAAGATACCAACTATGATCCAAGGTGTGATTTTAACGATGATGGAAAAGTTGACGGAGTAGACCTAATCATCCTCTCCTACAATTTTGGAGAACGATTGTAATTTTTTAATGTTTTTAATATTATAGAGAATACGCAATCATTAATCCGAAAAAAGAGCCCTAATATTAGGGCTCTTTTTCTTTTTTGTTGTTTACATGTTTCACTAAGGATTTTTATTTTTGAAAGTGAATCACAATCGTTCTTGTTTCTGCAATCCATTCTACCTCTGCACCAAAGCTCTCTGCGATAAAGCGAAGGGGTACAAAGGTTCGACCATTTTCTATGATGGGTGGGCTATCGAGGGAAGTAACTTTTTTACCAACCATTGCTACGGGGTTTCCAATCTGCATAGAGATAAACAAATCACCTAAGCGAATTTCAACCGTTTCTGTAGCTGGTTTCCATTCTACTTCCGCACCAAATGCTTCTGCTATAGCACGGATAGGCACCATAGTACGACCATTGCGAATGAAGGGCGCTACATCCATTTCTTGACTCTTGCCATCAATCATCATGGCCTTGCTTCCAATGGTCAAAACGATAACAATGGTTTCGGCATATGTGTACGAAAGAGTCAATTCCGATGTATTTCCAATACTATCGATCGCTTTCACTCGAATTTCATTTTCACCTGTTTGAATGGGAATTGAACATGAAAATGCTCCATCTATATCAACAGTTGCTTCCAATCCATTTACATATACTTCAGATTCTGCTGGTGTGACTTTTCCCGTTACAAGTAGTTTCATGTCGTCGGTAGGAGATGAAGGGAAGGGATCCATTTCAATATCTGGACCCTTTGTACGTCTCCAGATGACAACTTCTTGTTCTGCCTTCACACCTCTTGGATTGAATGCTCGAACAAGAAAAGTATTTTTTCCTTCTTCAAGATCAACCGGTATAGAAAAGAGTCCTTCAGACGATACAGATACTTCTTGTTCTCCAAGGAATACACTACAGCCAATTTGTGTTTCCCCATGTAGCGTGATCGTGGTATTTCGAGTGATGCCAGGATATTCTTTGATGTTTAAATAAGGAGGTTTTTCTGAATCAAAAACAGTAATGGTGGGTGCATTTGTTAAAATCTGAGAACCTTTAATCAGAATTTGGATCGTACCAGGGTTGGTAGGAGTGAAATAGAACAATGCAGTTCCATCAGAATCAATCGGTTCCCACTCTTCTATACCTGCACCTTTTAAGCCCAATAATGTGTCTTTCAATGCATCGTTGTAAGCTTGGTTCACTTTTAGTACAACCTTGGATCGTTGTCCAGAATACAAGTATTCTCCTTCAACAATTGAAACGCTCAATCCACCAATCACATCAAATGCCATGCAAGACTGCTCAAAAGATTGTTCCATTGAATCAAACTGGTATACTGCTTTGACGGTAATCACTCCTTCTCCGGATTGGGAAGGTTTTATTTCTACCTCCACATAGTCTTGAACAGTTTCAAAATCAGCAGATGCAATTTTCTGGTTGTTTTCATAGAAGTGGAATCCTTTTAATCCTGGTCCTGCTTCTTTTATCCTCAGGAAGATACGGTTGGTTGTGCCAGAAATCAGATCGTGGTTACTCAAATCAAAACTAACCGTAGGAAGGGGTCCTTTGTTTTCATCATATGCACGAACTTCCAACGGTTTTCCAATCATTTTCTCTTGCGTAAATGCAAACCAATCAATGTGGAAAGTGCCATCAGGACGATATCGTCTGGATAAACTTCCCCCATGATCCTCGGGTTGACCTCCAGCTACATCACTTAATCCTGCTTGTTTTAGAAGTTGATTGCACCCTATAAAACCACCGTAATTGATTTCTCCGCACGCAGGAATAAGGAATTTCACCTGACCATTCACATCTACAAGACTATCTTTATGATCAACTCTTTGGTTATTATCTTGATCCATTAGGTGTACCAGTCCAACATATGGGCTATTATAGATAGCTCCTGGACCAAACCAACCTGCTTGATTTCGCTGCCGTTTCTCTACATCAATGGACATATTGTAGGCGACTGAATTGGAGATCCATTTCATTTCAGATTCATCTTCTCTTACCCCCACATAAGCAGGAGAGTATTCTCTTTTAGGTGATGCTGCATAGGGTAGATAATGTACATCAGTTCCCCGAATGATATTTCCTAGAGCATCTTTTAGCGTTGCTGTCACCGAATACAATTCCCCTGGAATCATTCCTTGGGGTGCAGAAGGAGAAAGTTGGTATTCCACAGTAGGAAGGTCAACTTTTACATTAATCGATCCAAAATCGCTTCTTCTTTTGTTCATAACACGTAATTTGAATGACCCTGCATCGTTGGCAACAAAATTCTTAAAAATGTAGACTCCTTTTTTTGCACCAGAAAAATCATATTCGATGATTTTTTTCTGGAACAAATCTTGATTGTTGGCAGCGTCTGAAGAACTGTTCTGAAGATTTGTACGTACCCAGTAGTAATCCGGCAAATTGAAAGGGGTGTCATCATAAAACAGAGCAGCCACTTCTTCTGTGCTCAAAGATCCATTTTCTGTTAAATCAACAGGCGATCCATTGGACTTCTTCACCGTAATTGTTAAAGGCTGCCCTTGGAAAGCACTTTCTGGAGATACTCCTGCAGTTAGAACAGTAGGAGAAATGTCAATTTCATAGGTTTTCTGAGGTCCACTGCTATACCCAACGGGAGCAATGTTCTGACCTGATAAATACACAGCATGAGAATAGTATTTGTAATTCATAGGATTTGGATACAATGGACCAAATCCCCTACTATTATTATCGTCTCCATATTTGTAGGCAGTTATGTAAACGGGTAGAATTTCATGGTCTTCAATGACACCATTTTCATTAAAATCCATTCCAACTGAATCAATGATGCAGCGATTCTGTTCTGATAGAACAAAGGTATATTTTCCTTGGTTGCGTTGGAAGGTTCTTGCGTCAATCATTCCACCTGCCCATGTATTGGTAGATAGGTCGTAGCTTCCAATAATTTCTGTTTCGAAATCATTAAAAGATATTTTACCATCGTCATTTAAGTCATCGGAAGAAGAGTACGCCGTTGAGTATCCGGAATTTTCTGAGGATTCTGGTGCCATGGTAACCCAACCATCTC
>DAIMET010000017.1:0-10541 GCA_036725105.1 Calditrichota bacterium
GGGGGCGGTAGTATTGTGATGTACAAAAATCAATGAATGTTCCCCAGGAGGAACATTTTCAGCAGTCAATGTTGTTACTGAACAAACACCTGCAGCACTACCGATTTTGTTTTCTTCTGCAGGGGTGTCTAAATAAACATCTACTTTGTCATCGACAAAGATATCGATTTTTAAATGAGTACAACGTTCGAGTTTAAATGGATGTCTATAGACAGAGTTTAATTGTGTGTTAGTGGAACCGTTCCACTGTGATGTGGGTGGGTAAATCCAGCAACCACCATTTTTGTATATCCCTTCCCAAGGAGAGAAAGGATCTGCAGAAGTTCCTTCGTGAGGAGTAGGCGTGGGTGGTAAATTACATACCCTTCTCCAACCTTTAACATCAGCATCTGAACAAGGTATTGCCATAGCTGAAACCCACTGATTTTCTGCGTGAGTTAGGCTTGTGCTATTTTTGAATACTTGTACTTCACAACCGCTTACCATGCAGTAGTCATGGTTGTACGGAGCATATTCCGGACAAGGACAGATACAGTCACACTTTCCATCATTGCGGAAAATTAGTTCTGCGATTTTTTCGTCTCCATGCCATTCAATCTTTTCGGTATCAAGTGATTCGGCAGTTACTCGAAGTGGCATTAAAGAACGACCTTCCAAAATAAAAGGAACAACAGATGGATTGTGTGGATCAATCATAAGTTCTTGACCATTCAATTTGTATTTGTTATTACCAATCTGGAATTCAATGGTTGTTCCGCTGAGGGTGCTAATCGATACAGTTCGAGTAGTACCATCCCAATCAATGGATGCACCCACTTCCTGAGCTACATAACGGATTAACAAGAACATACGGTCCCATCGGATCACAGGTGATGTTTCCATGGGTCCTTTTTCTACATCATTGACCCAATACATAGTATTGTCGATTTGATACTTTAAGTTCTTTTTACAATCTTCTGCTTCTTGTGGGCAGGATGGGGTAGCACACGCTTCGTTGGAAGTAGCAATGCGGTTGTTATTCTCATCAAATGCCACAACAATGTAGCAGTAACTGGTTCCATTTACGATATTTTTTGTATCTTTGTAAGAGGTTTCTTTGACTGGGAAATCTGTCAGTGGCATATCACTTTGATTGCCCGGTCCGATTCCTCTATAAATGTAGTAACTATGAGCATTCTCTACTTTCTCCCACTGGAGATAATTGAATCCACAATACCCACGGGCAGAAAGTCGAAAATGGGGAAGTGTTTCTGCAAATACTGTGAAACTGTTTAACAACAACAATAATGAAAGAATTACAGATAGAGCTTTAAAAAACCTTTTCATAAAGTACCCTCCATTGAAAGAAAATTCTTGTGCCTGTTTTTTTTATATTGTATTCATGACCCTTTGTCAATTTTCTAGCCATGAATCTGAAAAATCAGAACATATTTATAATAATTGGGAAATTTGAATTGGTTCAATCAAGGAAGAAGAATTAATTTTTGGTGAATTTACCTGCTGAGAAACAGGGTATTTTTCTAATGAACAGCAATCTTCATTATTCATGATGTTTTGAAGATCAGACAAAGTAGTTTCCAGATCTAGCCATTTTTCTAAATAAGCAGGATGTATGATGACTGGCATTCGTGCATGGATAGGAGATACCATGCTATCTGCATTTTTAGTAAGAATCAGGGCTTCATTTCGATAAAAGCCTGCTAATCCAAGAATTGGTGAAGTGGAAGCAAAAAAGTAATAAGGTTGTTTTTGTGCATCCCACTCGAAAAAGCCTGTTGCCAAAATGACACAACGAGTAGAGAAAAAAGGATCTCGAAACATTTTTTTTTCATGTGCAGTTTCAGACTTTGCATTAATGAGTAGTTTTGATGGTCCCTTCTGAAAAGTAAGTGGAACACCCCAAATCCGTTTTTCCAGGTGTACCCCCTTGTGATTCTTGGCTAAGAGATATATTTCGCTGCGAGGAGCTATGTTGTACCTGGGCGGTAATGTAGAAAGCATTGAAATATCGTGATCTCCAAATGTTGGCGAGGGGTTGGCTAGTGCAAATCTACCACACATTGTTTTTGGTCATTTTTTGCCATAAATACTCAGCAAAAATTTTCGTTTGCTCCGCATATAATCCGGGTTGAAAATATAGGGTATAGGGGGGATTGTAAAATCCATCGGCAGAAAATTCAATCGAGGAACCTGGTACAAAAGTACCACCTGCCATAATAATTGGGTATTTGTAACCATGTTGTGCAAAAGGTTCCGCTCTGACATGAGAATCAATTGGAGAACATTTTTGGACGGCTTGTGTAAAAAGGTCCATATTTTCTTTCGATTTGCATCGAATCTCAAGTACGATATCGAAATGCTTTTCAGTCCAGTGTGGAGAAGTATAAAATCCCATTTCGTCCATAAATGCTGAGAAATATAGATTTCCTTTTAGAGATTCCCTCACGGTTAATGGTGAGTGAAATAGACCTAACAAAATCTCATAAGTGAATCCAAGGTTTGGCATAAACTCATCGCCTAAGCCAGGTGCTACAAGATGCGAGGCAATACGGTCAATGAATATCTGCTTTCCAACGATGTATCCACCAGTTCTTGCGATTCCACCACCTGGATTTTTCATGAAAGAACCCGCACAAACATCTGCCCCACATTCTATGGGTTCGAATCTTTCTGTAAACTCTCCGTAGCAATTATCTACGGCAATAATAGCAGATGGATGAATGGAACGAATATTCTCTGCGATTCTTTTAATGTCTAGAGAGGAAATTGTCTTGCGGTTCGAATATCCTCTTGATTTTTGAATCCAGCATAAACGAGATTTTTGTACAATTGCTATTTCGTCTGGGGTTAGCTTTGTTGTGTCTATCAGGTTTATCTCGTTGTACAAAACTCCTTTTTCAATCAGATTTCCTGGGTATTGGTCCTGGATTCCAATGCAGCTTTTTAACGTTTCATAGGGGGAACCTGTTACACTTAGTAAAAGGTCACCTTTAAAAAGAAGTGCATTTAGAACAAGAAAAAGGGCATGAGAGCCTGATGTAATTTGAGGTCGAACCAATGCATTTTCAGATTGAAAGATGGATGAAAAAACTGCTTCGGTGATCTGTGTACCCTGGTCTCCTAGACCGTATCCAAAACCTGGCTGTAATTGGTAGCTGGAGACTTTGTTTTGCTGGAAAGCATTCAGAACTTTTTTGAAACATTGATGATAGATGTCATCAACTTCTTTGTAGTAAGGTTTTAATTGTTCTTGGATTTTTTGATCGATTTGGGAAAATGAGTCGGATTGAGTTTGTATTTCTACCATTTTTACACTACCATACAACCCTTCAGAGTGAAGTCTTGTACACAATCAATATGTACTTGGACAATATCACCCGCATAAAGAGAGCATTCTTGGGGAAATGTAAACTGAACCAATCGATCTTCCCATGTTTTACCAATTACTTTTTCTTCTGTCGCATTTAACACAAATACTCTTTTTGTTTGATGCAAAAAACGTTGAAGATTTTTCTTGGTGATCTCTTTTTGTGTTTCAAGCAAGAGATTCAATCTTTTTTTCCCAATACTTAACGGGATTTGATGATCAAATGTCGCAGCTTTTGTTTTAGGTCTGGGAGAATATACTGCACCAAAGACAGTGTCAAATTGAACCTTTTCTAAAAGAGACAGAGTATTTTGAAATGCCTCTTCTGTTTCTCCCGGAAATCCTACAATGATGTCCGTTGTGATAGATGCATAAGGGAAGTATGATCGAATCCAGGAGATTTTCTCAATATATTCTTCGGCAGTATAGCCCCTTCTCATTCTACGGAGAATTTCATTATCACCATGCTGCACTGGGAAATGAAAACGTTTCACAATGGAAGCATGGTTTTGAACAACATCTAAAACACTTTTATCAAATTCTCTGGGATGAGAAGTTAAAAAATCCAATCGCTGAATATGTTCCATGGATGCTACAGTTTCTAATAAACTAGAAAAAGATATCGAAGGAGTGAAATCCTTTCCATAGCAGTTCACGTTTTGCCCTAAAAGGATAATTTCTTTCGATCCTTGTTGTAGAGAAACCTGGATATCATCTACAATATCTTGTACTGGTCTACTTTTTTCCCTTCCTCTTACGTAGGGAACTATGCAATATGTACAGAAGGAATCGCAGCCAAATATTATGGGAATGTAGGTAGAAAGGGGTTGTTGATTGGCGAGAGGGAGTTTTTCTTGAGGAGGTTGGGTTGTGTGAAAGTCATGACCTTCAAGAAAATCTGAAAAAGAGGGATCCACAACCGTGGAATTTAAAGCTCCATGAATATAATCAATCTCGTTGTGATGAGAGAGTTTCGATAATAAATCAGAAGCACACCCAACCACACACAGAAGCACTTGATCTTTACTCCGTTTCCATTGACATACACGCCCAATAGCACTCGCTGCTTTTTGTACCGAACGATCGCGAACTGCACAGGTATTTATTATGACAAGATCAGCGTTTTGCATTCGAGAAACAGGGGTGAATCCATATTGCTGAAGAATTTTCTCATACAAGCTGGAATCATAGGTATTCATTTGACAACCAATGGTCAGGACAAAATATTTAGTCTTCGTAGAGGGCATAATCTCCTCGAATATAGGTTGTTTTTGCAGATTCAATGTCGATATCGACATGAACGTAAGAGATAATTGTTGGACCTTTTGTTTCAATTTCAAACATGGTTGGTCTTTGTGTAAGGTAGGTTTGAATGATGATATCGGATTGTACTCCAATAACAGAATGATATGCACCACACATTCCTGCATCTGTGATATAACCAGTACCTTGAGGTAAAATCTGAGCATCATGGGTTTGAATGTGAGTGTGCGTTCCTACCATGCAAGAGACTTTGCCATCCAGGAAAAATCCCATGGCTTTTTTCTCACTGGTCGTTTCTGCATGAAAATCGACAAAAATCAGGGGAGTAATTTCTCGAACTCTTTGAATCTCTTCTTCGATCGAGCGGAAAGGGCAATCAATTGGATTGCCCATGAAAATTCGCCCCATCAGGTTTATAACAGCGATGGATACATTGTCTTCCACCGGAATGATCTTACACCCAAAACCAGGGGTTTTGGGTGGGTAATTCAAGGGTCGCAGAATGGATAATTCGTCCATGTAGGGGATGATGTCTTTTTTTCTCCAGATATGATTACCGCTTGTGAAGATATCAATTCCTGCTTCTTTTAGCTCTAGCGCATGATTTTTCGTGATTCCTTTACCACCAGAAGTATTTTCACAATTTGCAATAACGATATCATATTGATCGCGGTGGTCCTGCAAGAATCTTTTTATGCCTTGTCTGCCTAATTTGCTAACAATATCACCCAAAAAAAGAACTTGAAGAGAGCTATTTAGCATATGCAACAGACCTTGTTTCTCGAATCACAGTGACTTTGATTTGACCGGGATACTCTACCTCATTTTCAACTCGTTTAACGATGTCATAGGATAGTTTTGTAAGAAGGATATCGTCTACCTCGGTAGGTTTCACTATAATTCTTAACTCACGGCCTGCTTGGACGGCATAACTTTTGTCGACGCCTTGGAAATTGTTGCATATGTCTTCAAGTGTTTCAATTCGACGAATATATGCTTCAACATCTTCTTTTCTAGCTCCTGGGCGTGATGCTGAAATCGCATCGGCTGCCTGGACAAGTCCAGAAATAACGGAATTAGCTGGAACATCGCCATGGTGGGATGCGGCTGCATTCACAACTTCGCTACTTTCGCCATATTTCTTTAAAATTTCTGCTCCTAGTATTGCGTGAGAGCCTTCCATTTCTTTATCTACAGCTTTTCCGATGTCGTGAAGTAATCCCGCTCGTTTTGCTCGGTTCACGTTTTCTCGAATTTCTGCAGCCATGGCAGCACTTAACAATGCTACTTCTTTTGAATGGTTGAGTACATTTTGAGAGAAGCTGGATCGATATTTAAGTCGTCCTAGAAGTTTTATCAGTTCAGGGTTCATCGTACGAATACCCAATTCAAGGAGAGTATCTTCTCCTTCTTGGAAAATGATGGTATCGATTTCTTTCTTTGCTGCTTCTACAAGCTCTTCAATTCGAGCAGGATGAATGCGTCCATCCAAAATGAGTTTCTCAAGAGCAAGTTTTCCAATTTCTCGTTTGATGGGTTCATAGGAAGAAATAGTTACAACTTCAGGAGTATCATCGATGAGTAAATCGACACCTGTTAAGCTTTCGAATATTCTAATATTTCTACCTTCTCGTCCAATGATTTTACCTTTGATATCGTCGCTAGGTAGTGGCACAACAGAGATTGTGGATTCAGAGGTTTGATCAACACAGATTCTCTGGATAGCAGTTGTTACAATTTTTCTTGCAGTTTGATCAGCAATTTCTTTAAAGTTATCTTCAGAAGCTTTTAATCGTGTAGCAATCTCATACTTGTATTCTTCCTCTATTTTTGAGAAGAGTTCATTTTTTGCGTCGTCTTGAGACAATTGAGAAATCCTGTAAAGCTCCTTGTCTTGAAGCTCTATTTTTTCTTGGATTTGATTTTGTGACTTTTGAAGTTCTGATTCTTTCTGGTTTAATGTTTTTTGTTTTTTGTCGATGTTCTCAATTTTCTTATCTAGGTCTTGTTCTTTCTTTTGAAGATAGTTTTCCTTTTTTTGGAATTGCTTTTGTTTTTCATTGTTATCATGGTCATACTGGCTTTTTATCTTATAGGATTCATCCTTTGCCTGTAGAACCATTTCCTTTTTGATTCTTTGCGCTTCTTCTTGCGCTATAGCAATGATCTGCTCTGCAGATTCCTGTGCATTCTTTTTACGTTTTTTTGTTACATTCTGATTTAGTACATAAATACTTATGGCACCAACCACAAGTCCTATGAGTATTCCTATAATAAGTTCCACTATTGGTTCCTCCGTTTAGAGGACCGATCAAAAACCTCGGTTGTAGAGAAAGGAAAGGATTCTTTGTTTTCTTTTCAATGGAGGAAGGTGTGCTAACTCTTGGTCTTTCTGTTTTGTTAGCACTTTTTTTATTGTTTCCTCTTCATTAATAGAGTAAAACCTTTCTATCATTTGTTCCACAATCTCTTGTGGAATGTGTTTCGTTCGTAATACATACCGGATCTTAAATCGACCCCATTTTTTTTGTGTTTGCATTTCATGTATATGATACTTGAAAAGGGTTGTGTCGTCTAGTAGCAAACTGTTTTTGCATTGATCGATCGCCTCTGCACTTTCTTTCTCAGAGAAGTTTTTCGTTTGTAATCGAACCAAAAGTTCCCATGAGTAATATGCTCTTCTGTTTAACATACGAAGAGCAGTTTGGAAAGCATCAGACTTTTTTGGATTTGTCTTTTGCTTTTGCAGAAACATTCGATGAGGCTTCAGTGTCTTTTGGAAGTATCATGCCAAAAGATTCTTTGACTTTTCTTTCAATTTCTTTCAATGTGTCAGGATTATCTAATAAGTATTTTTTTACGTTCTCCGTTCCTTGTCCAATTTTCTGGTCCTGGTAGGAATACCAGGAACCGCTTTTATGGATTATATCTTTGTCTACGGCCAGGTTCACCACTTGCCCTTCGTGGGATATGCCTTGTCCGTACATAAGTTCACATTCACAATTTTGATAGGGAGGAGCTACTTTGTTTTTCACCACTTTTATCCGGATGATTTGTCCAATCGGATCCGTTCCATTTTTTAGCAGTTCTCCTCGCTTGGTTTCTAACCGAACCGAAGAATAGAATTTTAAAGCTCGTCCACCAGTGGTGGTTTCTGGATTACCAAAAACAATACCAATTTTATCTCGTACTTGGTTAATAAAAATTGCTGTGCATCTAGATTTACTCAATACACCAGTAAGTTTGCGCAGAGCTTGCGACATAAGACGGGCTTGTAATCCCATTTGCGCATCTCCCATAGCCCCATCGAGCTCTGATTTGGGAACCAGTGCTGCAACTGAATCAATCACAATACAATCAACTGCGCCGCTACGAATCATGATTTCAGCTATTTCAAGTGCTTGTTCGCCATAGTCAGGTTGGGAAATAACCAGATCTTCAAGTTCAACTCCTAGTTGTTTCGCGTAGGCAGGATCCAATGCATGTTCGGCATCAATATATACGGCTTTGCCCCCAATTTTCTGAACTTCTGCAATAGCTTTCAGGGCAACTGTGCTTTTCCCAGAACCTTCGGAGCCATAAATTTCAATAACTCTTCCACGGGGATACCCACCTATACCAAGAGCAATATCAAGTGTAAGGATTCCAGATGAAATGGCCTCATCGCTACCTTTCTTTTGAAAGTAGTCAGTATCCATTTTCATAATGGATCCTTTTCCATACGATTTTGTAACTTGCATCATTGCGGATTCTAATGCTTTTTCACGTTCGTTCATAATTTCTCCTTTCAGAAAACAAAACTTCCTTATCTTATTTTATGGTATTTTTGGATTTGATCCCATAAAAATTCGATTCCGGTTAAAACTGTTTGATATTTTATTTCTTTTCGATGTAAAGTCGAAGAAAAATTGCATTCTTTACAAACTACAGTACCGTTAGGGTTGGAAATTCCTATAAACACTGTTCCCACTTGACTACCTGTTTCGTTTACACCCGGTCCAGCATTTCCCGTGAAGGAAATTCCATAATCTGTTTGTAAGAGTTTTTTTACATTTTTTGCCATTATTTTTGCTGTAAAACTAGAAATGACTCCGTGCTTCTGCAAACAATCCTGCGAAATACCCAATCGAGTTACTTTTGAAGCAATTGTGTAGGATACAATACCTTCCATCAGCACTTCTGAACATCCTGGAACATCGGTAAGTGTGGAAGAAAATAAACCTCCAGTAATGGATTCTGCAACACTCAATGTAAGGTGTTTCTGTAGTAAAAAAAGTACGACCTTTTCGGTAATGCTATACAGTTTTTCATTGTCGGTCATTGGACTTGGGCCTTCATTTCATCTGTAGTCACGTGGGTTAATGTACAATTCACGATTGATCCAACCCGTTTTTTCAAGCGAAAAGGATTTCCATAGACGAAAATTGATGGATCAACATCAGGAGCTTCTCGAATGCTACGACCTATCGCACATCTTTTCAAAGAATTATATTGTTGGAGTAAAACAGGGAGAGTTTGAGAAATGTGTGAAGAGTCTAATTGAAGAGAAATTGATTCCTGTATACGATATGCTTCTTGTAGACGATTCTCTTTCACAGAATCGGGTATTTGATCCTTGAGTAAATAAGAAGATGCTTCTTTTTCATTGGAGTATGCAAAAAAACCAACGCGATCAAGCGGTAACTCTTGAAGTTTCTTGCATAAAAAAGCAAAGTGTTCTTCTGTTTCTCCTGGATAACCAACGATAAAGGTAGAACGAAATGTCATAAGGGGAAAATCTTCTCGCAAAGCGTATATTTTCTCCATATACGAAAAACCGTCTATGGGTCGATTCATTTTTTGAAGCATTTCAGGATGATAGTGTTGCAACGGCATGTCAATATAGGGAATAACAGACGGGATAGAAAAAAGGTCACGTAACTCTGAATACGAAAATTGGTTTGGATACATGTACAATATCCGAATCCAAGGAAAAAGCTCAAGTTGGCTGATTGAACGGACTAAAGATAATAGATTGCTTTTTGGAGTTAAATCCAATCCATATCGAGAAGTATCCTGCGCAATAAGAACAAGTTCCTGGACGGGAAAATGATGAGCTATATAGCAACATTCTTCAAACAGTGCAGATGGTTGAAAACTTTTATAACCCCCCTTGATAGAAGGGATAAGACAATACGAACACCGACGGTTACATCCTTGAGCAATCCTTAAATATGCATAGTGAGAGGTGGAAAGTAAACGATGAGTTGGCTTACTTTGGACTGCTAGGTATTCTTCTACTGCTTGGATTGGATCTTGATGGGAAAGCAACGTGACGGAGGGGTAGTATTGTTGAATTTCATTTGGAAAACGGTATGCATAGCAGCCTAGTATAATGATTTGGTGCTGATTAACTGAGTATGTATCAAGTATGTCTTGAATAACAGATAGACCTTCTTCTCGAGCTATCTGTAAAAAGCCACAAGTATTGATGATAAAAAGGTCCGTTGAAGGTGATTCTGGAACAACCTGAAAACCATTTTCGGAAAATAATGAGGCAATTTTTTCAGATAAAACTGTATTTTTTACACAACCCAAGCTGATTAGTGAAACAGATCTTGGGTTAGGGAATGTCTTTTTCAAAACGTCTTGAATCTACCACAATACCCCCCTTGAGGGTATCCATAAGAATGTATTGTTCAGGCTCTAGAAGGATATCTAAACTGATAACTTCGCCTTTTTCTCCGATGGTATTTACCAAATAACCGTTTATACGAAGAGAAATGATGCCGGCATTACCTAAGTGAACCTGAAATGAATTGTTACATTCATAAGAAGCTTTGTTAATGGTGTTTTTCAATGTATATGCATTTTTGGTAACGCCATCTACAACTGGTTTTACCCAGCAGCTCTGCTGATTGGACGTATCAGC
>DAIMET010000017.1:10641-25774 GCA_036725105.1 Calditrichota bacterium
GATTTGCTTGAAACAGCGATTGAAGAGAAGAAAAAGTGTTTTTCGCAGACTCTTCAATGGTCTCTTCTGGTGCAATTTCGTCTAGGTAACGTTTAACAATAAATACTTGATCAAGCCCTAAATAATCAGCATAAATCCGTAAAAAACTTCGTGTGTAAACAGGATCAGGTATTTGATTGTACGTACCATTTTCAATGGCTTCCAAGTATTTCCGACGAATCTTGGTATCTTCGGATACTTGATCTAATCCGTATTCAAGTTCTTCTCTTTTTTTCTTTAAAATTGATCCAACTTTGTCCATAGTAGTATTGTAGCACTTTCTTTGGGTTAGTAAAATTCTATGGGATTACGCTTTGAAGACTTCTTTGTAGACATCTTTCAAGTCTTCAACGATAATAACATTTAACTTTTTAAGAATATCTTTGGGGATTTCAATTAAATTCTTTTCGTTTTCTTTTGGAATCAATACCTTCTTGATTCCTGCTCTTTGTGCTGCTAATAATTTATCTTTTAAACCCCCAATGGGCAAAACGCGGCCAATCAGAGTTGCCTCACCTGTCATGGCTATTGAAGGAGAGACGGATTGATTTTTCAACAAGGAAATAAGAGCTGTAAATATAGCTATACCGGCTGATGGACCGTCTTTTGGAATAGCTCCTTCAGGAAAGTGAAGATGAATATCTTCTTTTTCCAATACCTCAGGATCAATTTTAAAGTATTCTGTGTTGCTCTTGATGTAGCTTAAAACTGCAGTAGCAGATTCTTTCATGACTTCACCAAGTTGTCCTGTAAGGATAAGCTTACCTGTACCTTTCATCGAAATTGCTTCAATGAAGAGTATTTCTCCACCGAACTGAGTAACGGATAAGCCAGTTGCAATACCCGGTCCGAAATCTTTGCCTGCAACTTCATGATGATTTACAGGCACTTTCAGATATTTGAGTAAATCGTCTGGTGTAACTTTTACCTTACGGAAAGACTTTGAACTCGCCTTTTTCATTGCAATCTGGCGGAAAATTTTACCAATTTGTCTTTCAAGGTTTCGAACACCAGACTCTCGGGTGTAGTCTGAAATAATCTTTTTCAATGTTTCTTCGGGCATTTCAATATTGGATTGCTTTAATCCAGTATTTTCCAGTTGCCGAGGAAGTAGGAAATCTTTGGCAATGTGGAATTTTTCTTCGTCTGTATAGCCAGGGATATTGATGACTTCCATACGGTCTCGGAGTGCGCTTGGAATAGTGTGTAAAACATTGCCTGTTGTTATGAAGAAAACGCTAGATAAATCATAGGGGATTTCTAAAAAGTGATCGCTAAAGCTTGTATTTTGTTCTGGATCAAGAGCTTCAAGTAAGGCAGAAGAGGGATCACCACGAAAATCATTTCCAACCTTGTCAATTTCATCAAGCAAGAAGACAGGATTTTTGGTTCCAGCATTTTTCATACCCTGAATGATACGACCAGGCATTGCACCCACATACGTGCGCCGATGTCCACGAATCTCAGCTTCATCACGAATTCCACCTAATGATATGCGTACAATTTTGCGTCCCATTGCTCTTGCTACTGATCTTCCAAGAGATGTTTTACCAACCCCAGGAGGACCAATCAAGCATAAGATAGGGGCTTTGATTTTGGTACTCAATTTACAGATTGCCAGGTATTCTAGAATTCTCTCTTTTACATCCTCAAGTCCATAATGATCTTCATCCAATGTTTTCTTTGCCTGTTGAAGATCTAGTACGTCATCGGTACTTTTTTCCCACGGGAGAGCTAGAATCCATTCAATGTAATTCCGGACAACTCCTGATTCAGCCATCATGGGTGGCATTTTTGTTAAACGATTAATTTCTTCGTTTAATTTTTTAACAACATTTTCAGGGAGTTTTCTTTCTCCCATTTGTTGACGATACTTTTCGATATCATCTGCAAATTCTCCATCCCCTTCTCCCAGTTCTTTTTGGATAACTCGTAATTGCTCCCTAAGATAGTATTCTCGTTGGGTCTTGTCGAATTTTTCTCGAACTTCAGTGTCGATCTTTTTTTGTAGTTTTAAAACTCCAATTTCTCGTTTTAAAAACTCAATAAGTCGGAAAAAGCGTGCTTCACCGTCTAGTGTTTCCAAGATTTCTTGCTTCTCTGACACTGGAAGGATGATGTACGAAGAAATCATGTTGGAGAGTCTTTCCATATTGGATATGTTAGAAAGGTCCACATAGTTTTCAGGGGATAATCTTTTATTGAGCTGATAATATTCTTCAAAAGAATCAATCAGTTCCTTTTTTAAAGCATGTCTAATTTCGGATTGAATATCAATTTGGTCAAATGGATTAACTTTTGCAACATAATAATTGTTGGTTAACACAAAATCAGTAATATCGACACGAGCGAATCCTTCAATGATAACCCGCAACGTTCCATCGGGTACTCGAATGACTTGAAGAATTTCTGCTCCAATACCTATTTGGTATAGGTCTTCAGGTTTTGGATCTTCTGTATGTTCATGCTTTTGCGTAGTAAGAACAATGAATCGATCCTGACGAAGTGCCTGTTCAATTGCATTAATGGATTGTTTTCTAGCAACTGTCAGGGGTTGTACGACATTTGGAAATAAAACAACATTGCGTACAGGCACCAATGGTGCTTCCGTGAAGAAGCTCATATCATCATTGGGTGTTATCGTTGTTTTTGATGTGTAATTTTTCATAAATACCTAGATAGGCATTCCTCCTTAAAAGATTCTGTCTATCAGACCATATTTTTTTGCTTCTTCTGGTGTGAAAAAACAGTCTTGCTTTGTATCAGAAGAAACTTTCTCGATGGATTGACCTGTATGTTTTGATAATATTCGATTGAGGGTATCTCGCTCTTGTTGAAGCTGATGGGTGTATATATCTACATCAGTAGCTTTTCCAATAAGACCCCCAGACGGTTGATGGATCATGATACGGGCATTTGGAAGAGCAAATCGCTTCCCTGGAGTACCAGCAGCAAGAATAATGGCAGCAATAGAGGCACTTAAACCAATACAGATTGTTCGAATCTCCGGTTTAATGTATTGCATGGTGTCATATATTGCTAAACCTCCTCGCAGTACTCCACCAGGACTGTTAATGTAAATCGATATATCGGATTTTGAATCTTCAGCTTCTAGAAAGAGTAATTGAGCAATGATGGCATTTGCAGAATTCTCAGATAAATACTCGCCTCCAATAAAAAGGATCCTGTCCTTTAAAAGGCGGGAATAAATATCATATTGCCTTTCTCCTTGTTCAGTTTTTTCAATCACCCAAGGAATTGTCATTGTCATCCTTTCTAAGAGCTTTTTAATCTGTAAATGTTACATGAACAGTTTGCGTGATGTAGTTCATCACTTTTTCCCGAATCATGTGATCACGAATCAAATTCTCTACATGTCTCATATCAAGTTTATTTTGGTCTTCTTTACTATATGTTCCCAAAAACTCTTTCATTTTGCCAATAACCTCTGCATCTTGAAGCGCTAATTCTGGTTGCTCTTTGTAGATTTGTCGTATCATCATGTCAACCTTTACATTTTGTTTGGCTTTTGGTTCCAATTGTTTCTTAAAATCTTCTAGTTTGATATTGTTACTTTCTAAAAAACGATCCATGGAGAGCTTTGATTTACTGAGTTGATCTTTGAAGTGATTGAGCTCCATTTCAACATAGGAATTCAATAAGGATTCCGGGATAGTTTCAATTTCTGCTTTCTCTTCAAGATACTGAAACACAGCAGTTAGTTGATTATCTTCTTTTCTCTTGTCGTAATCATCTTTTGCTTCTTCGTGTAGTCGGTTTTGAAAATCTTCCAGGGATTCATCGATATTTACTTTTTCCAAAAGGGATTGATCCAAAATTGGAACTATTTTCTTTTTGTAACTAATGACTTGTACCTTAAATTGCATGCTCCTAGCTGATGTTGTATAAGGGATAACGGTGGTTTCTCCAGGTGCACACTTCATGATTTTGTCATCGCTGTCTGGAAACAGGGTATTTTTACCCAGCTCAATTACTGATGGGTTGCCTGTTACTTCAATTTCATCAGCAGTCTTTCCTTCGGGGATTTCAGTATACTGAATGATCGCATAATCACCGATTTCAGGAGCACCCTCTATGGGTTCCCAGGTAGCGTGAATATTTAAAAATTGGTCGATTTTGCTATTGTATAATTTTTCTTCGCTGGGAGGGTTTACTGCTTTCACGGATATCTTTGAAAAGTCGGGAAGCGTTACCTTTGGATACAATTCAGCTTTTAAGCCGATAGAATAAGATTCATTTTCAATAGGTAAATCGGAATAATCTACTTTTGGGTAATCGATATAATCGTCCTTTTTTTCTTTAAGCATGAAACCGATGGCTTGCTCTGCGATACGATACATTAAATCTTCGTAAAAGCGAGTGTAATTAATATGACTTTTCAACAAATGCAGTGGAGCTTTTCCTTTACGAAAACCAGGTATGGCAATAGAAGGAGCGTATTCTTTGTATAAAGATTGAAAGTGAGACGCAATTTCTTCTTCAGTGAAATCAATGTTCGCGTTGACAGTTGTATCTTTGACTTCATAATTCGTAATTTTCATACTTCCTCCTAGGAATTTCTTGATTTAGCTTATATACTTATACTATACCGAACATTAAAGTCAAATGCATATATATGGGTTGATTTTTACCTGTGTTTGTGTAAATTATTACAATTGTTTGAATATATTGAAATAGAATGGCATTTTTATGCTGTTTAATGACAAATTGATTGAGGTAAAATATGACGACACATTTTTATACTGAACAGGAAGTACCGAAGAAATGGTTCATTATTGATGCAGACGGTAAAATTTTGGGTCGAGTAGCTAAAAAAGCTGCTCAGATTATTATGGGCAAGAACAAACCCGAATATACCCCAAATGCCGATGTGGGTGATTTTGTAATTGTCACCAATGCATCCAAAGTTAAACTTTCCGGTACCAAAGAATTAAACAAGATCTATTATAGACATTCAGGATATGTTGGAGGATTAAAGAAAACTCCTGCTTTCCGTCAACGACAAAAAGATGCATCCCAGATGATCTATAAAGCCGTTTGGGGAATGGTAAAAAACGGTTCTTTAGCTAGAAAACAAATGAAAAAATTACGCATATTTAACCAAGCTGAACATAAGCACGAAGCTCAGAAACCAATGCGTATTACAGCGTTATAAGGAGAAAACAATATGGCAACACACCCAATTCTAAGTACCGGTTATAGAAAAACATCAATCGCAAGAATTGTTTTGCGTCCTGGTTCAGGAAAAATACGTATTAACGGGAAAGATATGAAAGACTATTTTGTATCTGACTTACAGCAAAAACGACTCATGAGCATTTTCCATCTTGGAAAAAAAGAAAACCAATTCGACATCCGAGTAAAAGTACATGGTGGAGGATCTTCCTCCCAAGTTGTGGCATGCTGTCATGGAATTGCACAGGCAATTGTCGAATTTGATCCTGATACAAAATCTGTGTACCGTGAAAAAGGGATCTTAACCCGTGATCTTCGTATTAAAGAAAGAGCAAAAGCCGGACTTCGTGGTGCCAGAAAAGATCGTCAATACCGTAAGCGTTAAGAATTCATATGGAATTTGCCTCCGACGATACTTTACGGAGCTGGATTCAACAATATATTCTTGAATTCTCAGATCAATTTGTAAAAACAGAGGTCGACACCGATTTGTCGACCTCTTTACTTTTTCAAGAACGACTTCTTTTTTTTGTTCTTGAGTATGCATATCAATCTTCTATTGATAGAAATTCCGTTCATCACTATCTTCTTTTTCTTTCTTCTCTTTGGAAAGCTGTAGTCTTATTTGGACATTCTTATAATCATTCCATGGAATTCAAAGAGACAAAGCTTGCCCTGATGCAAGCTGATTATCATTTAGCCCAAACCGCTCAAGCATTTGGCTGCATTGAGAATCATGGAAAAATGGAGCACCTACTTCAGGAAACCATGTTTTCTATTACAACGAACCTGAAAAACCAACCCATTGAAATCCAACGAGAACCAAAGATTCTAGATTCTATAGAATCCTGGGAAATGTTCCAAAGAAAACGTTTTCTTCCCATTCTTTTGTTTTACATCAATGCTCTAAGGCTTTTTTACGAGCTTCCCAATATCCCCATGGTCAGAATTTACCTGTATATCTATGATCTTGCAAGCCTATCGGACCCTATTTATACCGTTTCACAACAGAAGAATTTTTACTATAATGACATTATCAAGACTACTCCATGGAAGGTACTACATGTCAACAACCAAAATACTAGAAGCCCGTTCTATCTCCCATTCTCTTCGGGAATCTCTGAAAGAAAATCTTCAGAAAATATCTCCAGATAAGCCCTGTTTAGCATCCATTTTGCTGGATGATTCACCAGATGCACGCAATTATGTTAAGAATCAAGAAAAAGCATCTGTTAAATTGGGGTATGATTACAAATTGTTTTCAATGGCAGACTCTACAGAAGCCGATGTTCTGTCATGTCTCGATAAACTAAATCGTGATTCGGGCATTCATGGGATAATCATCCAAAGACCCGTACCAAGTGGGTTATCTTTTCATGCCTTAGCCGAGAAAGTGTCTCCCGAAAAAGATGTGGACTGTATCCATCCCTATACTGCGGGGATGTTGTTTCAGTCCAAACCAGTGTTTTATCCCCCAACTCCACTTTCCGTGATGATGATTCTTGAGCACTATCAAATTGTTATGGAGGGTAGAGATATTGTCATGATAGGTCGTTCTGATGTTGTTGGAAAACCCTTATCCATGATGCTTCTTGATAAGAATGCAACTCTGCAAATCTGTCACAGTCGAACATCAAATTTAACCGAAAAATGCAACCAAGCCGACATTGTAATAGTGGCAGTAGGAAAGCCGAAATTTCTAACCAAAGAAATGGTCCGACAGGGTGCTGTCGTTATTGATGTGGGAATTAATTTCTTCGAAGGTAGCCTAGTAGGAGATGCTGATTTTGACTCTTTGGTTCCTCATGTGTCTGCCATTACTCCCGTACCGGGAGGAGTAGGAACTCTTACTACAGCAATTTTACTCCAAAACACTTTGCAGGCCTATACTTGTCAAATGACGTGTAAATGAGTTTTTCAACGAACTCCCATCAAACCAGTTCCTTAGGCGGCTTATACATCCACATTCCATACTGTTTATCAAAATGTAATTACTGCGATTTTGTGAGCTATCCCCTTGATGATCGATTACCCATTTACATCGATGAGCTCATGAAAGAAATGGATCTCCGCAGTAGGGATTTTTCCGCTCTTGAGATAGATTCCATTTTTTTTGGTGGTGGTACTCCTTCCCTTCTTACAGCATTTCAACTCAACGCACTTCTGGATAAAATTCATAACACCTACCGGATTGCAAAAAACTGTGAGATTACGATTGAAGCGAACCCAGATACCATTCATCAATCCTTATTGATGCAATACAAAAAAATCGGTGTTAATCGCATTAGCATAGGAGTGCAAGCTTTACAAGACTCTATTTTGCAAAACATACAAAGAAGGCATAACACAAAGCAAGCTATAGAAGCTATTCATTGTGCACATGAAGCAGGTTTTTCTTCAATAAATTGTGATTTTATGATGGGACTTCCAGGAGAAACAGACTGTAGCATAGAAGAGATGATTCAGCAGATTGCTCAACTTCCTATTACACATATATCCATGTATTTTTTAACCATATCCAGAAGAACTCCGATTGCGCGACTACTACGAACCAAAAAGCTTGTTGTTCCATCAGAAAAGCAAGCTATACACCATTGGAACCAAATGGTAAAAGCTCTTACAGGCATGGGTTTTCACCATTATGAAATCTCAAATTTTGCAAAATCATCCTACGAATGTAGGCATAATTTACATTACTGGAACCTGGATTCATGGGCAGCATTTGGATTGTCTTCTACGGGTTTTCAAATGCTGGAACCATCTACGAAAGCTTATCGATATACCAATTTTCCGTCCTTCTTACAATACACTGGAGCTCTTTCCCTGCAAAAGGTTCCTACCGGAAAAGCAGAAAAACTTACAAAAAAGCAAATAGAATTTGAGAGAAACATGTTACATTTTCGCCTACTCGATGTGGGAATCCCTCTGATGAGCGTCCCAAAACAGAACAGGCGAATTATGCAAGAGTTTCTTGCATATGGATGGATACAATTTCAATACAAACACCCTTTTCTAGACCCAGTTACAGGGCTTCTTTATCATTCGCCCCGTATTGTTCTGACAGAAAAGGGTGTGGTATTGTCTAACGAGCTTATAACTCGCTTATTATATAGCTAGAAACGTATTACTGTAACTTTCGAATCACAATGGTTTCGGTCTCTTTTATCCAGTCTACTTCTGCTCCAAAACTTTCTGCGATAAAACGAACAGGTACAAATGTCCGTCCATTCTGTATGACAGGAGGAGCATCCATTTGATGAACAGAAGCATTCACCATGGCAATTGGATTGCCAATCTGCATACTAATTGTAGTGTCATCTGTTCTGATCACAATTGTTTCAGTTTCTTTGAGCCATTCCACTTCAGCCCCAAAACTTTCTGCGATAAAACGAACAGGCACAAATGTTCGACCTTCCATAATGAAAGGCGGAGCATCCAAAACTGCAATTTCTTCATTAATAGTGGCAGTTTCTTTTCCAATAGTAAGTTTGATTAATGTTTCATGCCAGTTGTAAATTGTAATTGTTTCTTCCGTTCGATTTCCTAGAATATCACTAGATGTGAAAGTAATTGTGTTATTTCCCATTTGAAGGGGTACTTCCACTTGGAATAAATCATGTACTAGTTTTGCTTCAATACCATTCGCTTTGACAATTGATTCCGGTTCTGTTCGACCCGTGAAAATCCAAGTATCTTTGTCAATCAGTTTTTCTTGAGGTAGGCTGATCATCAGAGAAGGAGGGGTGGTGTCA
Organism: Calditrichota bacterium; assembly: GCA_036725105.1. Classification (GTDB taxonomy): domain Bacteria; phylum Caldisericota; class Caldisericia; order UBA6126; family UBA6126; genus JAGLCW01. Next base: position 19,629 of record DAIMET010000017.1, read on the forward strand.
CGAGTTACTTCAACAAGTTTTTTTACAGATTGGTCTTCGTAAGATGCTTGTACTAAAATAGCATTCATACCTTCTTCTAAGCGAATACCATCGAACAGAAATGATCCATCATCTTCTACAACCACTTCTTTTGTTTGACACGTAACAGTAGCTCCAGGTGAGCTAATGCCTGATATCTGAATCTCCGATTGTTTGGTAGGAGATTTAACGGGATCAAGTTCCAAAAATAATTTCACCTGTTCAGGGAAGACAGGGATAGTAATGGAATCACCGATCAAATTTTCTTTTGAAACTCGAATTGTAATTTCACCAATTTCAGTTGGTTTAACCGTGCATCGAAAAATACCATCTTGATTTGTTTTGCCTGTTTCCCATACACCACTACCATCAACCTCAACGGTTGCTCCTTCTACCCGTCTTTGGGTACCAACCTCTTTAACAGTGATTGTTAGATCTGTTTTTGTGTTTTGGTGTACCTTATCCGGTTTGCATTCTATCCCCTGTCCTTTTACTGAATCTAGATAGAGGATTTTTTCTAGTTTAATCTGGTAAGGACCATCTGTAGATGTGTTTTTAAATACTGCATCTACCCATACAACACCTTCACCTAAACCGGTAGGAGTAAAAAGCATTGTGGTGACAGCTTTTCCATCAATCCAGTTTAATCTTCCATAGATAGCTGCTTCGCTTTGGTTACCGCTTAATCCAATTATCCCTTCCATCGAAGGAGAAAGATCTCGGACATCACCGGGAGTGATTTCAAAGAGCAAATGATTTTCTTTTCCAAACACAAGGTCGTAATTATATTTGCTATAAAACTCTTTGCCTAGTTCTTGGGATGTTTTTGCATTATAAATCTTCACTCCTGGTTTTCCAGATCCAATGATGCGAGAAGGAATGCAATCAAAATCTAAAGCGAACACATGATCTTTTTGATATCTTGTGCGGATCTGAGTTGCTGAGGAAGAACTGATGGGGGGACCCCCTGCTACGTCTCTTCCGCCGTAAGGATTACAGGCAACCAAACCTCCCACACTCGTGATGTCTTCAGAGAAAATGTAAAAAGTGCATCCTCCCTGGCGATCAAACAACAAGGAATCATGGTAGTCCAATTTTTCATCATCGTTTAAGTCAGCAATTAAATATCCACCAGCTTTTGCAGTGTTGTAAATAGTTCCTAATCCCCAACCTTCAAAGGGTGGAGCAAAATCAAACTGTGGATCCAGCTCAAATGTTCCATCATCCCACTGGACATTGGAGGTAATATAATAGGATAAGTAATTCGTTTTTACGATGTTTCCATACTGATCCAAATCACGAACTTTGAAATATGACATTTCAATCATTTCACGATTTCCAGTATCAATTTTCCCGTTTCTATTGTAATCAACACCTAGGTGCAGATAGTAGCGTTGGTTTGTATCGGTGATAAACATGGTGTCAGTATTGTTGAGTGAATAGAATCCACTTTTTCTTGATACAGGACTATTCTCAAAATTTGCACATTTCGTCGTAAATGGAGTAAATCTGGCTACTTCGGTAGCACCGTTACAAATATTCACATCACGATCAATGCCTCGAATTAGCTTACCTTGTGCATTTCTTGCATAGGCAGTTATTTGGTATAACCGATTATCCCCTGCAGTCATAACAAAATCAGGATTTCCTGGAACAGTAAACTTGGTTCCGTTTGGATCTTCCGTGTTCATGATTTCATAATTAAGATCTGGAGATACAACTTCAACACGGACTGCTCCCGCAGCTTTACGGTCAGGTGTGAAAGCTGTTACAACAAAGCTTCCTGTGTCATTTGCACAAAATCCTTTAAAGATATAGATTCCTTCGCTAGCTTGGCGAAAATCTATTTCAATGGGACGAAAACCAAATAGGCTATCATTGTCTTCTAGACTTCCGTCATCATTGTGCAAATCGGTTCGTACCCAGTAGTATTGACCGATTTCATCTGGATGGGAATCCTTAAACAGAAGGTTCCATACAGCTTCATCTTCAACCTGGCCACCAAGGGTTAGATCTACAGGATTCCCAGCTTGATCAGAAATATATATAGTAAAGGGTTCATTTGGATCAATCATTTCAGGTACACAACCCGCAGTTAATGGTTGTGGAGAATAGGTTAATACAAGGGAATTAGCTGCTTGTGCACGAGGAATCGAAAAACGTACAAAACCTATACTGCACAGCATTAGTGCTGTTGTAAAAACGGCTATCCATTTTTTCATTTGTTACCTCCAGGGTAATTAGTTTCATTACTTCTAGTAAGCAATATGGGAAAAGTTGTTCATTTTATTTTCGTAGAAAAAGAGCTTTTCCCAAATAAAAAAATCCCCCCAAAGGCTAGCGGTAAGTAAAATGTAAACAACCGGAGCAAAAAGACAAAAACAGGAGAACTCCCCCCTATAAACATGGAGTAAACATACCCAAGTCCTACCTCGGCAATTCCACTACCTCCCGGACTGGGTAAAAAAGACTGAAACATATAATAAGCAGCCTGTAGCATTGCTAAATCAATGAAAGGAGCTTCAAGGTGCAAGGATCGAAAGATTGGATATGGGAGCGTAAAAAGGATGCTCCAGAACATCAAGATAAAAAAACAAGTAGGGATTATCCAGGATTTCTTTTTTAACAAAGGCTTCATTGTTAAAGGGAAAGAGAGAAAGGAATCACCAACGTTGTTCATAGAATTTTTCCATCTTGGTACAAGCCTTCCTATCCAGTAAAAAAATCCAGAGAGTAGATTTCGGATTTGATTAGCAAGAGAAGATTGATTTAATAGCAGAATATAGCCAAGCAAAACAGCACCTCCATACGAGAAAAGAATGAAGGTTACTTGTCCACTAAAAACATCTTTCATGTAGATAGCCAAAAAAATGGAGATAATAGATCGAATAACTCCATTGATTGTGCTCTTTAAAAGAATAGATGGAAGTCCTATCTCAACTGAAATATTGTGTTTTGATAAAAAGCCAGTTAATGCTGGTATCATTCCAGCTTGAAAAGGTGTAATAGCACCAAAAAAGAATGCACTCAATGTGAGTCGGAATAGAAGAACAATAGAAATCTTCTGTTCGTTAGAACGTAGTATAAAATAGAGAGCTGTTGCATCACAGAACCACATCAGAATGAACAAAAAGAAAGCGAATAGTATCCAATAAGGTTGTAGGTCGAAAAAAGAGAACTGACCTGCCTGATTCCATAAATATGCAATTCCTAGAATGCTAAAAAGACTTGCTAAAACAAAACCGATCCATTGTTTGTTATTCACTCAGAACTTCCTTTAAGTATTTCAGAGTTTCTTCATGGATGGATATTCTACGTACTAATTCTTCCCGTTTTTTTGGGGATATCGATGTAGCTGGCTGTGAAGGCACATAAGGACAATCAGGATGTGTATATACGCCGTATGTACCAATTTTCTTTGCCAATTGAATGATCTCCACCTTGTCGTAGGTTAGGAGAGGCCGATATAGGGGCATTTGGATTGTTGATGTTAATTCATATAAGTTGGAGAGTGTTTGAGATGCAACTTGTCCTAGATTTTCTCCTGATACAATCCCAAGACAAAAAGTTTTTTTTGCTATGGTTTCAGCTGCAATATACATCGATTTTTTACAATAAATACACTGAAACGATCCAGTACCCTTTGATGCTAACGTTTGTATAAAGGAAGTAAATGGAATTGTAAGTAGAGAGACTGCAGCGCCTGACCATGATTCCAATATTTCTTTGTAACGAACGGGTGGATCTTCCCCTAAGTGAAGCAAAAGCAATTTGCAACCTCTTTTTGCCATAAGCCAAGCTGCGACAGGTGAATCAATGCCCTTTGAAGTGAGAGCTACAACTTTTCCCTGAGAACCATATGGAAAGCCACCTGGTCCAGGTATAGTGTGAGCATAAACATAACAATTGTGTTCCTTTGCATCAATGTAAATTGTGAATGCGGGGTTTTTTAATTGTACTTTCCAGGAAGGGAAAAAACTTGAAGCTTCGTATTCCATTGTGTAATGGGACATTGCAAGGCGTTTATCCTTTTTTGCTTCAATGCGATACGATGCAGGATGGTACTCACCCAGTGAATTTTTTAGCAATTTAACAGCTGAACGAATGGATGGAATTGTTGGCTGGCATTCGATAGCTGGACTTACAGAGTGAACACCAAATGTATTGGCAATATATGGAATGAGTTCTGCGTATAGTTGCCCATAAAGGTAAAAAATGTTTTGGCGTAAAACGAGTTTGTACTTTCCAGACAAAGAAGTTTTGTCTAGTTTCCATCGCAATCTTGACTCTAGAATTTTTTCTAATGTTTTACGTACCGGTTTACTTTTTAAGTAAATTTCACCATACCGAATGACTAAAACATCGTATGCTGATTGTAGATCGATCAAATAAAAACTCCTTCATGAACGAAAAACTAGTCTTCGTGAATCTTCATATCAATAATCTGATCTGTACTAAGACCGGGTAGCTGTGTGTAGTAGGAAAAGGATTCAAGAATGGCTTGAAGTGGTATAAGACCAATCAATTCGGTTTCTCGTATAGAAACACCCCACCTGGCTGCTTCTAAACGAATGGTCTCTATCAATCGATATAAGGGGAGTTTTTTAAAATTCAGGATATTCATGGAAACCTGTACCATTGATTTTTCATCAATGTACATTCCCATTGCTTGTAGGTGCTGTAGTCCTCCACCGCTTTCTCGAAGAGAATTTGCAATGGTAGTAGCGACACTAAGATCTTGAGTATCAAGATATATGTTGAATGCGACTAAGAATTCTCTTGCACCAACAGCCACACATCCAAAGGAGGGATGTTTTTTTGCTGGACCAAAGTCGGGTTCCCATTTGGATAGTTTTATCTTATCATCAAAACCTTCAAATTCTCCTTTACGAATAGTAGGCAGTTTAACACAATGTTTTCGTTTAGCAGAGTTTGCATATAGATATACGGGGATATTGAGTTCTGTTCCAATTTTTTCTGCAAGTTCTTCACTAATCTGAATGCATTCTTCCATGGTGGTTTCTCCCAATGGAATGAAAGGAATGACATCCACTGCTCCCATTCGCTTGTGAGTTCCCTGATGTTTAGTTAAATCGATAAGGTCAGCAGCTTTCTTAGTAAGAGCGAAAGCTGCTTCTTTTACTTTTTCAGGAGATCCAACGAAAGTAATGACAGATCTGTTATGGTCTGGATCGGACGAATAGTCAACTAGTTTAACTTCATCAATAGAGCGTACTTCATTAACACATGCTTCAATAATCTCTTTATTACGTCCTTCAGATATATTTGGAACACATTCTACTAATTTGGACATATCATTCCTCCTATGAGTTGTAGTTGGGGTATTCAATTGTGATGGTTTGCGTAGAGCCATTCCAGCTAACCTTGCCTTGTAACTGTTCGGTAACAAAGCGTAAAGGAATAAAGGTTCTACCATTTTTAATAGCTGGGGCAACCTGGTCTGGTAATGCAATTTCCTTGCCATTAACCAGGCATGTTGGTTTGTTTATCCAAAGGCGGATGATTTTGTCATATTGAGTTAATTCTATCATTTGTTCTTGTGCGAACCATTCAACGTTTGTTCTCATGTTTTCTGCAATGATTCGTAAAGGAACAAGTGTTCGGCCATTCTGAATGTAAGGAGCAGCCTCAATAGAAGTGGATCGTTCGTTAATTTTAACGGAAGTAGAACCTATTTGAAGGTAGATGAGAGTGATCTTTCCTTGTCGGATCGGAAATGATAATGATTTTGTGACAGCAGTTTTTGAAAATAGCAATGTATCACGCAAAGAAACATTTAAAAAGTCGATGCTAGCCATTTGATCTTGTTTGGTTGCAGTTTTCGCGACAAACGTGAGAAAAGCCACATGACCACTACCGCTTTCTCCTAGTTCTTTGCGCGAGTAGTTGATAGAAACCTTACCTTTTGATGGGGTGGTATTGAAAAGAATGTCTTCTTCATTACCAAGGAAAAAATCTCCTTTTTCAACCTTTTTTAAATACAGCAAATCTTGGGGATAACAAAGTGTAAGTCCAAATGAACGAATTTTATCAGCGTTTTCTACGTGAACAGGGATTTTGAATTCTTGACCATCCATGATGTCTTCTGGTTTCTCCATCGACAAAAT